>NZ_LT838813.1:305000-610000 GCF_900176595.1 Aquiflexum balticum DSM 16537
CAGCCAATCCCCATAAGCAGTCAAACCTTCATGGATCCAGAAATCAGCCCAATCTTTGACCGAAACTTTATTTCCAAACCACTCATGCCCCAATTCATGGTGCAGCAGCCAATCGGCATATACATCTCCGATTTTCTCAAACTGAAAATTATTGCCGTAAGCATTAATAGTCTGATGTTCCATCCCCAAATAAGGCGTTTCCACCACAGCAATTTTGTCATTGGGAAAAGGATAAGGCCCGAAAAACTTCTCGTGGGTTTTGGCAGAAGTTTCCAACACTTCCATAAGCAATTTTGACTTATCCCTGTTTTGTTGGAGAACATAGACAATCATCGGGATTTCGGTCCCATTGGCACTCCTAAAAGTTTTTGATTCCTCATGGAAAACCCCTAGGGTAAAATTGATATTGTAATTATTGATGGGATATTGGGTAGTCCAATGGTAGGTGACTTTGCCGTTTTGCCTTTGGGTATCAATTAGTCTCCCATTCGCAGCTACAAAATAGGGATAGGGTGCCGTGAGGATCAAATCCACTCCATTGGAAGGTTCACTTGATGGGTGGTCCAGGCAGGGCATAAAGATTTTTGCCCCTTCATTCTGAGAAGATAAGCCCATCCAATGATTTTTCAGTTCATCTATTTCCCAAGTAAAACCTCCTGTCCAAGGAGGCCGGATTGCAATGGGTGTCTGACCTCCATAAAACACTTCTACCTCAGTACAGGTACAATCCGAAGGATAAATATCCAAAGTATCCCCAAAATGCCGAAAACCGACTTCCTCTCCAGCCATGATTACTTTGGTCACTATGTACTCCTCGATCAGGTTCAATCTCAAGGTATCCAACTTTTCATCTGAGGAAAAAGTGATTTTATTTTTTCCATAGATTTCCTGCTTTTCGGGAAATATTTCCAGTTCCAGCTGATAATGCAAAACCTCATATTTTGTTTGCAAAGGATCAATTGACCCACCCCAGGCCCAGTTTTTTTGGATTTGGGAGAAAGTGCTGACAGAGATCAGTAGGAAAGAAAGGATTAGGGAGGTTGTTTTCATTGTTTTGAATATAACAGGATTATTTCGAAGTAGGGGAATTTTTGTAAACTGGAATTACAAATTCCGAGGATAAAAAGGTGTAGATACAATTTACACCCAACGTCATTTCCAATCTTCACCCAGATTAAGTAGGTTTAGCCATAAATCTGAATTAAATCCTTTTTTACATTTTCTACCATATACTCGCGCAGTGTCATGTTCAACAAAATCAATCTCTCTATTCAGTGCTTTAATCAATTGTTCCCTAATTCCTAGCTGATCGAATATGCTGAATTTAACATTCTCCTTTACTTGGAATAAAATATCTATATAACTTTCCGGATTGTTGTCCCCTCTTGCGAAAGAGCCAAAAACCCAACCTTTTTCTATTCTTGAATCTTTATCAAGGATTTCACTGATTTCTTTGATTATTTCTTTTTTATCAGTTTTTTCAAAAACCCTATACGCAACTTCCTCTTCCGCAATTTTCAGTACTTCTTTGGCCAGTTCGTCGTTATCTCCAAGGTCATAGACCACTTAATCCGCCATCCAAGGCACCAAAAGTTCAGAAGCCGGAATTTCAAAAAGTCCGGCCAATCGGATGACCTGTTCTTTGGATAGTTTCCTGATTCCCCGCACTGCTTTTCTGATCAAAGCTTGATCAATATCCAAAAATGCACCTACTGTCCGAAGGGGCATTCCTTTTTCCAATCTCAGCTTTCGAATTTTTTCGCCGAAACTGTTCATGATTTTGAAAAATATTTTTTGACTAAATTAGTCAAAAGTGCATGGGGATGCAAAGAGTTGTAGTGGGTTAAAAGATTTCTACTAATTGATTATATTCCCAAACAAACTAGCTTATACATCTTTAAAATTAACGAACTGGAAGACATCAAACTTTATGATGAGGCAAAAAAGGGCAAACAGGAATTTAAAGATGCCGAACAGGCATTTAATAAAATTGAAGAAGCACGGAAAATTGAGAGCTTATAAAGGGTGATTTTCTCACCCTTCGCAGTATATTTTTTGACAATTCCTGATATCTCCCGGTATTGGACTTAAATTACTTTCCTCATAACTAAAAGAAATTTTTGAAAACTGGTAATACTTCCTAACACTGTACGGAATCAAAAAATAAGAAGTATAGATACAATCTACAACTTCAATCTTCACCAAGACGGGATCCTAAAAGAACATTCAATCGCCATCAAAATAAGTATTAATATCTTCAATTATGCCGGAAAATCTTCGTACAAAGTTTTCAGTATTCGATATCGAATCAGTGAGTTTTTCCATTTCTTCATGAAATGAAAGTAGCTCAATACATAATTGTTTTTCGGATTCAAAGTTGTTTTCGAGAAATTGAGGTAAAAAAGACAGATAATCTGAATGATATGATAAAACGTTATGTTTTTCTTTTAACAAACCTTGAAAACTCTTTTCCCAAGATAATATTTCAATACTATTAATCTTTAAATTCTCTTTTTCAATTTGTAATTCAATGATTCTTTTTTTCAAAATTATTAAATGTAGTTCAATTTTTTTTTTAACCTTAACAACATATTCTTCAATTTTTTCAATATAAAAACTCACCTCAACCGAGAATTCTGACAAAACCAATATGGAGCCTACAAAATCTAAACATCCCACTATTTTATGACCTTGATAAAAAAGTATTTCTTCATATATTGTTATAACCTCCTCTAAGTGTTCTGTTTGTTCCTCATCCCAATAGGAAGTTTTTATCTCGTTATCTGATGAGAACACTTCTTTTACTTGCCTTAACATCTCGTCTAATTCACCGACCATGTATTTGTTTATAAACAGACTTTCATTGGTCTTGTATAGTTGATATGACTCAATTATATAATTAAAACATCTGGTCCAAGATGACCTCGCTAATGGGTACTCTACTGTGTATTTTTTTATAATGCTAGTCTTCTCATATCTAAAATATATCCATTTTGAAAATGGGACAATTTGAACTCCTTTATAATTTACTTTTAAAAAAAAATAACTTGATTTTCCAAAGCCCAAATTTGAATCTATATAAAACTTGAAATTTTCATCCACTATAAAAAGTATTTCAGTGAAGCCCACATAGTTGTGGCTATAAGCTACTATACTATCCTTAAATTTTATTTTTACAGATTCTAAAGAATCATTAAAAGCAAAAAAATCAAACCTATTTCTATCAAATCCAAAGTGCAACTTATTATATTCCTGAATTTCTTCTACATTGTTTTCGACTACTGCCTTTTTAAATTTTTCAATATGTTTTTCAAATTCATCTTTTAAAGTAGTCCATCTTATCCCTTGATAGGGGTAACTATAATACAAACAGTAATCAATATTATCTAATAAAGGATGCCTTTTCCCAGATATTTTTTCACACAAAAAATCATAAAATTCTAAAAAAAATGTTTTTGAAGAATTCTGTGTATTAAAAGGAAACTTCTCATTTAATTCTTCCTGAATTTCAATGTAAGGGTTTTGAATTTCGTGTTCAAATAAAAATAATTTATCTTGCTTTTTATCTAATTGAAGTGTAATTATTTTCTCCATATCTAAATTATTTTAAATATCAAGTTAAGAAAATTATTTATCAAAGACGATTTTTATATCTATCCAATAGTTACTTCTAGAAGTTCATTCAAAAAGGATTTGACAAAATTAATTTAGGCAAACTTGGATTACTTCCTGTTACTGTACGTAGTCTTAGAAAGTCTATTTGCAAATTGAACACTTCTCCAATATCTTCACTAAATGTCAAAAGGACAGGGAATAAACTGAATTTGAATAGAACAAAAACCATTAAAAGTAGTTTTCAACCACTTATTAACAATTAGTCTTAATAAATGTTAATAAACACTGTCTGGTATTTGATTTATCAATAGAAAGACTTAACATTGCAGAGTCATTCAATGTATTGACAACGCACCCCAATAGGTTTCATCTTATTGGTCAGAGCCTCGAAAGAGGCTTTTTTTATATATTGAAGTATGAAAAAAAAAGTTTCTTTCTATGTTGATGGTTTTAATTTCTACTATGGTCTGAAAGCTATGACCAAAAGTAAACCTGATTGGAGAAAATTTTACTGGATTGATCTTGTCAAGCTCTTTGAAGGCTTTTTAATGGAAAACGAGCAATTAGTTTGCGTTAATTATTTTACAGCTCGTCCAAAAAATAAAGGTAAAGAGATTAGACAAAATAATCTTCTTCAATGCAACAAGACTTTAAATGGGGACAAGCTGAAAATCCACTATGGTAAATATCAAGACAAAGAAATGACTTGTCGAGCAAGTGGTGGTTGTGGTAGAATTTACATGCATTGGGAAGAGAAGCAAACTGACGTAAATCTTGCCATAAAAATTGTTGAAGATTGCCACAATGGGATCAGCGATAAAATAGTGTTAGTTTCAGGAGATTCTGATTTTTTACCTCCAATCAAATTAGTCGAACAATTCTATAAAAATGTTGAATTAATGGTTCTATTCCCTCCTACTAAATATACTAGTAGTCTTGCAAACAGAAATTTTCCCGCGCTAGACCTTTCATCATACAAACCAAGATGGAATAAGGCCTTATTACCAGATGAAGTTACTATCCCATTGTCCTCAAAAATTTACAGGAAGCCAACTGAATGGTTTCCGAAGTAATCTTTTTTTATTTCTTCTTCTTCCCCATCAACGGAGCCAAATACTCCTCATACAATTCAAATAAATATTCGATCCTGGCCATTTCTGAGTTGAAAGCCTGGGGGCGATAGCAAAGATCCACTGCCTTATCCAATTCCTGATGTGCTTTCACCAAGTCAGGTGGCATCACCAAGGGATCATAAAGATCAGCCAAGCAACTTTCAGGATATTTTGCACGGGTATCCAGCACTTTCTGAGATTTTTCTTCAACCAATTTTTTATTCTTTTCGGAAGGGTTTTTGGGCCATGGGAAGTTATTATAAACAATTCCTTTGGAATATCTTAAACGGCCTTCAAGTCTGCCGCAGGTATATCTTAACCAAATCATGTGCATCATTGAACTTAAAATCCCAAAATGAAATATTTCAGAATCAGAACTTATAAAAACCAAATCACTAGAAACATTTTCTGGAGACATGAACCCTATTGGACTATATGTTCTTCTTTCCGAAGTAACCTTTGGAATTAGCAAATATTCTTTATCTGGAAAATTTTCAACATGGAACCTAGTAGGGATTGTTGCTAATTTTTGAGTAGGTTTACTAGTACTTTTAAGCCTAAACTTTCTAACCTCCTCAACAATTTCAAGAATTTCTGGGTGCTTTTTTAGTTCTCTTGGAGACATATTTCCTAACCATAAAACCCATCTTTTTTCATTGTATAAAAACTCAGTAGCACCAAACCAAGGTCTAAAAAACTCCTTACTTTTAGGGTATTTACTAACAAAAGCATCAAGCTTATCTTGTGTATAAAGATAAAATCCCCCATCAATTGGCTTATTCCCAATACCAATTTCAGGCACATTACAAATTGGAGTACTTCTTGATTTGATTACTAGGCTAGGTCCATCTACCAAATATGGATTTATATTTCTCACATACAAAAGATGAGGATCCCCTTTTATGTCATCATATTGAAAAAGTTTCTTTTTTGAATAATTCCCCACACCAAAGCCTATTATAACGCAATAAACAGCTGCATTTCCTCTAGCTTCATTATTCCAATGAAATGTTTGATGTGCAAAGAAGATTTCCACATTTCTTTTTAAAATTTCATCCCATAAAATTCCCACTTGTTCTCCTTGTGTAATAGAATTGGTCGAAACAAAAGCACATTTTACCTTTGAATCTTGAATAAAAGATGTGGCCAAAAAATACCAGGCTGAAACATAATCTAAGACTCCTGTATTCTTAACCTCAGAAAAAACAAAAGCTAAATCTTTCCTTTGCTCATAAGTTTGATATTTTGACCCCACAAACGGCGGGTTCCCCAAAATATAGCTCAACTCCTCTTTTGGAACCACATCTTCCCAATTGATCCGAAGTGCATTGCCATGGACGATCTTTGCCGATTTGTTAAGCGGAAGACGTGCATAGTATTGGCCAAATTCCTCTGAGATCCGGAGGTTCATTTGATGATCCATCAACCACAGCGCCACTTCAGCAATCCTGGCAGGAAATTCATCATATTCGATCCCGTAAAACTGATCCACATCTATGGACATGATTTCTTGGATACCGATGGCTTGCTGGGCACCGTATATTTCTTTTAGCACATCCAGTTCCAGGAGCCGCAGTTCCCGATAAGTGATGATAAGGAAGTTTCCGCATCCACAGGCAGGATCAAGAAACTTCAGCTTTCCCAATCGTTGATGGAATTCACGCAGTTTATTCTTATTTCCTTTCAGCTTCTCAAACTCCTCCCGAAGTTCGTCCAAAATTAATGGCCTGATCAGTTTCAGGATGTTCTTTTCAGAGGTGTAATGTGCGCCAAGATTACGACGTTCCACAGGATCCATCACTGATTGGAACATGGAACCGAATATGGCAGGTGATATTTTGCCCCAATTCAATGCACTGCATAGCAGTAATATCTCACGCATTCGGAAATTGAAAGCAGGTATCGGCAGGAATTCTTCAAACAGCTTTCCATTTACATAAGGAAAAGCGGCCAAATGCTCGTCCAAGCTGCTCATCCGCTTGTCACGGGGAGTATTCAAAACCTGGAAGAATTGGGCGAGCAAGCCTCCCAAATTACTTCCATCTTCTCCGGATTTGATTTCGATCAATTCCTTAAAAGTATCTTTCTCAAAGATTCCCGTATCATCAGCAAAAAGACAAAATAGCAAACGGACCAGATAGACTTCCAAGGAATGGCCAGAATACCCACTGTCCTTTAACTGATCATACAGCTTACCCATTAGTTCTGCCGCAGCAATATTGACTTCATCTTCTTCTTTGAAACTCCGCTTCTGATATCCTGCTATAAATCCAAATAACTTGATGTTTTTATGAAATTCGGAAAGATGGAAATCATAATCTTTTTTTTCATCCAAGTCATAGAGTTTAAAATACTCAAAGTCCGACACCAAAACATACTTGGGAAGCTCGTGCTCTTTGATGCCATGAAAATAATCCGTGGCCTGCTCAAATGCAGCATCCAGGTTTTTCCCTTTGGACTTGTGCTCTACGAGAAGCGTTCCTTTCCAGAAAAGGTCTATAAATCCCTGTTGATTGTTTAGTTTTTTGACAGGTTCTTCGAAAGTGGCCAACCGTCGTCTTGATATCCCAAAGACATTAAAGAAATCATTCCAGAAGGAGTCTTTTTCGGCGCGCTCCCGGGTTTCGCCTTCCCATTCTTTGGTAAATCTCAAGGCGCGGTCCTTGATCTCATTCCAACTTAAAGCCATGAATTATAAAAGTTTGGTTGAATTATAGTGAGGATAACTAAAATCAATATAAATATAATAGTATTCTAAAAATGGCTTAAATACAAATAATTAGTAAGTATAATAACTATCTAAAAATACCCCCTTGTCTAAATCTACTTCCAGTTGCCAATTACAGGTTTGAGAATCTTGGATAAAAACATGATTCTAAAAATATGTATTTAAAAATCATTATTTCTTTGATTTCGGATATTATTTAAGGCATTGTTTATGCCCTCGTGTGAGTAAATTAATGTTGCAGTATGATCAATTTGTTTGTTGTTGTAATATTCTGTTACATGCAAAGACAGTTGATTTCCTAAAACTTTTAGTTCTTTATGGTTAAAAAAACGATCGGTTGTTGTTATACAAGTTTCAGCTCCAAATGCCCTTGCGTATCCTTCCATTGCGCCAAATGCATTTCTAATTTCTATCAAAACAAGTTTGTCTAGATAAAAAAACAATTTAATACATCCTATTCTGCTATTAAATAGTGTGTATTCATGAGAATTTGTTATTCTATATTCTTCAAATTTATTATCACCTGAAAAAATTATATTACTAAGAGCTCCAAACACAACAAAATTTCCACAAGAATTTGAGTCTAAAAAATAAGATGTGCTTTCAGTAGATAGCTTGTGTTTATTTTTGATCTCAGATAAAGAAGAGCCTATCTTAATATCTTTAAACCCAAGATCATCAATTGATGGATTACGACATGTATTTTCATAATTTAAAACATAAAAATAACTGAAAACCACATAAAAACATATAACTATTACTTTCATCTTATTGAATTTACTTTTGGAAATATTTTGATATAACTATTATATAGCGCTAAAATAAATCGGAATAATAGAAAATTTACTTACTTTGAAATCATTTATTTGATTTTCAAGCAAAAGAATTACCCAATTTAATTTAGAGTTGATTTTTGGTATCAACTAGATCAACCTTACCCAAACCTCTCCCTCCCCTCATTCAATTCACCTACCAACTCTTCAATATCCTCTACAGAAGTATTGTAATTTGTGATGCAGGCACGGAATGTAGGTTTGCCAAAAATAGGATAAATGGATATCCATGACTTTCCGGAATCAATGATTTCATTGATGACAGTTTTGGTGAAATCAGGATGATCAAGGTAATTTTCATCCATAAAACATACCACCGGAAAAGGACTGCTGTTCATAACGGTCCAACCACCTTTCTCCAACAACTCTTTTAGCTTTTCCCCGATTTTTGTCTGGTGTCTTATGGTTTTCTCATAACCCTCCCAACCGAAAATCATCAATGCCAAATACAGCTTAATGCCATAAGCCCGTCGGGACCATTGGATGGAATGGGTAAATGGATCGACAATTTCAAGGTCTTTGGCTTCCTTGGGCATATATTCGGCGGTGATTCTGAAGGTTTCTGATAAAATCCCCTTATGTCTGGTAATAAACAGACTTGTCCCCATAGTTACGGACAACCATTTGTGTGCATCAAAAGTGATGGAGTCTGAAAGTGAAATGCCGTCGAGTAGATCTTTCAGATCTGGATGCAATACTGCGGCACCGCCGTAAGCAGCATCCACATGAAACCAAAGCGCGTATTCATCCGCTATTTTTCTTATGCCAACCAAATCATCGATGGCACCGGTTCCTGTAGTCCCTGCTGTCCCGATGACCATAAATGGCTGATAACCTTCCTGAACATCTTTTTGAATAGTTCCTTTCAGTTGTTCCAGATCCATTTTCAAATCTTTCCTCACAGGAATATTTCTGATAGCATCATATCCCAAGCCCACAGTTTTTGCCGCTTTATGCACTGAGTGGTGCGACTCTGCCGAACAATACATCACTGGTCTTTTGCTCATACCAAACCAACCTGATTTGGCAAATTGAGGAAAAGCATGATTAACAGCACACAAAACTGAGGTAAGATTAGCTTCTGCACCACCACTTGCAAAGACACCATCTATGTTTGCATGTGGATAGCCAAATTTTTTCCCAAATTCAGCAATCAGGTAATTCTCAATTTCATTGGCAAAAGGAGAGTGACTCCAAGCTGCCAATTGGGGATTAAAAACAGCAGTAATCAAATCACCCATAATACTCGGGAAGTTTGCCCTCGGATTGTAAAGACCGAAATATTTAGGATGCGGGGTGTGGACCGAATGGTTTTTCATTCCCTCCACCAAATGTTTGATCGCCTCCTTTGAAGTCAAGTGTTCCGAAAAATTCACCTTTCTTACAGCATCCACAATTTTTGAAATATCCAACTTTGGAGAAACCCGATTTGACTTGGTATCGGAATAATATTTCTCAAGCAAGTCAATGGTAAATTTGTACAGTTCCTGTCTCTCGGAAGGGTTTAAATCAAAGCTTTGCATGTATAGTTATCGTTAGGCGAATTTAGAAAAACAAGATGAAGAAAAATCCTTATTACTACCCAAAACAAACCCTATTTATTTAAAGAATTTCTTTGACTTAGAGGAATTTATTTTAACCAAAACAGTAACAAAAAAACAAGAAGATTGGCCTGATTGATATTGAATCAAAAAAGCCTCCCAGTTTTATGGAAGGCTTTTCTTGATTCTTGTTGGTTCAAATATCTCGGCTATCGCATCTCAATACTCACCACTTAATTCTGGTAAAAAAACCTTCGAGGTTTTGAAAACCCCAAAGGTAATTCCTAACTCATCTTGGCTCTTGATTCTTGGCTCTTTGCTCTTGTTTCTCAAATCTCACGTCTCACTTCTAAACCTCAGTCTCAGCATATTCCTCCACCGGAATGCAGCTACAAACCAGGTTTCTATCTCCATAAGCAGAATCAACTCTTCTAACGGATGGCCAGAATTTATTCCCTTTGACAAATGGCAATGGATAAACTGCTTTTTCTCTCGAGTAAGGAAAATCCCAATTATCAGACAATGCCAATACCGCAGTATGGGGTGCATTTTTAAGCACGTTGTTTTCTTTATCTGCCTTGCCGTCATACACTTCTTGGATTTCTTCGCGGATCCCAATCATGGCATCGCAGAACCTGTCCAATTCGGCCATTGTTTCTGATTCTGTCGGCTCTATCATTAAAGTTCCCGCTACAGGGAAAGAAACTGTTGGGGCATGGAATCCATAATCCATCAATCGCTTCGCAATATCTTCTACCTCAACTCCCACTTCTTTGAATGCCCTGCAATCCAAAATCATTTCATGGGCTGCCCTTCCACCCTTTCCTGTGTAGAGAATTGGATAATGCTTTTCCAGTCTTGATTTGATATAGTTGGCATTCAGAATGGCGATTTTGGTAGCATTGGTCAATCCATCTCCACCCATCATGGCGATGTAGGCATATGAAATCGGAAGAATACTCGCACTGCCATAAGGCGCTGCTGAGATAGCAGTGATCGCAGATGTCCCTCCTGTTTCAATCAAAGGGTTGCCCGGTAAAAACGGTACCAAATGTTCTGCTACACATATCGGCCCCATGCCAGGTCCACCACCACCATGAGGAATGCAAAAGGTTTTATGGAGATTTAAGTGACAGACATCCGCACCAATTCTTCCCGGACTTGTCAGTCCAACCTGTGCATTCATATTGGCCCCATCCATATACACCTGACCGCCATTATCGTGGATGATTTGACAGATTTCCTGAATGGCCTCTTCAAAGACCCCATGGGTTGAGGGGTAAGTTACCATCAAAGATGCCAATTCATCTTTGTGCGCTTCAGCTTTGGACTTCAAATCCTCCACATCAATATTGCCACTTTCATCACATTTGACCAAAACTACTTTCATCCCTGCCATCACCGCTGACGCTGGATTGGTTCCATGCGCGGAAGTTGGTATTAAGGCTATGTTTCTATGGTGATCTCCACGGCTCATATGATAAGCCCGGATCACCATCAATCCAGCATACTCTCCCTGCGCACCGGAATTGGGCTGAAGGGAAGTATCCGAAAATCCTGTGATTTCACTCAACCAGTTTCTTAGGTTTTGGAAAAGCTCATAATATCCGGCTGCCTGATCTTGGGGACAGAAAGGATGCAATTGGCCAAATTCCGGCCAAGTTACCGGAACCATTTCCGCAGTAGCATTCAATTTCATGGTACATGAACCAAGGGAAATCATGGAATGCACCAGCGAAAGATCCTTATTTTCCAGTCTTTTGATATATCGCAACATCTCGTGTTCTGAGTGATACAGATTAAAAACCGGATGGGTCAAATATTCAGATGTCCTGGACAAACCTGTCGGATAATTCAATTCCAATTCAGCGATCATGGTATTCCAATCAAACTGGACTTTGTTGTTGATAGACTTTGAAAAAACCTCCACTACAGCTTTGACATCACTGATGGTTTTAGCCTGATCAAAAGCCAAAACCACTGCACCTTCTTCATACCTGAAATTCATTTCAGAGGATAAAGCAAAAGCCTTTATTTTGGATTGCTGAACAGCGTCTGTTTTAATCTTAATCGTATCAAAAAAGTTTTCATTCAATTGTTTATATCCCAATAATGCCAATGCTTTTGCAGTCAATTGGGCAAGTCCATGGGTTCTTGCCGCAATTTCTTTCAGGCTTTTTGGACCGTGATATACGGCAAACATTCCTGCCATGACTGCCAACAACACCTGTGCAGTACAGATATTGGAAGTGGCTTTTTCTCTTTTGATATGTTGCTCGCGGGTCTGCAATGCCATTCTGTAAGCTTTATTACCATCCCTATCCACAGATACACCTATGATTCTTCCAGGAACTTGCCTCTTGTAAGCTTCTTTGGTAGCAAAAAATGCGGCATGAGGTCCACCGTAACCCATTGGTACACCAAATCGTTGACTGGTGCCCACTACCACATCCGCTCCAATTTCCCCAGGAGGTGTTAGTAGCGTCAAACTCAAAAGATCTGTAGCAAAAGCTGTCAATACATTGTTTTCTTTTGCGGCAGCTACCAATTGGGAATGATCAATGACCGCTCCGTCAAGGTTTGGATACTGCAAAAGCATCCCAAATAAATTTGCTTCAGTAAGATCCAAACTGGAAAGAGGCGCAATAACCAACTCGATACCAATAGGCTCTGCTCGGGTAATCAACAAATCCTTGGTTTGAGGAAATATTTTTTCATCCACAAAAAATTTATTGGCGTTCTTTTTTTCTCTCGGTTTGGAAGCATAAAGCATGGTCATTGCTTCAGCAGCTGCAGTGGCTTCATCGAGCAAAGAGGCGTTGGCCATTTCCATTCCTGTCAGATCCATCACCATGGTCTGGTAATTGATCAGGGCTTCCAATCTTCCTTGCGCAATCTCAGCCTGATACGGCGTATATGCAGTATACCATCCAGGGTTTTCAAGGATATTCCTTAAGATCACACCTGGAACAATAGTATCATAATATCCCAAGCCGATAAAAGATTTGAATATCTTATTTTTTAAGGCCAATTTTTTAAAATCCCTCAAAAAAGAGGCTTCTGTTTTGGATTTGGGGAGATCCAATGGTTTTACCAACTGTATGGCTTTTGGAATGGTCTGATCGATAAGTTCGTCCAAAGAAGCTGCTCCGATACTTTGCAGCATCAATTGGACTTCTTTAGGTGAAGGACCATTATGTCTTTGCTCAAATTTGGTAGAGGGGTCTAGTTTAATCTTCATTATATGTTAAGATAAAGGACAAATTTGGGTTATATTCTCATCAATTTTTAGGTAGTGCAAATGTATAAATTATTGAATGATAATAATTTTTTAAACCCAAAGAAATATACCCTAGTAACATCCAAATTGACAAACGGTTTTAATCTAATGGGAATTATTTCTATGTTTGGCTCCTTAATTTTAAATTCTTTCAGATTTTATATGAAAAAGAAAATATGGATAGCAGGAGCATTTGCTCTCTTAGTTGCTGGACAGACCGAAGCCCAAGATGCCACAGCATTAAAATACGCTAACACAATCACTGCGACTGACCTTGAAAAACACCTGACTTATTTGGCCTCAGATGAATTGGAAGGTCGGGATACAGGTGAAAAAGGTCAAAAATTAGCTGCTGAATATTTAGCTGGTTTTTATAAAAATCTTGGACTTATGGGCCCTGTCAATGGGAATTATTTTCAGGAATTCAACCTTTCCTCGGTTTCTTATCCCCAAGTGAACCTCAATGTTGGAAAACAAAAACTGGTTAACAATGAGGACTTTATTTTCATAGGTGATGCAGATATGAAAAAACTTGCAAAAACGGAATTGGTGTTTTTGGGTCTGGCTACTGAAGAAAATCTGAAAAAAGTAGATGTCAAAGGTAAATTGGTCGGCCTATGGGCAATCGGCAGTAGAGCGCAGACAGTAGTTCCTGAAGTAAT
This sequence comes from Aquiflexum balticum DSM 16537, assembly GCF_900176595.1. Taxonomy (GTDB): domain Bacteria; phylum Bacteroidota; class Bacteroidia; order Cytophagales; family Cyclobacteriaceae; genus Aquiflexum; species Aquiflexum balticum. The sequence continues at coordinate 318,772 of NZ_LT838813.1, forward strand.
GGAAGCCGGTGCTGTTGGAATAGTGGTTGTAACCATGGAAGGACAAGCTAACTTTGATAGAGTAGCAAATAGGTATAAATCCTTAAGTGGAAGGGGCAGATTGGGTTTTGAACAACCAACCAAACAAGAGCCCATATTTTTGGTAAGCTCAGATAAAATGGCCGTTTTATTTGATACTCCTGTAGAGATTTTGAAGGAGGCCGCAAAGAACAATCCTGAATCTATTAAAACACAAAAAGTCTCTTATTTGGTAAAGAAGGAAAACAGACTGGTACCTACTGAAAATGTCATGGCTTTCCTGGAAGGTACTGATAAAAAAGAAGAGGTCTTGGTGATTTCTTCCCACTATGACCACGTAGGAATTAACAGCAAAGGAGAAATAAACAATGGTGCAGATGATGACGGCTCGGGTACTGTTTCAGTAATGGAAATTGCAGAGGCATTTGCTTTGGCTGCAAAAGATGGCAACCGACCAAAAAGAAGCGTTTTGTTCCTGAATGTGACCGGAGAGGAAAAAGGCCTTTTAGGTTCTGAATATTATTCCAACAATCCAATTTTCCCCTTAGAAAATACGGTGAACAATATCAACATTGATATGGTGGGCCGGATAGATTATGAATATCAGGACGCGGAAAATAAGGATTATGTATATGTGATCGGGTCGGAAATGCTTTCTTCGCATTTAAAAGTCATCAACGAATACAACAATATCACCTATACCAATCTGATTTTGGATTACCGGTATGATGCAGAAGATGATCCAAACAGGTTCTATTACCGATCTGACCATTATAATTTTGCCAAACACAATATTCCTGTGATTTTCTTTTTCAATGGCGTTCATGATGATTACCATCAGCCTAGTGATACCGTTGATAAAATCGAGTTCCCTTTGATGACCAAAAGGGCAAAGTTGATTTTTCATACTGCTTGGGATTTGTCTAACAGAGAATATAGAACACCTGTAGACGGCTCCAATACAAGGACTGCCAGATAATATGAAATAATGAAAACATCATCCATTTTTTTTCTGGTCTTTCTGATGTACATCCAGCTGTTTGCCCAAAAGCAAAAAGTATGGTTGGATTCGGATACCGGGAATGAAATGGATGATCTTTATGCAATTGTACGATTATTGAAGGAGCCTTCTCTGGACGTGGTTGGCTTAAGTTCAGCCCATTTTAATAATCCGGATCTTTTGGTTTTTGAAAAATGGAATGCCTATGATACCAAAGATTTGAATACTTTGGAGGATAGTCAACGACTCAACAAACTTATTCTGAAAGCCATGGGGCTTTCCCATATCCCACATCCTAAAGGTGCAGATAGGCAAATCGGCAGAGCCTGGGGCGGTCAGGAACCAAGAGATTCTCCCACAGCGCAATCCATTATTTCTTTAGCCAAATCATTGCCCGAAGACGAAAAACTGGATATCCTGACTTTAGGGGCACTGACGAATGTGGCTTCTGCCATTATCATTGCTCCTGAAATTTTACCCAAAATACGTGTTTACGCTTTGGGAGCCAGATACAATCAAAACACTCGTGCCTGGAGCAAAAATGAGTTCAATATCAGAAATGACCTCAATGCCTTCGATTACCTTTTGGATCTTGCAGAACTTGATTTTACCATCATGCCACTGGAAACTGCATTTCCATTGCAATTTGACAGGGACCTGACCTACCTCAAAACTGACGACAATGTCCCCGTAGAAAAAATTCTCGCCGACAGATGGAGAGAACAAAATCCCCAGGATAAGACCAGGATCATGTGGGATTTGGCATTGGTACAAGCCTATATTTTGCCTCAGTATTCAGAGAAAATCACGGTAAATTCTCCTCCTGAGAACAAAACCTATACGGTTAAGATTTTTTCGAAGATAGACAGTCAAGCAATGACGGATGATTTTTGGAATGTGCTTAAAAAGTAAAAATTTTGCAGAAGAAAAATCCGCCAATTCTTCGCATAAATTCAGCAAGCAAAAAATCACCTTTCAAGGGAAAATAGTTTGTTGGTATTGCTAAAATCCATACTTTAAATGCTCTATACAATAAATTCACCAGATGAATAAATCACTAAGAACCCTGATTTGCCTCAATCTATTTGTATTTACCTTTTGCAGTGGCCCTGATATCCCCAACATGCTTGATTATAGCAAATGGGAAACTTTTGGCGGAACCAAAGATGCCGCCCGGTACTCCGCTTCCAGTCAGATCAATAAGGAAAACGTCAAAAATCTCGAAGTGGCCTGGACATTCAATACCGGTGATGCCACTGAAAGATCCCAAATCCAATGTCAACCAATTGTGGTAGATGGTGTATTATTTGCGACCAGTCCGCAGGTCAATGTTTTTGCATTGGATGCAGCTTCAGGAAAATTGCTTTGGCGATTCAATCCATCCCAATTGCTTGGAGGACAAAATTCCTGGGCCGGGACAAACCGAGGAGTGACCTATTGGCAAGAAGGCGATGATAAACGGATATTATTCACAGCTGGGAATTGGCTGATGGCCTTGAATGCTACAGACGGAAGACCCATCGAAACCTTTGGGGAAGGAGGAAAAGTGGATCTTCAGAAAAATCTGGATACGGATTTGGCAGAATTCCTGATCGTATCCAATACTCCTGGCATTATTTACAAAGACAAATTGATCATGGGTATGCGCCTTTCTGAAGGCCTTGATGCTGCCCCTGGTCATGTCCGGGCATTCAATGTGAAAACCGGAGAAAGAGAGTGGATCTTCCACACCATACCCCATCCTGGAGAATTCGGACATGATACTTGGGAAGCAGAATATTGGGATAAAATCGGCGCGGCCAATAACTGGGCCGGTATGAGTCTGGATGAAGCAAGAGGGATTGTGTATGTACCAACAGGTTCAGCAGCTTATGATTTTTGGGGTGGCTACCGTCACGGACAGAATTTATTTGCCAACAGCCTGATTGCATTAGATGCAAATACCGGGGAGAGAATCTGGCATTTTCAGGCCATTCACCATGATATTTGGGACCGGGACTTCCCAGCCAATCCAAACTTGATCAGAATCAAAAAAGACGGAAAATGGATTGATGCTGTAGCACAAACTTCTAAGCAGGGTTACGTTTACGTTTTTGATAGGATCACAGGAGAACCTGTCTGGCCCATCCACGAAAAGGCCGTACCACAATCAGATCTTCCGGGAGAAAAAAGTTGGCCAACCCAACCTCAGCCAAAATTACCGGAGCCTTTTATGAGAATGGCCTACACAGATAATGAGATTCTTAGTCTCACCCCCGAATGGGAACAAGACATCAGGTCAAAACTGGAAAATGTAAAATATGGAGATATGTGGTTGCCCCCAAGTCATGAACATGGAATAGTTTTGTTCCCAGGAATGGATGGTGGGGCTGAATGGGGAGGTTCTTCTTTTGATCCTTTTACTCAAACCATGTATATCAATGCCAATGAAATCCCTTGGGTGATAAAAATGGGTGCAAACCCAAAATTTGATAATTTAGGGCAAGGTATCTATGTGAACTACTGCGCCAATTGCCATGGAGTAGACAGAAAGGGAAATCCACCTGCTTTCCCAACTTTGATGGACCTGAATAAAAATTTTAATGCATCTTCCTTAGACGCTTTAATCAAAAACGGGAAAGGGGCCATGCCGGCATTTGCACATATTTCAGAAAATGACAGGAAAGTATTGGTAGATTATCTTCTGGGAAAAGAACAGGATCCAAATGCAGAAAAGAAGGAACTTGAAGGCGGGGTGGAAAGGCTTACCCCTCAATATGTCATGCAAGGATATTCGAGGTTGCTGACCGAAGATGGCTATCCAGGTATTCAGCCTCCTTGGGGAACCCTTACTGCCATGGATATGAATACCGGTAAAATCAAATGGCAATCAGTTCTTGGAGAATTTGATGAATTGACTGAAAGGGGTTTTGAGCCAACAGGCTCGGAAAATTATGGGGGGCCTGTTACCACGGCCGGAGGTTTGGTATTTATTGCTGCCACCAAAGACGAGAAAATCAGAGCCTTTGATAAAGATACTGGAAAAGTGCTGTGGGAAGCAAAATTACCTGCTGCTGGTCATGCTACTCCTGCTGTCTACGAGAAAAATGGGAAACAATACATCGTTATTGCCTGTGGTGGCGGAAAAGGCACTAAATCCGGAGATGCTTATGTAGCTTTTGCTTTGCCTGAAATCGAAAAAAATAAATGAAACCAACCCATCTTCCGGAAGAAAAGAAGATGGGTTGGTTCTATTTCTGACCCAACAAAGTCTTTATCCCTTCCAATAATTGCCTGAAACTTTCCTTGAAATGTACCTTTGACTCTTGAAAATTGGGTTCCACTTCATCTTTATAAAGTTTCTCGACTTTTTCTTTTCCCTTATTAAATTCGTCTTCTAGGGTGGTCTTCTTTTCTTTTAAGTCTTTGATCTTCTTTTCAATTTCGTCCTTTGCCTCACCGCTTGCGTTGGTGCCTTTTTCGATTAATTGTTCTATTTTAGTGCCAATATCCTGAAGAAGCGATTCCACTTCTTCAAACCCTGTTTTTTTATCCGACATAATTCTAGATGTTTAATTTTAACCCTGTTAAACGATGGTTTCTAATATAGTAAGTAAGCTTCAGACTACCAGCAAACTGAAATATAATTTATTTGAAAGTACTGAAAAGCTTTTCGGGGAACTGGAAATAATCTGTCGGGAATTAATGCAGGAAATTATTGAAACCAACAAAGAGGAAAAGCCCATTCCACTCAAAATTGAAAAAATCAATGATTATGAATTCATTTTTAGGATAGGTGGGGATGTTCTGATATTTATTTTGCAAAGTAACATTGTCAGACTACCTGACGATACCTATCTCAGTAAATCCAAATATTTAAAAAAAGATGTCTCTCTCAGGTATTTTGGGCAGATTCTGATTTATAACTTTCTCAGTGATACCTTGACATTCGGCAGACTCGAGGACCCTGGATATTTGATAGGGAGAATTCTACTCAATAGAGAAAATAAATTCTTTTTGGAAGGGGACAGAAAAATTGTTTTCAACTTTCCTGAACTGAAGGATAACCCCGTTTCCAAAGAAAAAATGAGGGATTTGGTGGAGCAATTGGTGGTTTCGGTATTGGAAAATGATCTTCTTGCACCGGCCTTTCAGGACATTATGCTGATCTCCTACCACCAAAAACTGGAACATACATCCAGCATGGGCAATCCCCAAAAAATCGGATTTGATCTATTTGCCAAAAATAGGGAATAATTATTCGTCTACCAGTTCATTGGCACTGGTCTGTTTTTCATAGAGTTCTGCGTAGGTACCTTTTTGCGCCATCAGAACTTCATGAGTACCCTGTTCTACCAATCTTCCGTCATCAAGTACAATTATCTTATCGGCAAGCTTGGCTGAAGAAACCCGATGCGAAATAATGATAGAGGTCCTTTTTGTCATTATGTCCTTCAGCGCATTCAAAATGGCATTTTCTGTTTTGGTATCCACAGCTGAAAGACAATCATCCAAAAGCAGTATACTAGGTTCTTTAGCTATAGCCCTGGCAATAGAAACTCTTTGCTTTTGACCCCCCGAAAGGGTAACGCCGCGCTCTCCCAATTTTGTCTCAAAGCCGTTCTGAAACTCAATGATATTTTGATAAACATCTGCATCTTTGGCCGCTTTTTCAATTTTATCTTTTTCGATTTCATCCAGACCAAAAGCAATATTGCTTTCAATGGTATCGCTGAAAAGAAATACATCTTGGGGAACATAGCCGATTTGTTTTCTCAAGCTGGAAATGTCATATTCATTGATATTCCTTCCATCAATCCATATCTCTCCTTCAGTGGGGTCATACATCCTGAGCAATAAATTGGCGATTGTTGACTTACCTGAACCGGTAGTACCGATAATTGCCAGAGATTCTCCGGAATTGATCGTGAAACTGACATTCTCCAAGGCCTTGATACCCGAGTCAGGATATACAAAAGAAACATTTCTGACTTCAATATTTCCGGCAATGTGGTCATTCAAAGCATGGGAGCTGATCATAGGGTTTTCTTCATCCAAAAATTCATTGATCCTTGCCTGCGAAGCTGCTGCCCTTTGAATGATACTCGTGACCCATCCAAGAGAAGTAACAGGCCAGGTCAACATGTTGACATACAATATAAATTCGGCAATCACCCCATACCCGATCCTGCCTTCCATCACTTGAATACCTCCAATATAAACTGTCAGAATAGTACTGATACCTATCAGGGCCATTATCAGCGGAAAAAAGAGAGATTGAACCATAGTCAGACTGATGGATTTTTCCTTATAATCCTCACTTGCTTTTGTGAAATCATTTGCACTGTCATCTTCCCTGACAAAAGCCTTCAAAACCCGTATTCCTGAAAACGCTTCCTGAACAAATGTGCTCAATCCGGAAAGACTTCTTTGGATTTTCTCAGACCGCTCATTGATCATGTTATTGACAAAATAAATGCTGATGGAAAGTATCGGCAAAGGCAACAAGGAATAGATCGTAAGTTCCACATTGACTGTCAACATATACCCGATTACCAATGGAAAAAGTACAAGTAAATTTATACCATACATCAGTGCCGGACCCAGATACATCCTGACTTTACTGACGTCTTCAGTTATTCTTGCCATCAAATCCCCTGTACTGTTTTTCCGATAAAAGCTTAGGGGTAGTTTCTGATAATGTTCAAAAATATCATTCTTAAGATCATATTCAATCAGCCTAGACATGATGATGACCGTCTGTCGGATGAGGAAAAGAAAAAATCCTCTCAATAGAGCCATTATTAAAATCAATACCCCAAAAACCAGGACAAATTTCAAGAATCCACTTCTTGCCATTTCAGCCAATTGACCATCTCCAAATACCTGATAATAGGTAAAACTCTCTACCACAAAATCTATTGAGATTCTGACCAATTGGGCTGGAATAATTACAAAAATGTTGGAAATAATAGTGAATAATGTTCCCAAAAGGAGATACCACTTATATTTATATAAATATTTATTTAATCGGAGAAGATGTTTCACAAAATAAAAACTTTAAAATCACTTGATAAGTTTTATAATACTCTAGTAATTGCACTAGTAAAGCCCAAACAAAATATATAATTTTGCGGCCAGCATTTTACAATACACTAAGCCCAAATATAACACATTAATAAAATCCAAGTTCAAATGGTTGAGATTAATACTGAGGAAAAAGTAAGAGAAGGATCCATCTACGGACAGATTACTTCCTTAGGTCACGAACAACTGGTCTTTTGTTATGATGAACCGACCGGATTAAAGGCTATCATAGGCATCCACAATACTACCCTCGGCCCTGCTTTGGGAGGTACAAGAATGTGGAATTATACATCAGAGGCGGAAGCTATTACTGATGTATTGAGGTTGTCTAGAGGGATGACTTTTAAAGCTGCTATTTCAGGATTGAATTTAGGAGGTGGAAAAGCGGTACTCATTGGAGATCCAAAACTCAAAAATGAAGCCTTTCTAAGAAGATTCGGAAGATTTATTGATAGCTTAGGCGGCCGATACATCACTGCCGAAGATGTCAATATGAAAACCAGCGATATGGAATATATCGCCATGGAAAGCAAATATGTCACCGGTCTTCCTGAAATCAAAGGAGGAGGTGGAGATCCTTCTCCGGTCACGGCTTACGGGACTTATCTTGGGATGAAAGCGGCTACAAAAAAAGCTTATGGCTCAGATAGTCTTACCGGAAAAAAAATAGCCGTGCAAGGAATCGGCCAAGTTGGCAAATACCTCGTTGAACACCTCATCAAAGAAAGAGCTGAAGTTTTTATCACAGATATTTTTGAAGACAGGCTGATCCAAGTTGCAAAGGAAACCGGAGCTAAAGTAGTCGATTCAAATACTATTTATGATATCGATATGGACATTTATGCCCCATGTGCACTCGGCGCTACAGTCAATGACCAAACTATAGACAGGCTAAAATGTAAGGTGATTGCAGGTGCCGCCAACAATCAGCTTCAGGATGAGGAAAAGCATGGAAAAATACTTTTGGAAAAAGGCATTATCTATGCCCCGGATTTCCTTATCAATGCAGGTGGACTGATCAATGTATATGCCGAATTCCTTGGTGGATATAACCGAGAGGAAACTTACAAAAAGGCGGACCGCATTTATGACATATGTACATCAATTTTGGATAAATCGGAAAAAGAAAATATTCCCGCACAACAGGCCGCAATAGAAATGGCCTGGAACAGAATCGAGTCCATGGGGAAGATTAAATTACCCTATTAAAAATAAAAAAATCAGACCGGTGCTTTGGAACTGAATAAGTACCGGTCTGGTTTAATGTTTTCAGGCAGGATAAAGAATCCAATATCCTTTATCGTACATCAAAATATTTATATTTACGTTCTTTAATTTCAGGTATGTTAAACAGAAGAATACTCAGGGTAAAAGCCTTTCAGAATTTATACGCCTACGAACAATGTAAGGGGTCAAATTTTACGCTTGCAAAGGATCATATCAGAGAGGTGTTTCAGCCTGACCTGAACAGCATGGAAGTGCAGGACAAAGTGCTTCTAAAGAAAGAAGGTGAAATGTCTGTGGAAGCTTTTGTCAAAAATCTGGAAACAGACACTTTTAAGCCCAATGGCAGCCTGAACGAAAAAATCAATTCTGAGGCAAAATCAGCCATCAATGAATATCATAAAGCCAATAAAAAAGACAGGGACTTTTTATTGAAAAATATGATTTCTTCAGCGGAAAAAATTCCACAGTTATATTTATTTGCCATTCAGTTATTGATCGCTTTTGGAGATCATGTCTTGGGGGAAGCTGAAAAAAAGAAACGCAGATCTGGGGACACAGTCATTTTCTCCGCAGGTGAAAGTAATCTTGCCAACAATGCGATTATTCAGGGAATAAAAAATTCTCTCGATTTTCAAAATGCTGTTTCAAGACATCATGCAGTTATTTCGGAATTGGAATTGGAAATCAAGGAATGGTTTAGGGATTATATCAGACCTCTCGAGGCCTATCAGGAATATATCAAAATAGAAAGTCCGAGTTTGGATCAGGATTACCAAATTGCAGATACTATTCTTAAAAAAGTGATTTTCAAATCAGAAGCAGTTCTGAATTTTTTCTCTGAAAAAGACATGAACTGGACAGAAAACAAAGCCGTCGTTCGGAGTCTGGCATCAAAAGTATTGAAAAATCAGTTAGAGAATGTAGGGGATGTACTTCCTGAAATTGCCATCAATTGGGAGGAGGATAAGGAATTTTTCCAAAATATATTTAACTTGACCATCGAAAACGACGAAAACAACAGATTACTTATCGCCCAAAAAACACAGAATTGGGATATAGAAAGAATAGCCCAAACGGACAAAATCATCATCTCAATGGCATTGACAGAAATGATGCTTTTCCCAAGTATTCCTGTCAAAGTCACTATCAATGAGTATATTGACATCTCAAAAACTTATAGTACCCCCAAAAGCAAACAATTTGTCAATGGATTATTGGATGTTTTGTCAAAAGATTTAACCGAAAAAGGTCTCATACGTAAAAGTGGTAGAGGTCTATTAGATAACAAATAAAACACTAAACCAATGAGCAATAACTCAAACTCCTGGATTGCATTTTTGGCCGGCGCCGGTATAGGTGCTGCTATTGGAATCCTTTTCGCACCAGATACAGGAAAAAATACCCGTGACAAACTTTCATACCAACTTTTCAAATATAAAGAAGAGTTGGAAAAACTTGTCAGTGATTTGAAAGATGGAAAAAATCTTCCATTGAACGAGGCTAAATCAGAAGGTAACAAAGTGATTTCCGATGCAAAAAACAAAGCTGAGAATTTGCTCAGTGACGTGAATAAACTTATAGAACAAATAAACCGAGAATCGAATTAATTAAAAACTATTATGAGATACCTAAAATTATCTGCCATGGCTATTGCCATTGCCGTCACCGCTGTGGGTTGCGAAACCAAAAACGATCAAAGTGATAAAATCGCAGAATTGGAACAAAAACTAGCCCGTTTGGAAGCTTCTCAAGCTGTTCCGTCCAATGTCAGCTCTGTTACAGCTGCAGATCCGGGAAGTTTGGGTTCGTTTCAATTTCAGGAAATGGAATATGATTTTGGAACAATCAATGAAGGAAGTGTCGTAGAGCACGTATTTAATTTTACCAATAGCGGCCAAGCTCCCTTGGTAATTTCAAATATCACCGCCTCTTGTGGTTGTACAAGTCCTGACTGGACCAAAACTCCTATCAAACCAGGAGATGAAGGCTTTGTAAAGGTGGTATTCAATTCAACAGCAAAAACCGGAACACAGGCTCCGACTGTCACTATTCAGGCCAATACCAATCCTAATGTAACCAGATTGAGGTTAAAAGGAAATGTAACTCCAAAATTAGCTGGAGCAAATCCAAATCAACTGGGCCCGGTTAAAAAATAAAATATGAAACTTTGGATTTTACTTCAGATAGACGGTGGTTCGGGAATCATGGGACAGGTATTCCTTTTTGGTTCCATTATTCTGATTATGTATTTTTTCATGATCAGACCCCAACAAAAAAAACAAAAGGAAACCAAGAATTTCCTTGAATCAATAAAAAAAGGTGACCCTGTAGTCACTATAGGAGGTATCCATGGAAAAATATATTCCATAGAAGGGGATACCTTGACTTTGGAACTGGATAAAGGAATGAAAATCAAAGTTGAAAAATCAGCCGTTTCTGCTGATTTCACAAAAAAAGCTATAGGAACAAAATAATCTAAACCTTGGCTAAGCTTAAAAAATTCTTTACTAATCTTAATCCACAAAAGATTTCAAACTTCAAAGTGGCGGCGCTCTGTTTCTTAGCGGCCGCCACTTTTTGGGTTTTAAATGCCCTGAACAAAGATAATTACACTACTGTGGTGGATTATCCCATAAAAATCACCTATGATGAAAATGAGTTCATGGCAGTGGATAAGCTTCCCAACCGTCTTAAAATAGAAATCAACGGTAACGGATGGGATTTGCTAAGAAAATATTTTAAGTTTAATGAAGCTCCCTTTCCGATTGAAATTAATAATCCTTCTGCCAAAGACTATATGCTTACCTCAGAAATCAGACGGGGATTAGCAGAGACCCTCAATCCAACCATTTTGGTATCCATGCTGAATGACACGATAAAATTCAGCATAGACAAGGTTGTCACCAGAAAAATTAAAGTACAGGCCGATACAACCAGCAATACATTGGCCAAAAACTATAGGTATGCAAGTCCTATCGAAATTGATCCTGAAGTCGTCAATATCAAAGGGCCAACATCAATACTTCAAAAATTGGACGGAGTCCTGAAAATCGATCTTCAAGAAGAGAAATCCAATACAAATTTCAACAAGATACTGACCTTAAATATCCCGGATTCTTTGGAAGAATATCTGACTTTGGAAGAAGAAAGCGTGCATGTAAGGTTTGATGTTTTACAGATGCTGGAAGGAAACAAAAGACTTAAAATAAAATATCAGAACTTCCCTGACAATGTCAGTTTAATCCAGGAGCCCAATTCAATCATCATGACATATCTAATCAGTGAAAAGAGATTGGAGGATTTAAAGACTTTGGAATTTGAGGCTTTATTGGATTACAATTCCCGCAATCGCCAAGACAGTACCATCAGCGTTCAGGTGTATCCAAAGCCAACATTTTTGGAAAATATAACCATAGAACCCGGTATCCTTAAACTCAAATATGATTAAGGGAAAAAAAATGTTGATTGGCATTACCGGGGGAATTGGTTCCGGTAAGTCCACCGTAGCCAAAATTTTTAACATTTTGGGAATACCCGTTTATTCTGCAGATGACCGGGCAAAATGGCTGATGGCAAATGATCCGGATCTAAAAGGTCAGATTATTTCAAATTTTGGTGAGGAGAGTTATATTGAAGATGGAAGCCTAAACAGAAGCTATCTTGCCTCCCGGGTTTTCAATGATGAAGAAAAGGTTTCAATGATCAACAGCTTGGTTCACCCTGCTGTGAAAAAGGATTTTGAAAAGTGGGTTCCAAAACAAAATTCTCCATATGTTTTAAAAGAGGCCGCCCTTCTGTTTGAAACCGGATCATATCAGGATTTGGATAAAATCATCAATGTCAGTGCACCGCTTAAAATCAGAATCAACAGGATAATGTTGCGCGATCCGCAGAGGTCCGAAAATCAGATCAATGATATCATCAACAAACAACTGCCTGACGAAGAAAAGAACCTGAAAGCTGATTTCGTTATTAAAAATTCGGACAACCGATTATTGATTCCCCAGGTTATGCAAATCCATAATGAGCTTTTAAATTCGAGTAAATTATAGGTTGATGTTTTTCTGAATAAAGCCTGAGACTATTGGGACATTCCCATTTTCTTTGACCTACCCTGATAAAAAATAATTTTTTTGATACAATTCACAAACTAAACTGTATCTGATCCAAGTAAAACTTCATTCGGGTATGTTCCCTGTTTAAAAAATCAATATTGTCTATTTTGTCCAGTTTATGGTTGTAAAAAACTTCTATATATTCATCATTAAGCAAATACAGGTTGACCTTATGGGTATAGTACCTAATACCCACTACAAAAGTGCCTTCCGTGTACAGGATTTGAATCTTTCTATTTAAAGGCAATTTTTTGAAGTCTTCTCTTCTCATTTTCCTAATTTTGATAACTCCATTTCGGCAGCAATATAACCAAAAGCAGCCCAATAACCACTTTTGATAACCTTTTCAAAAACCTCCGTGGCCTTTGAAGTATCACCTTCAGACAAATAAAAATTCCCTAATCCATATCCCTGCGTGACATACTGAAGAAGCTCTTCATCGACATTTTTGACTTCTCCCAGCAGTGATTCAGGTTTTAAATTTCCTTGATACATCAGAATTCTTTTAAAATAGGCATCATTTTCAATAATTTTCATGCCCGGATGTACAGAACTAATAACCTTCAAAGCTTCGCCTTTTCTTCCCAGTTTAACCAAAGTCATATAATACCAATCCAAGGTTGCCACTTTCAGATCATCGTTGTTCGAGACAGCAAGGCAGTTTTTATACGCTTCCAAAGCATTTTCCCAATCACCTTTGAGATAATAGGCCAATCCCAGATGATACCAAACATTGAACTGCACATTGGAAAGAGGAATATTCAGTTTGTTGGGCATTCCGTCCTGCTCAATTTTTAAATCTGTACCTTGCATCATCTCTGCAGCTTTCACAAAATCACCGATTGCTTTATCAAATTCCCTGATAGTAATAAATCTATGCCCACGGTGGCGAAGGGGTTCGAATTCATTTGGATATTCTTTGATAGCTTTGGAAAATGTACTGATAGCCAAATCATATCTTCCCAGATAAGCCTCTCTCCTTCCAATCCAGATCAGATTATTTAAAACAGGGTCTACAACATAGGCGTTTTCTGCTTCATTTAATTTCCGGATCAGTTCTTTTTGTACAATGGAATCCACTTGGGTGAACAAAGAATCACCCAATAAACTTACACCTTGAAAGATCTTGTCGTTTGGGAAAACAGAATTATTTTCCTCCACTGTCATTTGAGTCTTTTCAGATTGACAGGAAGTACCAATGCATATTGACAGCATCAAAAAAGCAATAAGAATTTTCATAACTTTTCGTTTTATAGTTGAAAAACCTTTTGAAACCAGGGTTTGGGTATGTATTATTGAAGATAAATATATTCTCCCCAAAATGAATAATAAAACCAAGCAAAATTTTAATTACATCTTTTTTTTATTGCTCTTAATCCTTTTCTCTCCAATTTATTCATCTTCCTGCTCTTCTACCAAGAAAGTCAGAACTCAAAATATCAATAAAGTAGTGGAAACAGCCAAATCTTATCGGGGAACCCCCTATCGCTATGGCGGCACTACCCGGTCGGGGATGGATTGCTCGGCTTTGGTCTACCACTCCTTTTATAGTGTGGGAATTACTATGCCCCGAACCTCGGATGCACAGAGCAAAGAAGGAAAAAAAGTAACCGGAAATAATCTTGAAAAGGGAGACCTTCTCTTCTTTGCCACAGGTAAGAAAAAAAAGCAGGTAACTCATGCCGGGATAGTCACGGACACATCGAAGGGGAATATCCTTTTTATACATTCCTCTACATCCTTGGGAGTCACCGAAGACAATCTCAGTCAAGCTTATTGGAACAAAGCATTTTTATTTGGCAGAAGGATATTCTAATTGGCTTTTGGAAGTAGATGGAATTGCCAATAGTTGAGCACCATAATTTTGCGGTCAATTCTTAACAAAACAGGTAAAAAATATTGAAAGAAGCTGCTCCAAAAGTCTGATTTTCACATGTGAGGCCAAATAACATTTTGAATTCGTATTGATTCAAGCCTTTTGCAAAGGGACTTTGGAACAGCTTTTTTATTTAAACATCAGGAAAAATCAGAACCTGGTACTTCCATTTGGTTGTAGGATATACCTGAAGGTGTAATGTCCACTTGGAGTCGTCCTTGGATCGATTTGCTCTACAGGTGGATTACCTTTATAATAACTTAGAATTTCCATTTTGACATAGTTCCCTTTTGTGGTTTGAACCAAAATCACACGGCCGGGAATTGGTGTTACTGTAAATGTCGCGGAATTGTAATTGTACCAGCCGGTTCCACTACCAGTCGGAATTGCAAAGGAAGTGGCTGTATCTTTAGCAAAAACCGCAGAAGCAGGGACTTCAGTGATTTCTTCAAAAATTCCGGTAACAATGGCAGCGCTGACATTTTTGGCACTATTGACACGGATCGTTGTCCCTTTGAAAGCCAAATCCCAATCTTCATTTTCGTTTACAATGGCATTTTGCTCCATGCTGAAATATTGAAATGGACGCTCTTCAATTACTTGACCGGTTGTTCGATCAATCAGGTCATTTGGAGCTGCCAGATCTTCCACCAAAGTAGCCTCAAGAGGTACTACCGGAGCAGGTTCATCATTGTTGTTGCAGGAAAATAAGAAAGTAATAATCCCAACTGTGAAGATAAATTTTTGCATTGTTTTCATTTTATTTTTTAGTTTATAAGATTTAGAATTGGTATTTTGATTCCTAGGAATAGCACCCGGCCCGGATTATTCGGTTGAGCCGGTGTTACAGTATTTAAAAGATTGGTACCTCCTGCCTCCAGAAAAAGCCCATTTTCAAATGTCTTCGAGGCAGTAAAATTAATGCTAACCCATCCTGGAGCATATTCTCTGTCGTCATCGAGGATGAGGTTTCCGTTTAGGTCTGCAAAACCAAACTTTCCTCTGTAAATGGCTCTTAAAGACCAGTTGATTTCAGTAAAGCTATCCTGATAATTCACTTTGAAATTCCCACTGTGGGGACTTCTATTGAATAGTCCTCCATAATCTGCACGGGTGACACGTTGGGTTTGGTTTTGTGAATTCCGCTTGAAGATTTCCCCATTTTCAATGCGCTCAAGCATCTCCATATCTTTGGTATCCAAAAAAGCGTAACCCGCACTTAGACTGAGATGATCCAGTAAGTTAACTTGTGCGTCAACTTCTATTCCCTGGGTGACTACGCTACGGATATTGAAATAGGAAAATGCATTCTGACCGGTGACCAATTGGGCAATAGGAGCAGTTTCAATCAGGTTATCTATTTCATTGCGAAAAGCATTTAATTGAATAAGACTTTGTGTTGTCGGTTTCCATCGAAAGCCGGTATTGAGTGACCAGGATGTTTCGGCATTTAGATTTCCCAGTGTTTCAGGATCAATTAGAATTTGGGCTATCAAGCCTTCATCCTGCAATCTGGAAATTTCCCGCCCAGCAAGATTGGCGCCAAAGACATAGTATCCGGAAGCAGCATTATTAAAATTCAACAATAATTGCCTGAAATCGGGTGTTTTGAACCCGGCACCCATTGAAGCCTGCCAACTGAAACTTTCTGATATTTGGTATTGTGCTGATACTTTTGGGCTCAGTCGATTTCCAAATTGACTGTGAAAATCAGCTCTCATGCCGGTAACCACGTTGATTTTGGGAATTGGATCCCATAAATGCTGAAGGAAAAAGTAGCCCGCGTCAAAGCGGTTTTTTTCTTCATACCGGGTGGCCTCCACAGTTTCTATCAATTGCCCCATACCCAAAGTAATCAGGTTTTTGGAATTGGCCTGAAAGTCTGTTTGCAGTTCAGTGCGATGATAGAATTGGGCAAAATCCTGAAAGTCAAAAATTTCCCCACTATTTCTGAACCTGGTGTCCGAATTGGTTGAAAACCATGAGCTCATACCCCGAAGCGTCAGTGTCCAATCCACATCGGGCTTAAAACGTATGGTAGGGTTTAAGTTGAAATCTCTTCTTTCATTACCCAAATCAAGAATTTCAACACCTGAGTTGCCGTTCGTTTGAAGGATGCCTTGCGATGTCTCCAAATATCCTCTGCCAAAAACACTGACATTTAACTTTTCCGAAAGATCACCTGAAATTTTAAGCTGTCCGGTAGAGGCCTGAAAAGGATTTTGGGTTTGGCCAACTGTTTCGGGAGTAAGATCAAATCCATCTGTCCGAAAATGATCCAGAAAAACCTGCGTACTCCAGTTTTTTTTGCCGACTCCTAATTCCAAAAAGGGGTTCCAGGAATTGAAGGAACGGTGCCGAAGGCCCAGATCCACGTTGGATTTATTGATACCTGATTTGGTAATTATATTGATGACACCACCCATGGCTTCACTGCCATAAATGGCACTTGAAGGCCCTCTGAGTATTTCGATCCGATCAATATTCGAAACAGAAATACGGTCTAAGTCGAAGGTCCCGGCGGTTCGCCCAATCATAGGTTCTCCATCAAGAAGAATCAGAATATAATCGGAATCCAAGCCCTGCATTTGCAGCCCCGAACCATGATCTGAAGTAATTTGTAAGCCTGTTTGCTCCCGTAAAATCTCGGATAAACGGATACCTCCTGTTTCCTTAATCCTTTCAGTATTCAGGACCGTAACAGGCATGGGTAGTTGTTCAACACTACGTTCTGTTCGGGTAGCAGCCACTACTATCTCCTGCAGGTTACCCGATTTCTCTTGAAGAATAATTTCCTCATCCAATAGCCATTCCTGCCAAGTCAATTGGCGACTTTCAAAACCCAAAGCAAATACGGTTATCGTTTTGGAAGGATTCTGAAGTTCGATTTTCCCCAATGCATTAACAGCAATCGCTTTTTGGCCTTCCGGTTTGATCAAAGCATGGATAATGGGATTTCCTGAGCTATCAATAATTTTCTTTTCCCCATCCCCTTCAAAAGCAGAAAGTTCAGAGCAAACGAATAAAGACAGGAAGAAAAATATTCTTTTATTTAGATTAAATCTAATCATAATCTCAAATTTTTTTGCCGGGAGGATTCCTCCCGGCGGGATTCAGTTTAAAGACTATCAATTAGGTCTTTCCAAGCATCCAATTGTGGTATTCCCGGCTTTCTCAATCCAAAGAATTGAGCGATCATTTCCCCTTCTTTGTCAAAAAGCTCCAAAGCGGAAACCAAGCCATCCGAGGTGTTTTTGTGTACAACAAAGGCAGAGTCGATGATTTCTTCATTCAAATGCATATTGAAATCGGGGTCCATTACATTGAGCCAATTCCCCATCTGACGGATGGTTCTGACCTTCCCTTGATGGATCTGTATATTGCCTTTATTCCCTGCAAAAATCATGATCGGCATTTTTTCAGCAGAAGCAGTTTCCACAATTTTCCTTGCCGAAAGCCTGTCTACTTCATACGCCCATTTGTCATTGATCCACTTGACAGCGTCATGTCTGTGAACATTGTATTTCCTCAACATGCCGAAAAAATCATGAGTATCTTTCATGTTTTCCCAGTCATGGGTGAAAGCTTCCAAGTCAATCTCTTTGGCGAATTCGGGCTTGGGATAGGCGGCGACATCCAACTCAGGATTTTGGTCTTCACTTTTGAAATCAATCAGGATTTGTTCATAAGCATCCAAATTGCTTTTTTCCTGAAGGAAAATTTTCAAGACAGCATCACCGGCCTTATCAAAAAACTGAAAACTCCGCATAGTTCCCCTTGGGGTATGGTTGGTAACAGCAAATCCAAATTTCCAGCCGCTGAAGAATATTCTTTGCTCAATTGGTCCGATTACAGTTGCAACCTGATTGGGGGCCTGTCCCATTAGGTCAATTTTCTGGAAATTACCCTTATGCTCCAGGACACATCCCTCATTTCTGGTCAATGCCATTACTTTGCCCAGACTCTTGCAGGCGATCATGATCTCTGCCCATTCCTCCTTAAGTCTTACTGTGTCCAATCCAATTGTAGATGCGATCAACTCAGCTTCAGATACGCCTAACTTCTGTGCAGCATCTCTTGCTCTTAGTTGTGGTTGTTGTTTTTTGAGATCTTCCCAGGCATCTTTTAAAGAAGCGACTGAGGAAAAATGCATTGTTGATTCCATAAGTTATGCAAGTTTAATTTCTAAATGATTTTGGATAAATGGGATACTTTGAATAATCACAGAGGAATCCTCTGAACCTGAAAAAACCTGAATAGGATGCTCAAACACTTCTTCAAGATTGGAAGCGGTCATCACTTCTTTTACGGGTCCTTGGTGTAAGATTCTTCCTTTTTTAAGTAAAATCACCTTGTCAGCATAGTTGGCTGCCAAGCTGAGGTCATGCAGAATGGCGAGAACCCCGATGTTTCTTTTTTTGATTTTGTGAATAATCCTAAGCACATGGTGCTGCAAAGCGATATCCATACTGGAAGTAGGTTCGTCTAAAAGCAGGTATCGGGGAAATGATTTTTTGTCCCATATCTGGGTCAATACCCTTGCTAGTTGAACTCTTTGTTTTTCCCCGCCTGATAAATTTCCGTAGAGTTTATCCTTGAGATGCCAAGTCTGGGTTTCTGTCATGACTTCTTCTACAAGTTCTTGACGATAGGACCCACCGCAGGCCAACAATCCCAACTCCACCACTTCCAATGCCAGGAAAGGAAATGATAAAGAACTATGCTGCGGCATAACGGCCCTGACGAGAGCTAGATTTTTTGCCGAAATACCATTTATGGGCGATCCATTGTAGGCAACTTTTCCATATTTGCAGGGAACCTCCCCTGCCAGAACTTTGAACAAAGTGGATTTTCCGGCACCATTCGGACCAAGGATTACAGTAAGTTCGCCCGGATGCAGGGAAACAGATGCTTTGTCTATAATGGGCATATTCCGAATGCAGAAATGAATATCATTTGCTTGTAACATATCAGGATCTAATTTTTTTAACATTGATAATAAGCCAGATAAAAAACGGGGCACCGATGATAGCTGTGATGATTCCGATGGGCATCTCCGATGGCATGACAATAGTGCGCGCCAACAAATCCGCAAAAGTCAATAAACAGGCCCCTAATAAAAAGGATCCGGCAAGTACCAACCTATGGTCAGCACCAAACATCATTCTGATCAAATGGGGAACTATAAGTCCAACAAAGCCTATAGTTCCGGTAAGAGAGACCGCTGTTCCGACAATCAGCGCACTCGAAAAAAGCAGGATATATTTCACTTTTTGTACATCCACACCCATGTGAAATGCCTCGTTTTCTCCGATAGCGAGTGCGTTGAGGTTTTTGAATTGGGAAAGGACCAATATTACAGGACCGGAAATAAGGAAGAACGCGATCCCAACTTTATTCCAATTGGCCCCACCGACATCACCCAAACTCCAAAAGGTGAAGTTTCTCAATGCTGCATCATCGGCATAGAAAATCACCAATCCTATCAATGCCCCTGATAAGGCATTCAAGGCAACACCTGCCAGAATCAACAATGATATATCTGTCTTACCCGATGTACTTCCCATTTTATATACCAGAAGGGTATTGATCAGACCACCTAGAAAAGCAAAAAGAGGCAGGCCAATTCCTCCAAAATAGGCCAAAATGGGAATGCTGCCCCCAAAAACAATAAATATAACTGCAAATAAAGCTCCCCCGCTGCTGACGCCTATCAGCCCGGGTTCAACAAGCGGATTTCTAAACAGCCCCTGCAAAGCAGCCCCTGTAACCCCGAGTCCACCACCGACCAAAATGGCCATCACTATTCTTGGCAGACGGATATGCAGCAGAACGTTGGATTGTTGTTGGGTGAGGTCGCCAAAACCCAAACCCAAAGTGTTCAAAAGAATTCCCAATACATTTTTTATGGGGATTTGGAAAGCTCCCAAAGAAAGGGACAGGACAGACATCATCACCAAAGTGATGGCCATAATCCCTAATATAAGGTTTTGGGTTTTATTTTTGCGGTATGTAAGTGTCTGTATCAATCCTGATTATTCTCTTACAGCTTTTGCAAGTTCAAAAGCAGCTTTTCCGACTCTGGGACCAAACCCTGAAAGGTATTGCCCATCCAAAGAAAGTATCTGGTTTTGTTTGAAGGCTGTGGTATTTTCAATTCCTCTTATATTTTTGACACCGTCCATTCCGCCTATGGATTGGATTCCTGAATCAAAAAAGAGCAGGTAATCCGGATTCATAGAGACCAAAGCCTCCGGGGTAAGCGGGATAAAATCCTTGAAGCCAATTCCAACATGATTTATTCCAGCCATATTGATCATAGATTCAGCAAAGGTTTCCTCGCCGGCGACAAACACCATTTCCTGTCCTCTTGCCATGACAAAGGCCATACTGGGATTTGTTGACTGGATTTGGAGATAATTCTCCAATGCTTTCATATCAGCCTCAATGGAAGCATTGATAGCTTTTCCACTTTCAGCAACTTGAAGAAAGTCTGCGATTTCGGTAACAATTTTATAAGTTCCGGCTATATCCTTAGGTTTTGCAAAAAATTGGACCTGAAGTCCAGCAGCCTGCAATTGATTGACCACGTCCTCAGACATATAACCTTCTTCTGCCAGGACCAAATCAGGTCCCAATGCCAAAATTCCCTCGGCTTTGATCTGATTACGGTACCCTATTGAAGGTAACTCCTGCATGGTAGCCGGATAGGTAGAGGTAATGTCAGTCGCGATGATGTCATCGCCAAATCCCAAAGCATTGACCACTTCAGTAATGGTACCGCCTGCAGTAATGATCTTGACTTTATCCGCAACAACCTCAGACTTTTTTTCTGTACATCCAATAACCAACATTCCGAAAAGGAATAAACTTATACTTCTTATCATTAATTAGATTGATTTAAAATAATATGACAAATATCAGTGTATTTAGATTTAATCCAAATAAAATATAATTGATTTTTTCTATCAGATCAGATTTTTTATCAGCCTATTGAGGAAAAATGAATGTGATAGAAAAATTCTATGAATCTGGAATTCAAAAAAACCAAAGATTAAGTCTCGATTAAGTATCGATATTTAATTGTTTATCATATAAAAATCCAGATGAATTCTTATGAATAACCATTTGAAAAAGAGTGGTCCCATCATATACGGATTGTTGGCAGTTCAAAAAATCCGGGATCTGGTTTTAAGATACTTACAGAGCAAATGGAATACATTATAAAAAAGATCAATGTGTCAGGATTAAATTTCCAAACATCCTTTGGTATTAAGCTTTTATAATTAATTTTGCACTCAAATTTAAAAAGCTAGAATTCTTTTTACTTTAATAAATACAAATGGCAAATATTGGTAAGATAACACAGATAATCGGTCCTGTTGTGGACATTTCCTTCGAAGATGGAGAATTGCCCAGAATTTTGGATGCTTTGACAGTAACAAGAGAAGATGGCCACAAGGTTATTTTGGAAGTTCAGCAACACCTGGGTGAAGACAGAGTAAGGACCATCGCAATGGATGCCACCGAGGGTCTGGTGAGAGGTCAGGAAGTAGTGGATAATCAGGCACCTATTTCAGTTCCAACAGGAGAAGCTATCAAAGGAAGACTTTTCAATGTTATCGGACAGGCGATTGATGGCCTTCCCGAAGTGCATTCTGCCAAGAGATTGCCTATTCACAGGTCCGCTCCAAAATTTGAAGATTTATCCACCACCACAGAGATTCTTTATACAGGTATCAAAGTTCTTGATCTAATCAGCCCCTATGCTAAAGGCGGTAAGATTGGACTTTTCGGTGGTGCCGGTGTTGGTAAAACCGTATTGATTCAGGAATTGATCAACAATATTGCAAAAGCCTATTCAGGACTTTCCGTATTCGCCGGTGTAGGTGAAAGAACCCGTGAAGGAAATGACCTTTTGAGGGAAATGATCGAGTCAGGCATCGTAACTTACGGGGATGATTTCCTTCACTCTTTGGAAACAGAAGGTGGTTGGGATCTTTCTAAAGTTGATCTGAAAAAATTAGAAGAATCAAAAGCGACCTTTGTGTTCGGTCAAATGAACGAACCTCCGGGAGCCCGTGCAAGAGTTGCCTTGACAGGACTTACCCTTGCAGAATACTACAGAGACGGTGAAGGCGAAGGTGGCGGTAGAGATATCCTATTCTTTATTGACAATATCTTCCGATTTACACAAGCAGGTTCTGAAGTTTCTGCCCTTTTGGGAAGGATGCCATCAGCGGTGGGTTACCAACCTACATTGGCCACTGAAATGGGTGCAATGCAGGAAAGAATTACTTCTACCAAAAACGGTTCCATCACTTCAGTACAGGCAGTATATGTGCCTGCGGATGACTTGACTGACCCGGCTCCGGCTACTACTTTTGCGCACTTGGATGCCACTACGGTACTTTCCAGAAAAATCGCCGAATTGGGAATCTATCCCGCTGTGGATCCATTGGATTCCACTTCAAGGATTTTGGATCCCCTGGTACTTGGTGAAGAACACTATGGCTGTGCCCAACGCGTAAAAGAGATTCTTCAGAGATACAAAGAACTTCAGGATATCATTGCGATTCTTGGAATGGAAGAATTGTCTGATGAAGATAAAATGGTCGTTCACAGAGCGAGAAGAGTACAAAGATTCCTATCCCAACCTTTCCATGTTGCTGAGGCATTTACAGGTCTGAAAGGAGTTTTGGTAGATATCAAAGATACCATCAAAGGTTTCAATATGATCATGGAAGGAGAATTGGATCATTTGCCTGAGTCAGCATTCAACTTGGTGGGGTCTATTGAAGATGCCATTGTGAAAGGTGAAAAAATGCTTGCTGAGGTAAAATAAATTTATCATTCGATCTTCACTCACAATCATTCTATTAATTAAAAACCAATGATAAAATTAACCATAGTTACACCTGAGAAACCGGTATTCGAAGGAGAGGTTTCAGAAGCCACTTTTCCGGGAGTTGATGGTTCCTTTCAGGTTTTACAAAACCACGCTGCTATTGTGTCCGCTTTAGGAAAGGGTAATGTATCTTACACCACTAAAGAAGGGAAGAAGAGCCATTTGATTGAAGGAGGCGTAGTGGAAGTGAATGACAATAAAATTGTTTTGTTGGCCGAAAAGATAATTGGCTAAACATGTCAAAATAAACAAACACAAAAACCGGCTTTCAGCCGGGTTTTGTGTTTGTTCCCATAGGATGAAGGGTTCTTCTCAACTTTTTCTCTTAATATTCTAAAGAAAAAATCAGTAAAAAATCAATGACTGAATTTCAAATTTAAACTGACCATCACATACTGTTCCTCTTTCAACCGATCCATATTCTTTTGGAAGAAGTCATGAACGTTTCCCTTGACCTGCTTAACACTTTTGCCAGCAAAACGCTCTAGGTAAGCATTATAGAATTGATTGGAATTGATCATAAGAATTATAGAATTCTCAGTATAGCTCCAAGGAACACCATCTAAACGCATCCCATCAAGATCATTTTCTAAATCATAACCTTGATACATCAATTCAAAATCTTTACTATAAACAATGAAGTGATTTATCGCACTCATTGGAGTACTTTGTCTCAAGTGAATAAAGAAATGATTTTGCATGGGGAAAAAGGAATCTGTATGCTCTACTAGCTTCCTTTCTTTGATCATTTGCCTCAAATTCCTCTCCTTTGCCCAAAGATTCCGTTCCTCCTTTGTCATACCACCATTCTTAATATCCAGTTCGATTATTTGATCAAGGACCCCATTTTCATCAAACCTGACTATTTCATAGCTATATGGAATAGAGAAGTAAAACAAAGGCTCTGAATAATCCTGCATAAAGCCATCCTTAGAACCTACATTAAAATTTTCGAACTCATTTGGAAATGAATACTGGAAAAGCAGTTCATTATTCAATCTGTCTTTTCTAAGGAAAAGTTTTGAATCCGGCCCATTAGAATATCCCATGTATGCCAATTTCCAATCTTTGGTTTCGTAGAAATAGTAATACAACTCTTCTTCGTCTCGACTTTCATCCAGTAATGTACCTTCAAAGTCGTATATAAAGGACTTATTTTGGGGATAATCCCTGACTTTGATCCGGTTGTCACCTATCTGAAAGTCTTCCGATTGTAAAAACTCCCCTGGCCCAGGATTCAATCGCGCTTTAATGACTGAATTTAAACTGCCGTCCAAATTATAAATCAGAATATTCGAAAGTCGTGAATCCCTCAAAAAAATCAGACTATCTTCTATTCTCAATTTACCTGGCATCGCCAAGAATTCATTGTCTCCCGTATCTAACAACTTATAATCAATTGAACTAAAGATATCTGATAGTTTGCCTTCTTGTGCTTCTTTCAGATCTATAGTCAAGGTTTTATTGTTTTTTTCTTTTTTTGGGGAGCAAGAAAAGAAAACGGTAATCATTATCAAGAGATAAATATATTTATGCATTTGACTGGGGATTGTTAAATAGTCAGGAAACCTTTCCAGGTCTCCTGACATGCTTTATTTAATTCGGATTATTCATCGCAAAATGTTTGTTCGCTAATCCAACAAATATCGTATGGGGAATAACGACATGCATCATAAGTCCCCCCACCGGGACAGGCATCTGCTTACATTTTGTAACCCTGAATTGCAAAACTGCCAAAGCTAAAGGAGATTATCCCTAAGACTAAAACGATCTTTTCCATTTTTTCTAAAATTTTAAGTTAAAAGATTTATTAAATAATCGATAAGAAAAATGGCCATTTAAATAATCTTAACTAAACTAATAAATAAATAAACGAATACCAAATTTTTAGTTTATATCTATAACAAATTGGTTAAATAAGTTTATCCTAGCATTCAAATTGTAAGAGGGGTATTAGTCAGAGAGATTTATCATTCGAAATCCGAAAATTGCTATAGTTCACTTAGTATATTGATAAAAAGTTTTATAAAGTAAAATATTACCTTACCTTTGCAACCCTGAAAGGAGGTGTATACATATGATCATAGTCAACGTAAAAGAAAACGAATCAATTGAAAAAGCGCTAAAGCGTTTCAAAAAGAAATTTGACAAGACTGGTGCTGTAAGGGAACTTAGGGCACGTCAGCACTTTGTAAAACCTTCTGTCAAGAGAAGAGAAGAAGTAATCAAAGCAGCTTACAAACAAAGAATGCAAACCGAAGAAATGAAGTAATTGTTTGCTATCTTTTTGAGATACACACATCAATCAGCGCATCTACCGAAAGTGGATGCGCTTTTTTGTTGACTTATATCTCGGCAGGCTTCTTCGAAATCAGTTTTAAGAACTTTTACAATCCCCAATCATGTTCAACTTCATCTAAAATTTCAAAGTAGCAGAGACCTCAGGTTTGCTTCGATTTCAAATTGAATTAAATAATTTTTCAACCTTATTTCCATTTCTATCTATCATATTTCTAATTAAATCACTAACTTCATTTTCGATCGTTTGACCCCCCGATGCTGGATTCCTTTATCAATTATTTAGAGTACGAAAAAAGAGCAAGCCGCCATACCGTATTGGCTTACCGCAAAGATTTGGATCAGTTCAGTGAATTTTATCAATTGTCCTTTGAAAAGGAAGATATCAGTAATGCGGAACATCCCGAAATAAGGGCCTGGATTGTTGATTTGGTAGAACAAAATTTGAGCCCTACATCCATCAACAGGAAAATCGCGACACTAAGATCTTTTTACAAATTTCTGATGCGGTCGGGAGTAATCACCAAGGATCCGACTTACAAACTCAGAGCCTTGAAATCTCCAAAAAGACTTCCTGAATTTGTACAGGAAGAAGCCATGGACAAGATCTTGGATGAATTGGAATACGAGCCCTCCTTTGATGGACAAAGAGACCGGATGGTGATGGAATTCTTGTATCTCACGGGAGTCCGGCTTTCGGAATTGTTGGAGTTAAAATGGAGGGATATTGACCTTCAATCCGATGCGGTAAAAGTATTCGGAAAAAGGAAAAAGGAGAGAATGATCCCACTTACAAACAGGCTTAAAAAAAATATAATTTCGTACAAAAAAGTATTTGAGGAAACATTTCCTTTTGTAGACCAGAGTGACTATTTTATCGTTATAAACAACAAAGAGCAGGCTTACCCTATGAAGATTTATCGTATCGTAAAACATTATTTAAACCTTTTTGCTCAGACTACCAAGAGAAGCCCGCACCTCTTGAGACACACATTCGCAACACATCTTCTAAACAAAGGAGCGGACCTCAATGCCGTAAAAGATCTTTTGGGTCATGCCAATCTGGCTGCTACCCAAGTTTACACCCACAATTCCATGGAAAAACTCAAGGCTGTGTTTGAACAGGCACATCCTAAAGCTTAATATAAGTTTAACTTTAAACCAATAATGTTATGAGACTTCAAATGCATTCCATCCATTTCGATGCTGATCAAAAGCTTATCGATTTTATTCAAAAAAAAGCAGATAAGCTTGATACCTACTTTGATCGAATTATAGACGGAGAAGTTTTTATGAGGCTGGACAAGCATGAAAAAAACGAAAACAAGATCGTTGAAATAAAAATGAATGTACCGGGCAAAACACTTTTCGCCAAACACCAAAGTGACTCTTTTGAAGGGGCTGCAGATGAAGCTGTAGAAGCACTGAGAAGGCAGATCAAAAAATTCAAAGAGAAAGTTGTTCTAGCCAAGCAATAGTTGGGAGACCGAAGACCGAAGACGGAAGACCGAAGAAGGTTTAAATCGATAATTTACTCAGCATTAATAAAAAAAATGCCTTCTTACGGAAAACTAAGAGAATCACGAATATCCAAACAATTTCCCATTGGGGCTTTCACACGTTGAAAGCCCTTTTTTTGTGAACCGCACCAGAATCTTGTTTCTCACCTCTCGCTTCATATTTTTTGGTTCTTGACTCTCGGATCTCGCATCTCGCCTCTCGCTTCTTGGGTCTTGTCTCTTGTCTCTTGGTTCTTGGTTCTTGGTTCTTGACTCTCACCTGCCCCTTTTTCCTTTTGGATCTATCCTAACTCTTTGTCACAACCTGATTCTTCTGGTCACTTTTTAGGTTAAATTCTACAAGTGGATTGTTCAGTTCGACCCTTTCAGGGTCGTAATTGAATCCGGATCTCCTTCATTTATTCCCCAGGTTTCACCTGGGGCTTAAGTTTGGCTAATTTCTGGTATAGAACAAGCTTGACAGTGAATGAATAGGGTTATTTTTGGCACTTCGCTGTTTATTTTCCATTGCGACGAAGTCGGTGAAATTGATTTTGACAGAATCAGTCCAGTTTATGGCCCTGAACTGGTTTATAATGTCCTGGGTCGTTGTTCTGCGGTTTTTCTTTTTGCTGTACCACTTGGGCCTTGGCAGTTCTGTGATTTTGGCTTTTGATGCCGAGACCAGCAACATTGAGTAAACGGCGGTGACGAACTGAGGTACCTTGCTGCAGGGTATTTCTTTTCTTACCTGTGCCTGCCCACATCCCATCAATGTTTTCTGGTCCCTAAAATTCACTTCTATACCCCATCGCCACAGATATGCCTGCAGCAGTTTTTCAAGCGGGAGTTCTGTGGATGTACAGATCAGGTATGCGGGATCCCTGTAAAGCAGTTTTGATTTTTTTGTGAGCCTGTATCCGACAGGTCTTATGACCACCAGCCTCAGATTCATCGGCCCTGATTTTTCCCATCTCACCTTCTCTACCGTCTTGATATTGAAAGTATGTATTTTTCCTGCCGCCCATGCTTTGACTTCCTTCCAGCCGTATTCATCGGACTGACGGATCTGTTCCGGGGTGGGCAGCTCATCTCCGTAGACACGCTTTCTGCCCTTGCTGTTTTCAGGGGAAACATCGGGCAGCCCATAAAGCTTGCAGTCTTTGCGGACCCTTCCGATCAGGATGACATTATCAACAAGTTTTTTGAGAACAGTCTCATTGGTATAGCTGCCGTCCACGCTCACCACCAGACTTTTTCCTCTGTGCCCGTCCGAATCAAGCCCCTTTCTGAGGGCAGAGATCCTTTGGGATCCTATCAGGCTCAGTTTGGTCTTTTTTTGTGTTTCTCTGTAAAGGTCATGATCTTCCCGGGGACTGTCCTTTTTGGGTTTACGGGCAGTGGGGCAGTGTTGAAGATCAACAGGAACGGTCGTGGCCTGTACTTTGTCCATTCCGGAACACAGAGAAAGGGACATCTGTATAAAACGCTGGCCCCATACAAAGTTGGTATGAAAAGGCGGGCCCAGCGGATCCCTCATCCATTTGGCCCCCTCCACTTTTTTACCTGTTTTTCTCAGAAGTGTATCGTCCATATGGGCATAGATCTCCCCTTCGTCCGCCGAAACAGCATCCGCTACGGACTTCCTGATGACTGAAAACAGCGCATCGGTATTCATCCTGTCCCCCTGAAAAAGGCGGTATGCCGCCGACCAGTCTTTGAAATGCTGTCCGGTGGCCGTTATCATACCCGTTACGGTACTCCTGCCGACACAGCCCAAAAGACCTTCTGCAAGTACGGAAGCCCTTTTCCAGGTCCGGATCTGCTTAAAGGCCAATTTACAGTCCGAGAACAGGGATCCGAAGATATCTTTCAGGTTTTCGGGGGAAGTTTTTTTTTAAGGCCTTCGGTTGCCTTTTCACTTCGCTGAAGAACAAGTCTCTGATGGTCATCAATGATCCACTCCACAACTTCCCCCTGCTGGAATTCAATGGCCTGTGCCACTGCGGCAGGAAAGTTGACGTACCATTGTTCACTTTTGGCTCTTTTTATGAGCTGGATTTTAGTCGGATATCCCATATCTAGTCATATAACTAGATATAAAAATCAATAAAAAAGGCCACAATTCCAAATTGCGGCCCTTTTTTATTTTATGTCTAGTTAATAGCCAAAGTCGAGCCCCAGGTTTCACCTGGGGCTATTCACAGTTCAACCCTTTCAGGGTTGTTTTTTTTCATCTCTTGTTTCCAGTTTCTTGGCTCCCCGATACTCGGGCAAGCTTTGAATCTCTACCTCTCGGATCTCGGTTCTCGCATCTCGCATCTCGCCTCTCGCTTCTTGGCTCTTGTCTCCCCGATACTCGGGGCAGGCTTTGGTTCTAATCTCTCGCTTCTCCCAACTAAAAAACCAAATTATACAAAACCCCAGCTACAACCCCAACAGCAATAATTAAAGGGGATGAAAGCTTAGTGAACTGTAATAGCAGGAATGTTCCGATGATTGCCAATATATTGAAGGCATTTGCCTCCAAGGGCTCAAAAAGCAAAAAAGCAGCAGCAATCAACATCCCGCAACTCACTGCATTGATTCCTTCCAAGGCTGCCCGGACCGGACGGTATTTTTTGAGCTGATCCCAAAACCTGATTACAAAAAATATCAAAAAGGTACCGGGAAGAAAAATCCCGGCTGCTGCTACAAAGCCACCTGTCAACAATCCTACAATACCAAATTCTCTCATCGACAGGGCGCCTACATAGGAACTGAAGCTGAATGTAGGCCCGGGCATTCCCTGCGCAATGGCATAACCTGTCAAAAACTCCTCTGAAGTCAAAAACTTCTTGAATTCCACGAATTCAGTAAATAAATAAGGGATCAAAATCTGCCCGCCCCCGAAAATCAAACTCCCGTTCCGATAGAAATTTTCAAAAAGTAAAATTGATTGGTTTTTGGTGATAGCTCCCAAAGTGGCTGCAAAAACCAAAATACCTCCCCACAGATAGAAATTTGCCCACGAAATCACCAGACTTTTATCTCCTTCAAGTTTGGGCTGATTCCTGTATTTCAAAGAGGTAGTAACTCCGCCGGCAATCAACATCAGCGGAAAAATAAAAGGAGAATTATAAAAGAAAGAAATAAATGTGGAAAACATCATCAAAATTGAGGCTTCGGTAGTTTTTACCATTTTGAAAATAGTAGTCCTTGCCGCATAAATGATAAAGCCAATGGCCATCGGTTGAATAAATTTCGCAAAACTCAGCGCTCCAGGGGTATTTTCCTGAAGAAAAACAATCAGGAAAGCTGCCCCTATCATCATAATGGTAGCAGGAAGGATCCAAACCAAAAGAGATAGGTAGGCCAGGTTTGGCCCACCTATTCTATATCCTATGGCTGAAATGGTCTGCGTAGAGGTCGGTCCGGGAAGAATCAGACAAAGGGCATTGAGTTCCCATAATTCCCCTTCCTTAATATAGCCACGTTTTTTTACCATAAGGTCCAATACCATCGCAAGAAAAACCTGAGGCCCGCCGAAAGCGGTCAAGGATAACCACAATACGTCTTTCAAATAGAGATAATATCTGACTCTTCTTACTGACACGGCCTATTTTTTTAAGCCAAGTTCTCTCAGACGTTCATCCAAAAACTCCCCTGCAGTGGCATCTTCAAATTGTTTGGGATGTTGCTCGTCCACGCAGCTTTCCAAACAGGTAAGGTCCATGTCTGATCTGGGATGCATAAAAAATGGAATGGAATACCTGCTTGTATGCATTTTTTCTCTTGGTGGATTTACCACCCTGTGAATAGTGGATTTTAGTTTCTTGTTTGTCAGCCTTTCCAACATATCCCCAACATTGACTACCAACTGATCGGGCAAAGCTGTAATCGGAATCCATTTCCCGTCCTTTCTCAAAACCTGAAGTCCATCTGCACTGGCACCCATCAACAAAGTAATCAGGTTGATATCTCCATGTTCTGCTGCTCGAACCGCATCCGCCGGGACAGCATCAGGATTCTCAATGGGGAAATAATGGATCTGTCTCAAAATGGAATTGCCATGTTCGACTTTATCTTCAAAATAATTTTCCTCCAATCCAAGGTAAATCGCAATAGCCTTCAACATATTTTTACCGGCACTTTCAAGAGTCCGGTAGGTTTCCAAAGCGATTTTTTCAAATTCCGGAAGCTCAGTCGGCCAAATGTTTGCCGAATACTCGGATTTGATGGGATCGGAGTCGGGTATGGCAGAAAGTTCCTGGCCTACATGGTAAAATTCTTTCAAATCGCCGGTATTCCTACCTTTCGCATGCTCTTTACCTTTTCCGGTATAACCCCTTTGATAGCCTATTTCCGGTTTTTCATATTTGGCTTTCACTTCATCCGGAAGACTGAAAAAATTCTTGATTGCAGCATAGAGCTTATCCTGTAAATCCTGACTCAGTCCATGGTTTTTTATAGCCACAAAACCAATGTTATTGTATGCTTCTCCCAGTTTTTTGACGAATTCCCTTTTTTTCTCAGGATTGCCTCCTGTAAAATCAGCCAGATCCAAAGAAGGAATTTGATCATATAGTATGTCAGCCATATTGTTAGATTTGATTTTATTTGATTAATTTAAATCAAATTTAAATAATTTAGCCTTCGCACCTCTATTACTATGAAAAAAACACTTCTTATTCCTTTCATTATTTTTGTGATTATGTCCGTTTCCTGTTCTGGGTCTAGGGACAAAAAGGAAGAAGTCAAATATTCCCCCACCCCTGTTGATTCTCTGGTTAATGAAAACAATGAAATCAGCTTTTATTATTTTGAAGAACAAAAAGACTTCCCCGATGCCATCATCGAAATGTATTCCCCTTTAAACGGCGAAAGTTTCAAACCAGGAAAAATACCTTTTGAATTCAATATCAAAAACTATCCTTTTGGAGAAGGATTGACCGGAGTTCAGTTGAATATCATCCTTAATTCGGGCGATCCCATAGGTTATAATTCTCCGATATTTCAAAGAGAACTTAATGAAGGAACTTATAGGGTTGTTGCCTATTTGCTGGACAACCAAGGACTTGCTTTGAAAGAATTTGGGAATTATGTGGACAGAGATTTTTTGGTGGGGGATAGCAGGCCATTTCCCTATTCAGCAGAACCCTATCTTGCGGTGAATCTCCCTTTCAATGGACAGACCTTTCCGGAAAATACCGAAATTACTGTTGATTTTTTAGTTATCGGAGGTGATTTGGAATTGGATGGCCTTAAAGTCCAATTAAGTATTGATGGATTTTCCTATGAAATAAACAAATTGAATCCAATCAGGATATCCCATCTTCCAAAAGGAGAACATCTAATACAGCTAAAACTTTTAAAGAATAACGGTGCTGAACTTGACGGACCTTTTTCAAGCATCCAAAAAACAGTAATTGTTCAATAGAACCCTATAGGAAGTCACAAAATCCTTATTAAAATCAGGTCTTTCTCAACTCAATCGGTGAACATCCTTATCTTTGCAAATCGATTTAGACTTTAGAAATTTATACATATGTTACTTGTCAATAACATCAGGGACAACTTTGAATCTGTATTGCAGGGATTGCAGAAACGCAATTTTGCAAATGCAGAAACTATCTTACATCAAGTATTGGAAATAGACAAAAACCGGAAAGAAACCCAAGCCCAAAGGGACAATCTTCAGGCAGAATCAAACACAATTTCCAGACAGATTGGAACCCTGATGAAAGAAGGAAAAAAAGAGGAGGCCGAAAAAGCAAAGTCCAGAACTTCTGAAATCAAGGAACAGATAAAATCTCTCGAGACAGCCTATACCAATCTTGAGGAAGAATTAAAGCAACTGTTATTTACCGTTCCTAATGTTCCTCATATTTCTGTGCCAAAAGGAAAATCAGCAGAGGACAATGAGGTGGTATTGGAACATGGCAAAATCCCAACTTTGCCCGAAAACAAATTACCCCATTGGGACCTGATCAGGAAATATGACATCATTGATTTTGATTTGGGTGTCAAAATAGCTGGTGCAGGATTTCCAGTGTACAAAGGAAAAGGTGCAAGATTACAAAGAGCTTTGATAAATTTCTTTTTGGACGAGGCTTTGAAGTCCGGTTATATGGAAGTTCAACCTCCCATTTTGGTCAATGAGGATTCGGGCTACGGCACCGGACAACTTCCTGACAAAGAAGGTCAGATGTATGAAGCGACAGTTGACAAACTTTTTCTTATTCCCACAGCGGAAGTTCCCATTACCAATATGTACAGGGATGTGATTTTAGAGGAACAGGATCTCCCCATCAAAAATGTAGGATATACGCCATGCTTTAGAAGAGAGGCCGGAAGTTGGGGTGCGCATGTCAGAGGACTGAACAGATTGCATCAGTTTGATAAAGTGGAAATTGTACATATTTCACATCCTGAGCAATCTTACATTGCTTTGGAGGAAATGAGCAAATATGTCCAAAACCTGCTTCAACAATTAGAACTCCCTTACCGCGTCTTGAGGCTTTGCGGTGGAGATATGGGTTTCACCTCAGCCTTGACTTATGATATGGAAGTTTTCTCTGCTGCGCAGGAAAGATGGTTGGAAGTCAGTTCAGTTTCCAATTTTGAGACCTATCAGGCCAACAGACTCAAATTGCGTTTCAGAGGAGAAGACAGGAAAACCCAACTGGCCCATACCCTCAATGGCAGTGCTTTGGCCTTGCCAAGAATCGTAGCTTCCATTTTGGAAAATAACCAAACGGAAGATGGTATCAGGATGCCTAAAGTATTGGTGCCTTATTTAGGTTTTGATAAGATTTAAAAAATAAATGAAAACATATAAAATTTTAGCAATGGCAATTGGAAGTTCACTAGTCCTTTCATGCCAACAAGAGCAAAAATTTCCAACAATAGAAGTGGAATATCCTGACAATACAAAAATCGATCATATAGATACCTATTGGGGCGAAACAGTCTCCGATCCGTACAGATGGATGGAAGATGATTATGCAGAAGAAACCAAGGCTTGGGTTACGGCACAAAATGAAGTTACATTTGGCTATTTGGAGCAAATCCCATTCAGAGAAGCAATAAGAAAAAGACTGGAAGAAGTCTGGAATTATGAAAAATTATCTGCTCCGACAACATACGGGGATTACCATTATTATTACAAAAATGATGGTCTTCAAAACCAGTCAATCTTATACAGGAAATCTGGTCCTGATGGTGAAGAAGAGTTGTTTTTAGACCCAAATAAACTCTCAGCAGACGGAACGACTTCCCTGGGAGGCTCTGCATTTACAAAAGGCGGGGAATTATTTGCCTATGCTGTGTCTGTTGCCGGTTCGGATTGGAGGGATATCTACGTCATGGATCCCAATAGCAAGGAATTATTAGATGATAAGATTGAAGATGCCAAATTTACAGGCATAGCCTGGAAAGGAACAGAGGGCTTTTATTACAGTACCTATGACAAACCTGATGGATCAAAATTATCTGCCCTGACCAATAACCATAAATTGTATTTCCATAAACTGGGAACAAAGCAATCAGAGGATGTATTGGTTTTTGGTGATGATGCAAACCCGAGAAGATATGTTGGTGCCTTAGTTACCGAAGACGGGAAGTATTTGGTGATTTCCGCAGCCAACAGCACTACCGGAAATGAATTGTATATTCAGGACCTGACCAAAATTTTCTCACCGGTCATTCCTATGGTTTCCGATATGGAAAATACCCATTATGTAGTAGACCATCAGGACGGAGAATTGTTCATTTTCACTAACCTGAATGCACCAAATAATAAATTGGTGAAAACCAGAATAGATGCTTTGGCCCCACAGCATTGGAAAGACGTCATCCCTGAAACTGAAAATGTTATGGATATCTCCAAAGGTAATGGGAAATTTTTCGCTACCTATCTTAAAGATGCGGTGACAGAAGTTCATCAATATGATTATACCGGAAAGCAGGAAAGAATAGTAGAACTTCCTGGCATAGGTACGGCAGGGGGATTTTCTGCGAAAAAAGAAGAATCAGAACTCTATTATACATTCACTTCCTACATTACTCCCGGCACAATTTACAGATATGATATTGCCACAGGGAAAAGCGAAATGTATAACA
Organism: Aquiflexum balticum DSM 16537; assembly: GCF_900176595.1. Lineage (GTDB taxonomy): Bacteria > Bacteroidota > Bacteroidia > Cytophagales > Cyclobacteriaceae > Aquiflexum > Aquiflexum balticum. The sequence continues at coordinate 353,882 of NZ_LT838813.1, forward strand.
AACCTCAGGTAAAGTTTGATCCCGAGCTTTTTGAAAGCAAGCAGGTATTCTATACCTCCAAAGACGGAACTAAAATACCCATGATCATTACCCATAAAAAGGGGTTGAACTTGAATGGAAAAAATCCAACCATACTCTTTGGTTATGGCGGATTCGGGGTAAGTCTTACTCCGGCATTTAGCATATCCGCCACTGTTTGGTTGGAAAATGGTGGAGTGTATGCCGTCCCAAATATCAGGGGTGGTGGAGAATATGGTGAAAACTGGCATTTGGCAGGCACAAAGATGAAAAAACAGAACGTCTTTGATGATTTTATTGCAGCGGGCGAATACCTTATCCAAGAAGGTTACACCTCTTCTGATTTCCTTGCCCTTAGGGGCGGAAGCAACGGGGGGCTTTTGGTGGGTGCAGTGATGACCCAAAGGCCTGACCTTGCAAAGGTGGCTTTCCCTGCTGTTGGGGTATTGGACATGCTGAGGTATCATCAATTTACTGCTGGTGCGGGGTGGGCTTATGATTATGGAACTGCCGACGATAGCGAAGAAATGTACAGGTACCTTAAAGGATATTCTCCTTTACACAATTTAAAACCAGCTGCTTATCCTGCCACCTTAGTGACCACAGCTGACCATGACGACAGGGTCGTTCCTGCACATTCCTTCAAATTTGCAGCAACGCTGCAGGATGCACAACAGGGAGATAATCCAGTCCTGATCCGCATTGAAACCAATGCCGGACATGGTGCCGGAAAACCAACTGCGATGCAGATTTCCGAAATCGCAGATATTTATGCCTTTGGTCTTTATAATATGGGAATTGAATTCCCTAGAAAATAGATGAAAAAACTCTTTCTCTTAGTCTTTTTACTTGCCTCTAGTGGAACTATATTTTCCCAAACTCAGGAGGAGGAAAAAAAAGCCATCACGCGCACCATACAACTTTATTTTGATGGCATGATGGAAAGGGATCGAACGAAACTTGATGCAGCTTTTGATCCCTCAGCTAGACTCATCGGATATCGCGGTGAAAATTTTACAGTAACACCCTATGAACAATGGGCTTCTGGAACGGCAAAAGGTGAAAAAAGAGATCCCGGTAAATTTGAGAATAAGCTTTTGGATATTGACATCAAAGGCTATACAGCTTTAGCCAAAACCGAACTTTTTTGGCCGGGGATTTACTATTATGATTACCTTACGCTGATCAAAATTGACGGTCAGTGGAAAATAGTCCATAAGACCTGGTATGAGGAAAAGAGATAAAAACGAACCCTCCGAAATTCAAGTTTTCGGAGGGTTTTGTTTTGAGATTGGTTTATTCGAAATGATTATTTCAATTTCCCTTCAGTATCTGTGAAATTTCCTTTGATAATCACATTTTGACCTTTTTGAACATTCCCAAAAATGGTCACTTTGTTTCCTTCACCAACAAATTCCAATGTCGCACCCGAATTCAGGTTCAAATTTCCGTAAATGACCAAATCACCAAATACTTTCATTGTAGCATTGCTGTTGATGGTGAGTGTACGGTTTTTGTTGAATTGCCCAAAAACCATTGCACCATTCATCATAAACACTCCCCCACTGTTCAAGTTCAGGCTATTTTCTATGGCCAATGAACCACAGAAAGTGAATTGACCTCCTATGTTTACATTTTTAAATACATTGGATCCTGCATAACCAACTTTTTCATTGGAGTTAATATTCAAATTGGAACTTCCTGAATATAAACCGAAGCCTTCACAACTTATCCCTCCATTCAATGCTATTTCATCTTTTTCATAAAGATTCAAAATCTGAAGTCCTTTACGACCCGATGCTACAAAAATGTAGTCTTTATATGCTTTTATAAAATTCGAAGAACCGGATATCCCTAAAACTCCGATCTCTTCCAAAATATCATTTTCCAATATCTGGGAAACTGAAACTCCTGCACCACCATTTGCCATATATACTTTACCATCATCATAAGAAACTGCATTGGTCACGACATCTCCCTCCTCAACTCCCAGAGGTTTGATCAGGATGGGAAGTCGCTGCAACAAAACACCTGAAGGAATTGAATAAATTCCTGCCCCATTTCTGCCTTCTGATACCAATAACAAGCCTGGAGCCATATCCAAGGTTCTTTTTGATTCTGCAATATCCTTTTCATTCTGAATAGTGAGGATTGTTTCGAGGTTTGATGGCTTTAATAATTTGATTCCTTCAGTACCGCTCAAGGCTGCAAGTACTTCATTCCCATATTTGACTGCTCTCAAATCAGTCATTGGAAATTTATTGTGCATCTCGCCTTTAGGGTTGAAAAGACCCACCAACCCATTACTTCCGCTTGCAACTGCGATATCCTCTGAAGTAGTACAAACATCTACCGTGGCAAATCCTTCAATATCAAATTTGGAAAATTCAGAAATAAACTTCCCATTGCTGACATTAACCATAACCAATTGGGCAGCGGTGTTTATTTTGGGTTCCTGATCGATGTCAAAGGCAGCAGCAGCATACAAAACGCCGTTTTTATAACTCAAGGAATTAATATCTCCATTTTTAAAGATAGCCTGACTCACAATTTTGGGATGTAATGGATCGGAAATATCAAATATTTCAATTGCTCCCAAAAACACAGGACCTGCGGTATTGTAACTTACATACGCATAGTTTCCGAAAATATCCACATGGGTTGCGGTCAGTTCCCTGTCCCCAATCACAGGTGGATTCACTTGCGAAACCATCACTATGGGGACTTTTCCGGCAGGAATATCTTCCTCCGAAATTCTCCCGTTCAACATATCTGCTCCAAAGATTTCAATTACACCTGATCCTTCTAAAGTGATCCTTTTGTTTAAAGTTTCGCCATCCGTATTTATCTCGATGTTCGGATCAGAAACAGGATTTTTTTCATCAGGCACACAGGCCAAAGCTGTGGCAGTAAATAATAAATTAAAGATGATCTTGCGCATTATTTTATATTTGAAATGTTTCGTTTAAAGAAAATTATCTATGTTTTTTGTTTTTTTATCTTTGTTGTCAGGAGATTCTTTCAATCAGTTTTAATCAATTTTTTTATCAGGGATTTTTCATTTTGTTGGACATAAACCAAATAAAACCCTGGTTTTATGTCTGAAACATTTAAGGATACTTTGTTTTCATTGATTACGGTCTGGGCTGGAAATATTTTCGAACCTTTGCTATCAATAATAAACACCTGCATTTTTTCTATATCTTTTGACTGAATAAAGAACTCCTCCCTTACTGGATTAGGATATAAGTGAATTTCCCAATCTGAGATAAAATCCACTCTGATCACGCTGGTGAAATCTTCTTTACCGTCAAAATCAACTTGCATTAATCTATAATAATTTGGTCCTATCAATGGATTAATATCACTGAATTGATAGTGGACAGGGCTTTCACTATCTCCTTTTCCTTTTACTTGTCCTATGTCCACCCAAGATCTGGCATCTTTTGAACGCTGAATGGCAAATTTTTCATTATTTTTTTCCTGAGCTGTCCCCCATTCCAAGTTGATTCTGTTTTCCATTGTCCTCCCATGGAAGTAAATCCACTGAACAGGCAAAATTCGAAATGTTTCACTGACCTCTGTATTGTAAGAACCTGCCCATGTATTGATAGTAATGTTATTACTGAATCCATTATCTCCTGTAGCCCACCAAATATGGTTAGGACCAGGAATACCTGTTGTATTAACCATTACAGATTGAGGACTGTCATTTGGTGTAAGGCCTGTTCTTGGTATCAAAGAATCGTCCCAAAATATATTGTTATTGGCCATAGCGCCAGGTCTGATGTTGGTTACTGTCATTCCTAGACTTTGCTCCAAATCAAATATTGGGAAATGAACCGGAAAAAAAACAACGGTAGCAATTACCTCAACATCCGTATCAGGAGGAACAACTATTCCTTGCGCATCCTCCCCATTCCAATAGATCTGATAAGTACCCGGTGCCTGATATTCTTCAGAAATCAATAAATCTATCCCATCATCATAGATTTGATTACCATTCAAATCAATTAAAATATCAACAGTCGCAGGAAGGCTGATTGTAAGGTCCACTGTGGCCTCTCCGCCGTAATCGGGTGCAGATTTCTCTTGATAATTAACCTTCAAATTTGCCACAGGCGATGCGGTTGTCTTCCAAATTGTCGGATCAGGATCGTTTATAAACAATGGGTATTGAAAATTAGATGAAATTCCCTCTATCGATCTTCTGTTTTCAGCAAAGGAAAGATCGTTTCTAGGCCCATCTTTGTTTGCAAAAAAATTGGTCCAGCCACCACTTGAACCTGCAAAATTGATGTATTTTACAAAATAGTCGTCCCCCGTTCCAGAAAAAGAATTATCTACTGGAACGAAAAACCCAAAATTATCATGAAATGAAAAATTATCAGGTGCACCTTTTGTTAATGTTAGACTAGTCATTGAAGGGTTTTGTCTTGAATTGGCAATGCTCCAAAACCTGGAATAAACCCTTCCTGTAATTTCAGAATAGCCACTAGAGGAGACTGAAGCAACCGTAATATCCCAAAAATTGATGTTGAATCCACCTGAAATATGATTGTTCGAGGTATTTGAGATTTCAACCCAAAATGCCCTATCGGCTCCTGTATTATTTACAAATGAATATGCAGAATATCCGGTGCCTGTTATTTGTGAAGGACCATTCCGTGTTGCTATTGCTGAACCGGGCCTACCCTGAGCAGCACCATTACTATGTGCATCATAATCCTGAGATACAATTCTGGTCCGGGCAGCACCACTTGTCCCAATCGGGAAAAACTCTGAACTATTTGCATCGTAATACCATCTGACCCTGATATTTCCTGTTGTCCCATGTCTGCGAAATCCCCAAAATACAGTTTCCCCGGCCTTAGCAAATACGTACAATCTATGGCCACCATTATACCCTGAGATTCCAGATGGCAATAACATATATCCCCTATTGGAAAAACCTCCAGCTCCGGAATTACCAGGATACCATAGCCAACTTTGGCGGTTTTCCTCTATTCCCCAATTTGATGAGCCTTCCGAAAAACCCGAAAAGGAGGAAATTAATGAAATCAGCAATAAAATAATTTGCCTGAAATCGATTGATTTCAAATGCAGCAAGCTTAAAATTTTTCTAAAAACCAAAAACATGTTAAAAGCAATAGGTTGGGTGATAATTCATCATTTAGACAGAGAGTTGCCTAAAAAAGTTTTGTGAATAAAATACTTAAAAAATTATTAACCAAACTATTAGTTTACAAAACAGAATTCAGAATATGAAATTCATTTTTTCACCTAAAAAATCAGTGTTTCGAAAATCAATTTAAAAAGTATATTAATTTTCAGTTAATCATTTTAAAACCTTGATATGCTCCACTTTTTGTCCCCAACGGATTTCTATCACAAACAACCCTTTTGGCATCTTAGGTACCTTTGAGGCTAGAATTTCGTTCATTTCATTTTCATTGGAAACAGTTATAGATTCTGTGATAGCGGTCGGATGGATTAATCTAAAAGTTATTGGTTCATTCTTGTATTGTTGGGGATCCAATAAGTTAATATGCAGAACATTTCCATCTGTAGGATTAGGGTACGCACGCCATACACCTGGGGTAAATTCCATTCCTGGAATTCCAACAGATAGAGTTTTGGAATAGTCATATCCTCCATCCATATTTACTTGTTTCAGCCTATACAGAATATTTCCACCTGTAAGAGGTAATTGCCTGTCCTCAAATGCATATTTCACTTCACTATCACTCCAACCGAAAGATTTTACCTCACCGATTTTCTCAAATTGAATCCCTTGTATAGCCCTTTCGATTTCAAAGTGGGAAGACTCCCACTCTTTGGTCGTGGTCCAGTTAAATTCAATTGTTCTATTTGGGCTAATGAAAATAAGGGACATCTCTCCAAACAAAACTGGAAGAGGAACAACATTAAGTGGAAAATCATAGGTTATACAGACTCCTGTAGTTTGATTAACCATGGTAAGTGTATATAAACCTCCATCCAAACCAGTCAGATTTCTTGGGTCTGCTGGATTTAAAATATTCCCATCCTCATCCGTCCAAAAATATAAATATTCATCCCCAATTGGATCGATTGAATCAATTACTATTGAACCATTCGGAACAGAACTAATATTCGGATCACTATCCGTAGTGGTAGATTCAATATTGAATAATGCTGGAACAATTATACTTGATGAAATAGTAAATGAATTATCTGAAGAATCTTTATTAATTAATAAACCAGGTATTATCACATCAAGAGGATTTAAATTAGATAAGGTATATGAAAAACCACCATTCAACTCGGTTATAATATCACCATTAACATCAAAACTCCAATCGATTACAGCAGGCCTAGCTCCACCAGCTAATGTGGTTACAAAAAATGTGATATCTATACTATTATCATTTTCTTCTACGCAATCTATTACATAATCAAAATCATAAATAAAACCATCAACGCCAACCGGTATGATTATAAGAGGGGGATTACTACATAGACCCGGAGCATAACCATCGCATTGGCCATTCGGGTTTAAATTATCATTTGCTGTCCAAAACGCTCGAGCATTAAAAAGTTCTAAAACTTGATTACTACAATTGAAGGTATCAGAGCCAAGGTCTATTTGGATTGTGACTGTATTTTGTTGACCAGGACCGGTACTCACCACAGATCCAACAAAATATTCAATATTTAAACTATCAACTCTAGTACCAGAAGCATTATTAATGAATAAATCAAATAACAACTTTACATTATCAAGGTCTTGGCGAGATGTATAGTTTAAAGTAATCCAGAATTCCGAAACAGCCCCTGAACTATTGCACTCTTGAGCAGTCGATCGAACACCTAAGGAATCGCTTAAATATGCCTCTTGGATTACAAAATTATCCCTTTGATTTTTTACTGGTTTACACTCTTCACAATCATTTTGCCCAGAACTTTTCAAGGCCACTCCAAATAGTAGCAAATGGAATAAAAATATGAATTTAAAAAATTTCATAACTAATAAGATAATCTTACATCAAGAATTTTGAAATACAAATATATTATTTTGTCGTTCATTAAACAAGGATAAAGCTAAACAAATTTACTAAAATGTATTTCAAATACTTTATATTGTTTTTCAATAATAAAATATGAAGATTTATGGATCGCTTTTCAATGAGCCATTTCCACTTAAGTTTAAAAAAGGGACCACTTTAAAAAAAAGACCAAAATAATCCAAAATAGTGGTTCTATATTGGATTATTTTGGGATTAAAAAAAATTAGGGTAATGAGAAAAGTTTAAAGGTATACGTAAAGTGAACAATAGAATAAAGAATAAGTGCTTGCAAAAAGAAAGAGTAAAACAATGCTTACTTCTTCAACAATTTAAAGTGTTCCACTTTCTGACCCCACTGGATTTCGATCATTAACACACCATTGGGAATTCTGTTGATCAAATTGCCCAACACCTCATTTAACTCACTTTCGGATTTTGCCTGGACCTGATAGGTCATAGCAGTGGAAGAAATGATTCTCACTCCAATCAATTCCCCATTGTACCCTTTGAAATCAGCAAGCTTAATATTTAACCTGTCACCTCCAACCAATGGATTGGGATATACTTTCCAAATATTACCTGTAGTCAAACTACCGGCTATACGGACTGAGAATACTTTCCCTGTGGTGACCTTGCCATTGAAATCATATTGCTTGATTCTATAATAAACAATTGATTCTGTAAAAGGAAGAGCCATGTCAATATATTCATATCCAGTCATAGTATCTTTAAAACCCATCCCTTCAACAGTACCGATTGCCCTGAAGTCATTGATATTGTCTACAGATCTTTCAATTTCAAAATGACTATTTCCCATTTCCTTAAAGGTAGCCCAGGAAATTTTAGCAGTTCTGGACTCGTTTAAATATTCGGCATCACATTCAGATATCTCAACAGGTAATATTCTGGCATCCATAACAAACAAATCTACTCTACATCTCCCTGTGGAATTATCAATGGTGGTCAATTTATAGGTTGTTCCGCCTACCAATGAATCTATGGTAGCTTCTTCAGAATAGAATGTAGGATCGTCCAAGGAAGTCCAAAAGTGAAAATAATCTCCTTCCACAAATTCAATTTCTATAAGTCCGGAAGCCAGGTCTTGCCCTGAATTTTCATCAATGGTTGATTCAATTACTCTTTCACTTAAAATAACATTCTCAGTTGTTAAAGCATTGGGAACTGTCGTGTTAATGGTTCCTGGATTTCCAACCAAGCCCTGCTGACTTATTGTCAAAGTAGCATTGAAACTACTTCCTACAGCTCTGTTCCAAACTGTTGGATTAAATTCTGATGAACTTAATGATGTGCCGTCAGAAAAAGTAAAATTCCAGTTTGCATTATAATCTAGGGTAGGATTACCGCCAAAAAGAGAAGTAATTATAAAAGAAACATTAGTTTGATCTAAATCACCTTCAAAACACTCAAAGATAGGTTCAAAAGTATAAGACAATACGCCAACTTCAATCGGGATAGAGCTTCTGTTATTTAAACATTGAGCTGCAGGATAACTCTGACAGGTGTAGCTGTCTTCCAAGTCTTTTGCAGCACTAGTAGTCCAGGAGACCAAGGGCTGGGAAAGTTCATAAAATTCATTTTGGCACTCAATTCCAATATTTGGAATAGGAATGGTGATAATACAAGAACCGGAATTACAAGGGTTGATAGAACCCACATATTCGTTGATATAAAAAGAATCGAGAGGATCTCCATTTGGATTATTTCTGTCTTTCTTTACGATATCGGCAATTATCCTAAAGTTATGTATCCCACTTCTTGAATTTGAGGTATACAACAATGAAATATAATAAGGCCCGCTATCTTCACAGATATTATTGGGATTTCCCGCAGCGTCACTGAAAAACACATTCAAAATGGAATAGTTTTGTGCATTCCCCTTACAGATGGTGCAAGAACCATCTCTTAAGTCAGGCTTGTTAGGATCTTGCGCATTGCTATTGTAGCTAAGCACAAGAAATAGGGCGAAAAGAACTGTTTTTAAAAATCTCATGGGGTGATTGATTTTTTGTAGAGTCTATTTTGTCTTTCAAATGTAATTATTTGCATTTAATAAAAAAACAAAAAATCAATCTTTTTACATTTTTTTATATATGAAATACTTTTTAATTGATTTGAAGTGCATATTTTTTGTTCAAAAATATTCTGAAATTCGAACTTTTATGGTCTTTTTTATAAAATTTTAAATTATCAAATAATTGATTTACAGCAGTTTAAAAAAAATCAGTATTCAAAATTCCATTTCTTATGGAATTTTATCATCAATAAATAATAGTAAAATAACAAAGGGATTTTTTCTTGCTGAACTGAAAAAAATTTTTGCCTATTCCAAAACTTAGGAGATTGCTTTTGCAAGTCTTGATAAAAATTGACATTTTATTGCATAGACCTTCGAGGTTTTGAAAACCTCAAAGGTCATTTAGCCTCCGACTTCAGTCTTCCAGCTTCCAAAAATTTCAATGTTTCATAATCTTCAAAATCTCTATTTTTTGTCCCCATGAAACCTCAAGGATGTAAATTCCATTTGATGCCTTTTGAAGCTCCTCCAAAATCGATCTTGAAATCTGACGGAGGTTAGTGCCGGTAATCACCCTATTGATTGCATAAGGTGTAATTAGCCTTACCCTGAGATCTTCTCCATTGTATTCCCTGTCATCTATCAATTCCAGGTTGAATATTTCACCCGCATTGGGGTTTGGATAGACTCTCCATACACCCTTAACTTGATTAAGGGCGGGAAGGCGAACAGAGACTGTTTTTGAAAAATTAGAATTCCCATTAAAATCAACCTGCAGGAGTCGATAATAGGCCAGCCCGCCTATCAAGGGTAGATTGTGGTCATTGTACAAATATTCAACCATATCATCCGACCAACCGACTCCTGTCTCTTTACCTATCACTTCCCAGTTTTTTACACCTTGCAATGACCTTTGGATCTCAAAATGGGAATTTTCCCATTCCTTTGCGGTCGCCCATTTTAGGTCAACGGATTTGGTTTCTCTGCTGAAGTTGGCATCGAAATAAAGATACTCCACTGGCAAAATTCTGAAGTTAGGGTATCTGATAATGACAACTCCGGAACTTCCAGCTCCACCACCAGAACTTCCAGCACCTCCACCAGAACCCGGTGAACTAACCGGGGTACCACCGGTTCCAGTATTGTTGGCATTGTTACCAACACCGCTGCCTCCTAAACCAGCTACATTCCTTTGAGGACTTGTGTTTGAACCACCATTGGTAGTGCCCCCTCCACCTGACGCATATATTCTTACATTCCCTCGGAAACCAGAAGAAAAGCCTTCTCCACCATTACCACCATTTGCAGTAAAATTAGCCCCAGGACCATCAATTATGATTCCAGATGTACCAGGACCTCCTGCACCTCCTCCACCTCCTCCAATGCTATTATTAAATCCTGCACTCCCTCCATTTCCATTTTCCCTCCCATTACCTGGGGTATTCAAACCACTTGCACCGCCTCCTGAGGCATTCAACTGAAAACCATTATTCCCATTTACTGATATATCTGAACCACCTCCACCGCCACCTCCTGCGACTATCTGAAAATCTGTTCCTTGACCAAATAAAGAAAGCGTACCATTGGTGCCTTTAATATTTTGGTTTCCTGCTCCACCTCCTCCACCTCCAACATTCATTTCAAACTCGGTATCTACCTCAAATCCCTGTCCTCCATTAATGTCATTAAAACTTGCAATGGTGATTCCACCACCGCCCCCACCTCCGGCAGCATTTCCAAAACCGCCGCCACCGCCGCCGCCAACCACAAACAACTCAAATTCAGTAAGCCCTTTTGGAGCAGTCCAGGAATTCAAGCCAGGATTAGCAAATTCAATGATCGTGGTCCCCGTAATCGCCCCATCATCCAATAAAGTCCCCCCAACAAAAAGCTGACAAGTATAGGAAATTCTTACCCTGCCGTTACCTCCATTCCCACCCGCTTGGTTGGTGCCTCTTGCTCCACCACCTCCCCCTCCGGGAGCATTAATTGGAGAAAATCCATCACTGTTATTGGAATTGGCCCCATTTCCTCCCGATCCTCCACCAAGAGGTTCAATGGCCCCGTCTCGGTTAGTTGCAGAGTTTCCGTCAACCCCAATTCCTGCCGAAGATCCGCCGCCGCCCCCGGCGTTGGGGAATCCACTTGCTCCATCACCCCCACTAAATCTGAAAGCACCGATGCCAATTGCAGAAGACCCTCCTAACGCACCAACGGAATTATTATTACCGGGACTTTGGCCACCTTTGGCCAAAACCACCTTATTGGATATTGCCTCTGAAAGGGCAATCCATGAATCTTCTCCATTGGTATTGGATAGACCTCCTGCCCCAACCGAAACAGTATAAACTGTGCCTGGAATAACATTGATTTCGCTTCTTGAATAAGCACCACCTCCGCCACCGCCCCCGGTACCTGTAGTAGTCCTACCCCCGCCTCCAGCTCCTGCACCCCAAACTTCAACCACGAGGGAGTTTACTCCAGCTGGCACAAAAAAGTCAAATTCTCCAGGAGAATTGAAAATTAACGGGCTGTTGCATTGAGCATATAGGTTAGAACTTCCCCACTGAAATAGGCTTACCAACAAGAACAAGCATACATTGGAGTGAATTAACTTCATATAAGGATCGTTCCTTTCCGCTCAATCAATCCTTAGGAACCAAATCAGCATAAAACAAAGGATGATTTTTTATGTCAATTTGATAAATACCAAAAGGCAGGGGAAATTAAAGGTTTCAATTTAACAAAAAACAGAATATAAAAAATACAAAAAGATTTTAAGTTAAATTAAAACACGTTTTTCAGCATATAAATGAAATATTGAATAGCGTTGAAGCCATTTATCTCATCTACTTTAATTTTCGGGAAGAAATTTTAGAATCCGAATTCACCATTGATAATTTTTTGAACAGCCTTTGGTTAGGTTTTCCAGGCTTATTGGTGAAAAGCGGATATTCAAAAAAAGGAAAAATCACTTTATTGAACCTAAACTTGATTTTCGAAGCACCTTGATATATTCAATCTTTTTGCCCCAAGAAACCTCCAAAATATAAATCCCATTGGATGATTTTTGCAATTGCTCTCGAATTTGTTCTGATATTCTTCGAAAATCACTTCCTTCAAAAAAATAATTGCCAGAAGTAGGTGAAATCAACCTTATCCTCAAATCTTCCCCTGAATATTCTGAGCGGTCCACAAGATCCAAGGTAAATTGATCACCACTATTTGGATTAGGAAAAACTCGCCAAACATGGTTGGTAACCTGCTGAGAAGGAATCCTGATGGCAATAACCTTGCTGAGATGAGAATCTCCATTGAAGTCGACCTGTTTCAATCTGTAATAAACTATTCCTCCCACGAGTGGTAAGGATTTGTCTTTATAAGAATATTCCACAGGCGTATCTGACCAACCAAGCCCTTCGATTTTTTCGATGGCTTCCCAATTTTTTACATTTCCCATGGAGCGTTGAAGTTCAAAGTGGGAGTTTTCCCATTCTTTTCCTGTGGCCCATTTAATTTCTGCCAACCTTTCTTCCCTCCTAAAATTGGCTTCAAAGTAAAGATATTCTACCGGAAGAATTTTAAAGGTCTGCCTGACAATGACAATACCGTTAGATCCATTACCTGCAGTTCCAGAAGAGGTTGCTCCTCCACCTGAACCAGTGTCTGCCAATCCATTCCTGCTCGCCCCAGAGCCATTTGCATTTCCACCTGATCTTGTTGTTGCATCTCCTGGAACCCCAATTCCACCTAGACCATTTGAACCGTTTCCAATTCCACCTCCTCCTGCTGCATATGTGATGCTCATTCCGGTGATATCCCTGACAATACCTCGACCCCCATCACCGCCATTATTGCCTGATCCATCATCTCCAGCAGTGACCGATCCTCCACCGCCCCCGCCCCCTCTATTATTACTGTTTCCTGCCCTGTTTCCTGTACCGCCATTACTTCCTAATCCAGGTGAAATATTTTCAATTGATCCTCCTAGTGCACTTCCACCAGGATTAGAGTCATTCCTAATATCATTAGATGCTGCCCCTCCACCGCCGGATCCCCCAGAATTTCCAGTTCTCAAACCAGAATTTGTAGACCCGCCGCCGCCGCCGCCATCTACAGTCAAACCCAGAAACGATGATAACCCTCCATCACTGCCACGGGCATTTGTATTTGTGGATCCAGCTCCTCCGCCGCCAACAATCACAGGCACTACAGTACCAAATGGTAATAATTCAGAAGGAATATAAATCACCCCCCCTGCACCACCACCTCCGGCACTCGTACCTCGTCCACCTCCACCACCTCCTGCTACTATCAGTAGTTGAGCTTCATCAAGGGGTTCTTCATCATCATTAGGTCCGGGAATCACCCAGCCTGTACTGCACCTGAAAATATAAACCCTTTCAAAGAAGCCTTCTCCACCAGATTCAAAAGCCGGAAGATCAATTATTTCCAAACACCCGGAACCAGTACCAATATATACTTCCCCATTTCTGCAATTCCCACCGGAAGTTTGGAATTTATTGGTAAATAGAATTCCATTGTTTCCATTCAGACATCCTGCACCTGTAAGATTTCCAATTACAAATAAATAATTAGGTTGATCATTATCCCCTGCAGAAATATTGGAACCTCCATTCATTTGGATATCCCCTTGAATATTCAGAGACCCATGGATATTTATGTTCCCGTTGTTTTGGACATTACCACCGATAGAACCCACTCCAATGCTGAAAACACCTCCTCCATTATTGGTCAAGGTGCCTGAAACACTTATAGATCCATCCGTTGAATTGGTCTGACCATTATTTTGATAATTGCCTCCGACAGAAATACTTCCTGAATTATTGACTTGAGAACCACTATTCACTGTCATACTTCCGCTTATTGTAGAAGTGCCAGTTGAATTAAAAGTTCCATTTACTGTGAAATCACCTGTTCTTACAAAAGATCCCGAATTATTGATGACTTTATTGCTGTTGAGTGATGCGAAATTCAAGGTTAAAGTACCGGAATTATTGATTGTCCAGTTACCGTTGTAATCTGCTCTAGCGGTAAAATTTCCTAAATTATTAATTTGGGAAACACTTGACAAACTATTGAAATTGGCATTTACAGTTACTCCTGTTGGAATACAAACAGTAACATTTTGAGCATTATTAAAATTAATTGCTGAAGTTCTATTTGCAGTAATACAAACAGTTATTCCGTTCGCATTATTAGGAATTGCAGGGCTTGGCCCTCCGGTTGCCCCAAATGAATGATCACATACCGAGCAAGTCTGTCCTTCCACTGTCCCGTAAATTACCAGGAAGTGTAGGATTAAAAATTTTAAAATTAATTTTTTATTTAAAACTGTAATATTCACAAAATAGGGTGTCTACTCGAAAACAAGGTGCTCAAGTAATCTGTTTATTTTTGATAAACATTTCGAAAGAAATCAATGAATGCCTCTCAAGCTTTCACATTCCAGAAGCTTTTCATATTTAAATAGGTTACCAAGAGATTCAAGTATGGGTTTGGCCTGTCTTTTGGATTACTTTCAATTGCTTTGATTCAAAGAATTATGGGTGATTTTTTAAACCTAAAATTTTCGATTATAAAACTACAACGATTTTAATAATTCTCATCAAAATCCTTGTAATTTTTAAGCTCAATTTGATATTTATCAAGTACTTATAAAAAAAGCAAAAGGAACTTTTAAAAAAAAACAAATAATTTTTTAAAAAAAATGTAATTGAAAACTTCAAAATGCTGAAACAAAAACTCATCACGGCAAAATCAAAATGAATGATTTGGAGTTTTGATCAGCTAATAAGTTAAACCAAAAAGAGCCTTTGGGTAATTCCCAAAGGCTCTTTTCACTTAGAATTTTTTCTGTTTAACCATTCATACTGATCAAAAACTCAACATTATCCCTGGTACCTTTCATTCTTTGCAACAGGAATTCCATTGCTTCTTGAGAAGTCATGTCCGACATGAGTTTTCTCAGTATCCAAACACGCTGCATTTCTTCTTTGTCCATCAAGAGGTCTTCTCTTCGTGTTCCGGAACCTGGCACGTCAATGGCAGGATAAATCCTTCTGTTGGAAAGTTTTCTGTCCAAAGCCAATTCCATGTTTCCAGTACCCTTGAATTCTTCAAAGATCACCTCATCCATCTTAGAACCGGTTTCAACCAAAGCCGTGGCGATGATGGTCAAAGAGCCACCGTTTTCAACATTTCTGGCAGCACCGAAGAACCTCTTAGGCTTATGGAGTGCATTGGCATCAACACCACCGGAGAGTATTTTACCTGATGATGGGACCACTGTATTGTACGCCCTGGCCAATCTGGTGATGGAATCCAACAGGATAACCACATCATGCCCGCATTCCACCATTCTTTTGGCTTTTTCCAAAACGATGGTAGCTACTTTCACATGCCTTTCAGCCTGTTCATCAAAAGTTGAAGAGATTACTTCAGCTTTTACAGATCGGGCCATCTCGGTCACTTCCTCAGGTCTTTCATCAATCAAGAGGATCATCAAATGAACCTCCGGATGATTCTCAGCAATTGCATTGGCTATCTTTTGCAATAATACAGTCTTACCTGTTTTTGGCTGTGCTACTATCATTCCCCTTTGGCCTTTACCTATGGGAGCAAATAAATCCAAAATCCTGGTAGAGTAGTTGTCTGATTTTGTAGAGAGATTCAATCTCTCTTCCGGAAATAATGGAGTGAGGTATTCGAATGGAATCCTGTCCCTGATTTCTTCCGAAGTCTTACCATTGACAGTAATTACCTTTAAAAGTGCAAAATATTTTTCTCCTTCCTTTGGCGGTCGGATGGTTCCTTTAATATGGTCTCCGGTCTTTAACCCAAATAGTTTGATCTGGGAAGGCGATACATAAATATCATCCGGTGATGCCAAGTAATTGTAATCCAATGAGCGCATAAAACCATAGCTCTCAGGCATGATTTCCAAAACCCCTTCATTTTCGATGATCCCTTCAAATTCTTTTACACTGACATAGGGTTTCCTTTTTGAAGGAACCATTTCTGCAGCAGGAATATGAACTTCATCAATATTTTTGAAATTTTTTCTTCTTGGAAGATCTACCTCAGCATCTGCTGCCACATTTTGAACAGGCACAGCTTCGGGTTGTGGGTCATCCACTACTTTACGTCGGGGCCTGATGAATTTGGCTTTTTCCTCACCATGAGAAGGATGGGGAATGTATTCTTTTACTTGCGAAGGTTCTGCATCTCTTTTGGGGGCAGGTTCAGGTTCTCTTTTTGGACGGGCTTCAAAGTCTTTATGGGGAGCAGGCTTTTCAGATTTGGGTGATTCATGTTTTTTCTCTGCTTGCTCTCTTCCGCTATTTTCCTTCGGCAAATCTGAAAAATTTTCTCTTTTGAATTTCGGTTTGCTTTCTTGCGAAGGCTTTGCATCCTTCTGATCTATAGACTTTTCTTTTTTATCCTGGCTGCCGGCATCAGCCTTCTCCTCTCTAAACTTGCGTCTTTCAGGAATTGTGGGTTTGCTTTCTTCTACCTTCTTGGTTTCTTCTTCTACTGCAACCGAAGGCCTTTTTTTGGGTAGTGAATTTTCATCCATGAGTGCCTGTTGATCGAGTATAGCGTATACAAGGTCGTCTTTTTTAAGTGTCTTAAAATTTTTAACACCCAATTCCTCAGCAATTTCTTTCAATTCAGAAAGAAGTCTGAGCCTTAATTCTTCTATGTTATACATAAAAAGCCTATGAAATTATTTGTAAGATTTGTGTGATAAGTAATGATTGTGTATTGAGTACTACTGAACTGAATTAAAAAGGTATTCAGGATAGCTGAAATCCAGGGGGATCGGATTTTCGGATACTATAACACTGCAATATTACATTAACATTAATTAATTACCAAATTAAATCTGGTTACGGCAATTATTTTTAGCCCATTATCTGTCGGAGTATATTAACAGACTTCCAATCGTATTGAAGATCCAAGTGCTTGGTATAAAACAGCAAAAAATGATCCAGTAATTTTTTCCTGATGACAGCATGTATCTTTTCTGTACAATCAAATGATTCATTGATTAAAAGATCCAAATAATCCATTTCCTCTTTTAATTCATCTGAAGCCTGTATTTCATCCAACAATTCATCGAAGAAAGATGCTGCATCATTGGGGGCAAAGCCCAGATATCTGGAAGTTTCATATAAAAACACCAAGGGGAAGTGAACCAAAATGGCCTCTTCCCTGTCCAATAATCCAAAAGCATATTCCAAGAAATCGAAAAACTCTTCATTTCGGTAATCTTGATAAATTGACTTTCCCAAAACTTCTCCAATAAACATGGCTATAGCAGAACGCTGATGGTCAAACGGGATTTTTTCATAGGCTTTGGATAATTTCACTTCCGAAACCCTGTTCAGACCAACGCCTTCTTTATCATAAACCACCAAATCCAATAAGGTAAGCGGTTGATAAAATGCCATTTTACTTTTTGCACCCTTGGTCCGGGCACTATTGACTATATATGATTTAAACCCTAAATCTCTGGTAAAGATCTTTACTATGATAGAGGTTTCCCTATACCTGATGAAGGAAATTACCAGGCCCCGGGTTTTTTTTAGATTCATAGAATCACAAATTTACCTGCAATTTTTTCAACTCCTGATTCATCAGAAACATAGACAAGATAGATACCTGCTTCAGGTCGGTTACCAGAACCTTCTCTTAAATCCCAGGTGGCTTTTCCTCCTCTGATCTGGGCTCCAAAAACTACCCTTCCTGCGGAAGTTGTGATTTTTATTTGGGCAAAGTCTGTCAATCCTTCAATACTCAGGTACCCGGAAAATTCCGGTCGGACAGGATTCGGGTATATTTTCAATGAGTTAAGGCTTTCAAATGCGGATATACTTGTACCCCTAAAAGAAAATGCAGCATTTGATTGGGTAATCAGAATCTCACCTGAAAAGGGTTCCAAAGTAGTGTTTTGAATATCAGGCGAAGTTAAGGGACTGTTGTTTCCGGTAAATTGATTCAATAGAATATCACCAAGTTCTGAAAATTGCCATAAGCCTTCCCTTTCAGTACCAAACCATTTGGTCTGATCCGGTGCAACCAAAACTGACTTAACCCGCTGCCCAATCAGCAGTGGCCTATTATCGAAAATAGGCAAAATGGCATTAATTGGACTGTTGATAGTAGTGAATTGAACAAATGGAAGATATGCCACACCTGATGAGGTAGCAATCCAGAGATTTCCTTCCAAATCCATATCCATATCTAAAATTTCTGAATTGGGCAGATTCCCTTGGTTTGAGGAATTGTTCAGCAAACGGTTAAGTCCTGTATTCTCATTGAATACCCTTATTCTTGGGGTTCCATTGGGCGGTGCTTGCAAAATCCAAAGGTTCCCGGATTGGTCCAAAATGATTTTGTGGGGAAATTGAAGCCCTGCAACAGGCACAGTAGTTATTTGATTTTTTGAGCTTAGTTTAAACAATCTGCTCGCATTGTCATTAACACCCATCCAAAGCAAGTTATCGTTTTGGTTTGCAAATGACCTGATGGAGGTAGTTGGGGATATATCGGGAATATCTATCTTTTCCAGGTTGCCATTTGATTCTATCCACAAGCCATTTTCAAAGACCCCAAAATAATTGTCTTCCTGAAATACTGCTTTGGACATTACATTACTTGGAGCAATTGCCGCTTCCCATTTACCATCTTTCAATACCGAGGTTTTATCACCAATAGATCTGATCGCATTACCTCTTATTGGAAGCAATACAGGTAATCCCCAAGTGCCATTTTCATCCCAGTGAAAATTTCTGATTTGGGAAAAGGGTCCATTTGGAAAAATGAAGTTGTCAGCATTTTGATTGAAAACACCAGTCTGTTGACTCAAATAAATATTGTTGCCCGTGATATGAAAATCAATAATCGAATTGTCTTCTCTTTGTAAAATCTGGGAAAATGACCCACCTGAAGACAGCTGATAGATGGAAGTGCCATCAGTAAAAAACAAGTCTCCATTGATTTTCTTTAATCTTCCGGAGTGCTCTGTACCGATGAGCCAATCCAAATTCCCATTTTTGAAAATGTAAATTCGGCCATCAGCATCAGATAAAAAAACTTCTCCTTCCAATACCTGAACTTCCATTGCCCCTCCCGGAAGATCTAGACCCTGATTGACCCAATTCCTGAAATCATTGAGGTTGGTATTTATATTTCCTTGCAATAACCCCAAGGCAGTAGCCAGATAATAAAAATCCCCTTCTTTATCTATATCCAAAATTTCCAGTTCTGAACCTTCCGGTCCAATATTGATATATGAATCACGGAAAGCTCCTATTGCAGGATCAATGACAGCCACACCAAAATCACCTGTCAAGTAAACCAACCCATCTATTGACCTGGCCCGAATGATTTTTTTGTTTAAAATCAATGGATTGTCCCTGATAGAAGTGAGTGATTGCACATTTCTTTCTCCTACCAAGTCCACTACTCCATCATCGTAAGCCACTATCAGTTTTTTAGATTGGAAATCATAAACAGAAGCGGTGAAAGATTGGGAATATAACCCATCCATGACTGAAAGTGGCTGGGGTTCATGATTGTCAGTTGAAAAATAAAACAGGGAATTTTCCCCTTGAAAGAAGATAGTTTGGTTACTTCCCGTCAAATTACCCCCTTCTGTATAAGCAGGGTGTATTCTCCAGCTCCCTACTTCAATTTTTGATTGGCTGTATACTTCAAAAACAGCAAAAACAGAAAGAAACAAGGACAATACTCCAATTCTTTTTTTGATCAATTTCTTCAAATTGGATGGAAAGCAATATGCTGATGTCATTAAATCGGGAAATTTCCACATTTTCAGATCCTTTTATCTCCCCTTTCCTTCAAAAAAACATTTCCTACATCTTGCCTCATAACTTTCCTTTTCTCCCAAAACGACTTTATTCTTAACTTCAACCAAGCGGTAAGAATAGGAAGCCAAGTCTCCGCATTTCATACAGATAGCATGAACTTTGGTGACGTATTCAGCAATTGCAAGCAGCTGAGGCATGGGATCAAAGGGATTCCCTTCAAAATCCATATCTAATCCTGCAAGGATGACTCTTTTTCCGGAATTGGCCAAAACATTAGCGACATTGACTATTCTGTCATCAAAAAACTGGACCTCATCAATTCCAACCACCTCACAATTTCCTGCCAATAGAATAATATCATCCGCAAATTGCACCGGAGTTGATCTAATAGCATTCTCGTTGTGCGATACCACATCCAATTCATGATAACGTTTATCCACAGCAGGTTTAAATATTTCAACTTTTTGCTTTGCAATCAGGGCCCTGTTGAGTCTCCTGATCAATTCCTCAGTTTTACCGGAAAACATAGAACCACAAATCACTTCTATATGACCTTTTTTTTCTGATTGTCTTGATTTTCCAAAAGTAGGTTCTATAAACATGCTCTATCAATCGCTATAATCCATATGGGTAAATTTGTTTTCTTCAGCTACACAGACTCTGATTTCCCCACTTTCCAAATAAGCTTGGCAAGATAACCTTTCGGAAGGGTTTAACCTGTTGTTTTTCCTGAAAAATTCTTCCCTCTCAGTCAATGCGGTAAGATTGTCCATACCTTTTTTGACTATGATCTTGCATGTAGTACATCTGCCTTTTTTTCCACAGGCATGCATCCAGTCGATGTGGTTTTCATGGATTAAATCTATAACTTTACGTACCTTATCATTGGATTTGATTTCCCTATGATGTAGGTTTTCAATAACAATTTTCAGCATGGTTTGTGCTATACTAGAATAAAAATTCCAAAATATAATATGTCCGCTAAAATAAACAGCAAATACGTAGAAAACTACGCCAGTGAATTCAGCAAGGAAATCTGTGACCAATATTTCTCCCAAAAAAAATATATGACAGGTCACCAAATCATCACCTTAAGTCCCAGTCCACAGGTTAATTTTTTTATCATTAAGACTATTTTTGAAGCTTGGCAACTTGAGTTGGAAAAACTTAAAAGCAATCCCTTTTTTGACTATAGGGACAAAACAGTCCATGAAGCACTTAAAGAATTCATGAATGTATTGTCACGGACCATTAAAATCGAAAGGACACATTTTGAACCCTTGCTGATCCGTGCAGTATTGGATGCCTTTGAACTAGCCATTGACCCAGTCAGTTATTATTCCGGTGAATTTGATAAAGTCCCCAGCAATCAAATCAACCAATATCTCAAAGAGAATAAAAAATATTACAAATGGCATGCTAATTTGATCACCAATCTGATTGATAAAGCAGGTTTAGAACATTCCAACCAAGCCTACAAGGATAGTCTGTCAAACAACTATTCCAACCAAAAAGCAAGTTTGGAAGATTTTAAAATATTGTTGAACAGCATGGGACAGGTTAAATTCCTGGACTTTTATCAGATATTGATCCAAGAAGAATCGGTAAAAGGACAGGAATCAATTATCGAATCCAAGGTACAGATAGAAAAGCCAAAGGAACCCGATACTGAAATTCATGAGGATGAAAAAAACCATCTTCAACAAGAAAATTTTGAAAATTTTCAGGAAAGCGATGATGAAATCCTTATTGAAAAGGAGACCAAAACAAGACACAGCAATGCAGCAAATGCCGCCCAGGCTATAGATCCCCTTCAAGCTTGGGCAAGGTTCGAAACTGAGGAATATTCCATCATGAAAGGGACGATCAAGGAACTTTCGGAAAGTATAGGGCTGAACCAAAGATTTATGTTTACAAAAGAACTTTTTGATGGAAATCCTGATCTTTTGAAGCACGGACTAAAATCAATTGATCAATGTGAGAGTTTTATTGAAGCCATCAACTTGATCAATGACCGCTTTGTTGGCACATTGAAATGGGATAAAAACTCGGAAGTTGTCATAGAATTTCTGCAATTGGTTTTTAGAAAATTTGATCAAAAAGACTAAATTCCAAGCTTGATTTATATAAATATCAATTTTGATTTACTAAATTACAAAAAAGTTAGTTACCCTGAATTTGGTATTTAATTATAAAGAGTATTTATTTGTTTCACTTCATTATAAGCCTGAGCCCGATAAAAACCAATAAACTCCCAAATTCACGGCACAAACTCTAAATGAATTCTGTTTAGTGTTTTAATTAATTTTAATATGTTTATTTTAGCATTCTACAAACTGTGCAACCATTTAATTTAATTTTTTTGGCAAAAAACATCAACAAATGAAAGGTTATCTTAAACTTAGACGTATAGTTTTGACTAAACTGCAAAATGGCCTGCCAAAACACCTGACATACCATAATCTGGAACATGTCCTGGATGTACTTGATGTTTGCAATCAATATATCAAAAGAGATAATATAAAAGGAGATGATGCGTTTTTGCTTCGTATAGGTGCAATTGTACACGATATGGGATTTTTAAAAACAAATATCAACCATGAAGAAGTTGGGGCAGATATGGCATCTGAAATCATGTCATCTTTGAACATGGGCCAAGAACAGATTGAAATTGTGCGCGGCTTGATACTTGCAACAAAAATACCTCAAAATCCAAAGACAGAACTTCAGAAAATAATTTGTGATTCGGATTTGGATTATTTAGGTAGAAATGATTACCCAGAAATCAGCAAGCGCCTCTATCTGGAATTTAAATCAACCAATGTGATAAAGACCGATGAAGATTGGAAAAACCTTCAGGTTTCTTTTTTGACCAAACACGAATTTCATACCCCTTTTGCAAAAAAATACAGAAAACCAAAAAAGCAGGTTTGGCTTCAGAAAATTGCTGAAGACAATATCTGAATCAACATTTTTTTTAAAATCAATTGTAATTCTATTAAAAATTACCCCATCCTATTCAATTGCTGAATTCTATGTGAATCCAATTTGATGAAAATAAACAATAGAATAGTAAAGGACCAAAGAGAAGATCCCCCGTAGCTAAAGAAAGGCAAAGGAATCCCTACTACCGGAAAAAGTCCAATGGTCATGGAGATATTGATGAAAAAATGGAATAACAGAATGGAAACCACGCAATATCCATAAATTCTTGAGAACCTGTTTTTTTGCCTTTCGGCCAACATCACTAACCTGATCAAAAGTGCACAAAACAAAGTAATCACCACCAAACTACCAATCCAACCGAACTCCTCTCCAAGTGTACAAAAAATAAAATCCGTATGCTGTTCAGGAACAAAATCAAACTTGGTCTGAGTCCCTTCAAGATACCCTTTTCCCATAAAGCCGCCCGAACCAATGGCGATTTTGGATTGGGTGACATTCCAACCTACTCCTAATGGATCAATATCAGGATTAAACAATACCATTATTCTATTTTGCTGATGGTCAGGGAGCTTGGATACCACATAATCCAAACTGTAGGAATAACCAATGATTACAATTCCTATCACCCCCAAAATAATCCCCCTTGATAATTTTTTCTTCCCCAATAAAAAAATAACGGAAATGATGATGACAATTCCGATTGCTAAATAAAGATTGTTTTCGATGGCCAATGACAATAATGATATCGCCACAAATGAAAGGCCTAAAGCATAATAGCTCACAGGCATGCCCTCCCTGTACAACATGATAAAAAAAGCAGAATAAACCATGGCTGTACCTGTATCAGGCTGTAGCATAATAAAGGCGACAGGCAACATGATAATGGCTAAAGATTGGATCTGGTATTTTATCTGAGAAAGGTCAAAAGTTGTTCTTTCCATAAACTTTGCCAATGCCAAAGCTGTAGCGAATTTGGCAAATTCCGCCGGTTGAAGTCTGAATGCTCCTATTTCAAACCAAGCACGTTGTCCGTTGATTTCTTTTCCGAAAAATGGTGTAATCAACAAAAAAAACAGAAAAATCAGGTAAAGTGGAATAGCTAGATTTTCATAAAGCCTATAATCTGCCACCATAATCACAATAATCAATAAAACGGCAGTCCCAATCCAAACGAGTTGTTTTCCTGAGTTGATTGAAAAATCAAAAATACTTTTGGCAGCTTGTTCGTCATAGACTGCTGCGTAAATATTAAACCAACCTATGATAACCAGAATAGCATAAATGGAAATTGAAATCCAATCAATCTTATTGATATATAAATCGTCCTGCCTCACTGTTTACATAAATTTTCCAACCTTCACATATTCCTCTAAAGCGGGTCTTGTGATTTCTCTTCTGATGTATTTTTCAATCATCAAACTTGCTGTACTTGCTGCTGCACGACCTCCCCACCCAGCATTTTCCACATACACGGCAATCGCGATCTTGGGATCTTCCTTGGGAGCAAATGCTATAAATACAGAGTGATCTTCTCCTTGGGGATTTTGGGCTGTTCCTGTTTTTCCTGCTATGGTAATATCCTTGATAGCTGCCCTGGCAGCAGTTCCGAAAATTGCTTCAGCCATGGCATCCTGCACCATGTCAAAATGATGGGCGTCTACCCCTACCTCATGTTTAATCAGGAATTTATTTGGGATTGCGGATGGATCTCCGTCTACAGCTTTAATCAAATGGGGAGGATAATAGTAACCCTTATTGGCAAAAATTGCAGCCAAATTAGCCATTTGCAATGGGGTTACCAACATTTCTCCCTGTCCAATTGATAGGGAATAGATAGTGGAATATTTCCATCTTCCTTCACCATAGATCCGGTCATAAAGTTTACTTGAAGGAATAGATCCTCCTTTTTCATTTTTTAAATCAATTCCCAAAGGACCCCCCAAACCAAACTTCAAAACATACTCTCTCCATTCATTCAAGCCTATTTCGGTATCCTTAAATGTATTCCCTGAGACTTCCCGGTTGATCATGGCCCTGTATGCCTGATGATAATAAGGATTACAGGAATTTCGGATCGCACCGAAGAGATTGACAGGACTTGGGTGATTGTGACAGGCTACCAAAGACCTGTTACAACTGTAAGTAGTATTTGGATTCAGAACACCCATCTGAAGACCTACAAGAGACTGTACTATCTTAAAAATGGATCCAGGAGGATACATGGCCATGATTGGCCTGTTGAATAGGGGTTTGGTTTCATCCCTGTTTAATTCCATATAATTGGAGCTAAACTGAGCACCTGTCAAAATATTGGGGTCATAGGTTGGGGCGGATATCATTGCCAGGACTTCACCTGTCTTTGGCTCGATTGCTACCACCGAGCCCCGCTTACCTTCCATCAGCATCTCACCATATAGCTGAAGCTCCAGATCAATAGTAGAGGTAAGGTTATGACCGGCTACAGAGGCTGAATCATATTCTCCACTTTTAAATGCACCTTTATCTACTCCCCGCACGTTGACCATTTTATACTTAACCCCTTTGACCCCTCTTAATTCATTTTCATAAAAACCTTCTATCCCACTTAGTCCTACATAGTCCCCTTGAGTATAATAGTTGGAACTATCCCTTTCCAATTGAATTGCGCTGATTTCACCAATATATCCCAGCGCATTAGCGGCACTTGATTGAGGATAGGACCTCACGGACCTGGTCATTACAAAAAGTCCGGGGTAATCAATGAGAAAATCCTGAACTCTTGCAAAATCGGTTGTTGAAATCTGCTTGATTAACGGTGATGGTTTGACAGGCGAATATTTTCTGGCGGCTGTGTATGCTTCTTTAAGGTATTCTTTATCAATATTGAAAATTTCACAAAATCGAGTGGTGTCATCGACCTGAAATTCCTTTGGAATAATCATCAAATCAAAAATAGGATTGTTGTAAACCATTATTTTACCGGTTCGGTCATAAACTAAACCTCTATATGGATGGTCTACCAAACGCTGAATAGCATTACTTTCAGCCCTTTTTAAAAAACTATCATCAGCTACTTGGATCAAAAACAGTTTGGTCAATAGAACTATGCCCACCAGTATTACGGTGATGATAATAGTGATTTGTCTTTGGTCGTTCATTAAATTCCTCTCCTTCTCCTGTATAACAACAGTTGGACAATTATACTCATTATTAATACAAAAATAGCACTGGCAATTATTTTTTGAAGGGAAGAAATAAATAAATCTGTACCCATGCTCTCAATATAAAAAAACAAAGAGTGATGGACCAGAATCAAAGGAAAGCTATATGAAAAAAACCATCCAAAGCCCATATTCAAAATGCTTGGTTGCAAATCATCGTCATATCCTCCTGTGGGAACCAATACCTGAAGCCATCTGTACCTCACAAACCCTACAGCGACCAAACAGGCTGTATGGATCCCCATAGTGTCATAAAAAAAATCCACTCCAAGCCCCATAAAAAAGCTGATCAATAAAACCGGTATTGTCTTGATGTGGACTGGAAGTAACAGAATAAACATCATATAAAGGAAGCAAAAAGCAATTCCAAAAAGGACTAGATTTTTTAGAATCAAAACCTGAAAAAACAGATAAAGGATTCCACCTCCTACCAACATGATAATCCTGCTGCTACTCATTTTCTATCCCTATTGATTGATTTAAAGAATCCAATTCCTGCTGCTGCGTATTCTCAACCAGATAAACATAGGAAATTCTTGAAAAGTCCGTGGCTAGTTCAATGGTTATATCCAGGTAGTTGGTTTCCGATCCGGGTTTTACTTCTGTAACCGTACCAATAGGAATTCCTTCGGGAAATACGGCATTGTATCCGGAAGTGACTACCTTATCCCCTTCTTTAACGACAACGTGCCGGGGCACATACAGCAACTTGGCAATTTTGGAATCCTTTCCATCCCATTTTGTCGAACCAAAAACATCATTAGACTGGATTTTTGAGGAAATGAGCAATTCTGTGTGTAAAAGTGAAATAATGGAGGAATAATTTTTACTCACGCTTTTCACTCTTCCAATTACCCCTTCTTCATTGAAAACACCCATCCCAGGCTTAATGCCGTGGTTGGAACCTTTGCTTATGGTCAGGTGATTTTGCGTTAATTTCAAAGAATTGTTGATGACTTTTGCTCCTTTGAATTGAAAACTGCTGGCCAATGCACTGTCAAGCGCAATAAAAACACTGTCTGAAGGTTGCCTGAATTTTTCCAATTCCATAAGCAGTTCGGCATTTTTATCGACAAGGCTTTTATTGACAGAAGCCAATGAAAAATATTCAACAACGTCATTCTGAGCACCTAGAATTGAACCAATCACTTGATTTGAACTATTGAAAAAAGCGGAACCTTGCTGTGAATTATTGGATGCAATCATCCACACAGCTATTGCTTCCAACAAAACAAATAACAGAAACGCGCGGATTTTAAATAAAAAGAGTAGTATTTGTTGCATTCAGTGATTAAGTCATCAACACTGTCCTGAAATTATTTATATTTTTCAATGCCGTGCCGGTGCCTCTTACTACAGCCCTTAAAGGATCTTCTGCAATATGAATCGGTAATTTCGTTTTCTGATGCAATCTTTTGTCCAGACCTTTCAACAAGGCACCGCCACCTGTAAGGTGAATCCCGTTGTCATAAATATCCGCCGAAAGTTCAGGGGGAGCAATTTCCAGTGCTTTTAAAACCGCTTCCTCAATTTTTGAAACAGATTTATCAAGCGCAAAAGCGATTTCAGAATAGGAGACTTTAATTACTTTTGGTATTCCTGTCATCAGATCCCTTCCTCGGATTTCATAATCTTCGGGGGCATCATCCAATTCCGTTAGAGCAGAACCGATAGCAATTTTTACTTTTTCTGCCGAACGCTCACCGATCAAAAGGTTGTGTTGTCTTCTCATATAATCAAGGATATCTTTTGTGAAAGTATCCCCCGCAACTCTTATTGATTGATCCGCAACAATACCTGAAAGCGCAATCAAAGCAATTTCAGTAGTACCTCCACCAATATCAACAATCATTGAACCCATAGGTTTTTCTATATCAATACCGATACCAATGGCAGCGGCGATCGGCTCATAAATCATATAAACTTCCTTGGCGCCTGCATGCTCGGCAGAGTCCCTGACTGCCCTTTTTTCCACCTCTGTGATCCCCGAAGGAATACATATAACCATCCTATGGGATTTTGGGAACATTCCCTTTTTATGACCGGGAATCATCTTGATCAATCCCCTTATCATTTGCTCTGCAGCATAAAAATCAGCAATTACACCATCTTTCAATGGACGGATTGTTCTGATGTTTTCGTGGGTTTTTTCATGCATATTCATTGCATCCTTTCCAACTGCCAAAACCCGGTTGTTGGTTCTGTCAATGGCAATGATGGAAGGTTCATCGACCACGATTTTGTCTTTGTGTATAATAAGTGTATTGGCAGTACCTAGATCGATTGCAATATCACTGGAGAAAAAATCGAATAATCCCATTATGTCTTTTTTGGTTGATTTGATGATAGATAATCGTATAAATTTAACAATGCAGCGCAGAACATCTAACGTGGGCAGGCAAAATTATTATCTAATTCCCAATTTATTACAAGTTTACCGTTTTTTTTTGTGGGAATAATTTTATTAACTTTGCATTGTAATACCAAGCTTAACTGAGGGGACACAAGTCCCCTCTTTCATTTCACAGCCCTGTTGCACATGAGTCTGAATCATATCCTGGAAGAAATTGTGACCAAACATCTTCCCGATGACAGCCACTTTTTAGTGGATATTCATTTGGTGGAGAAAGGTACAAAACCACAGCTTAAAGTTTTGATCGATTCTGATCAAGGAGTAAGTATTGAAAACTGTGCTCTGGTAAGTAGGCTTGTGGGTGAAGAAATTGAAGCAAAAGGATTGTTGCCTGATGCCTATATTCTTGAAGTCTCATCACCAGGTGTAGATTTTCCTTTAGATTCTAAAAGACAATATACCAAAAATATCGGCAGAAATCTGAAAGTGACTTATTTAAATGGAAAAGAAATAGAAGGTAAGCTTCTTGAAGTAGGTTCTTCAGAAATCAAGCTGGTAGTGAAAACAAAAGAAAAAGGTAAAAAAGCCCAAGAACAGGAAATCAATGTTCCCTTTGAACAGATTAAGAAATCAATTGTGTTAGTCTCTTTCAAATAAATAAAATGGATGCTAAAGTACTCATAGAATCATTTGCAGAGTTTGCAAAATCTAAAAATGTAGATCGCCCAACAATGATCCGCATATTGGAAGATGTATTTAGAGCGATGATTCGCAAAAAATACGAAACTGATGAAAATTTTGATGTCACCATCAATGCGGATAAAGGAGACCTTGAAATTTTAAGGGTCAGAGAGATTGTTGATGACAATTCAGAGGATATCTGGGACTTTGACAAAATAAGCTTGACAGATGCCCGAAAAATCGAGCCTGATTTTGAAGTTGGCGAAGAGGTTTATGAAAAAATTGAGCTGGAGGACTTCGGTAGAAGAGCAGTAATGATGGCAAGACAGACTTTGATTCAAAAAATCAAAGACCTGGAAAAAGATCTTTTGTTCAATCAGTATGAAGAATTGGTCGGTGAAATTATTTCAGCCGAAGTTTATCAGATTTTGGGTAGAGAAGTTCTCTTGATAGATGGAGAAGGAAATGAACTGATTCTCCCTAAAGGAGAGCAAATCCCGAAGGACCGCTTTAGAAAAGGTGATTCAGTAAGGGCCATTGTCCATAAAGTGGAAATGGTAAACGGTAATCCCAAGATAATTTTATCCAGAACCTCACCTATATTTTTGGAAAGATTGTTCGAAAATGAGGTACCGGAAGTATTTGACGGTCTGATCACCATCAAAAAGATTGTAAGAGAACCGGGCGAAAGGGCCAAGGTAGCGGTAGAATCCTATGATGACAGGATTGACCCTGTCGGAGCATGCGTAGGCATGAAAGGAAGCCGTATTCACGCCATAGTCCGTGAATTGCAAAATGAGAATATCGATGTTATCAATTATACAGAAAATCTGGACCTTTATGTTTCCAGAGCTCTAAGTCCTGCAAAAGTATCTTCCATTCAGGTTGATAAAGAGCGTAAAAGAATTTCAGTATTCCTGAAACCCGATCAGGTTTCGATGGCGATTGGAAAAGGTGGATTCAATATCCGTCTTGCTTCAAGACTATTGGGTTATGAAATTGATGTATTCAGAGAACTCAGTGATTACGAAGATGAAGAAGATGTTGATTTGGAAGAATTTGGCGACGAAATCGAAAGCTGGGTGATTGATGAATTGAAAAAAACAGGATTGGACACTGCTAAGAGTGTATTGACGCTGACCAAAGAAGACCTATTGAGAAGGACCGAATTGGAAGAAGAGACAATCGATGATGTGTTCAAAATATTAAAACAGGAATTTGAACAGTAAATATGGGCCGATTAACCCAATAATTGGCCTATATTTGCGGAAAATAAAGAAAGAGTTTTTAACGTATGTCAGAAGAAATAACGATGCGACTTGGCCAAGCAGCCAGAAAACTCAACGTAGGAATTGCTACGATTGTGGAATCTATGGCTAAAAAAGGCTTTGAAGTGGAAAACAATCCCAACTCCAAAATCAACATGGATCAATTTGACATGTTGGCCAAGGAGTTTAAATCCTCTGCCCAGGACAAGGAGGAAGCTTCGCACCTTTCTATTGGAAAGCGTCATCATGAGACATTTACAATAGAAGCGGAATCAGAAGCAAAGGAGGAAAAGAAACCTGAGCAAGTAATTGAACCAAAAAAAGAAGAGGCTGAAAAGATTTCTCCGGAAGTTCCTAAGGTAAAGGAGAAAGAAGTTGAAGTGGAAAAAATCCCACTTGATGCTCCTAAATTACAGGGAATCAAAGTATTGGGCAAGATTGATCTGAGTGCAAAAACAGAATCTCCCAAGAAAGAAGAGGTGAAAGCTCCCGAGCCGACTATTGTTCCCAAGCAAGAAGAAGTTAAAAAAGAGGAGGGAAAACCTGAAATTCAGGCTGAAAAGCCTCAACCTGACGACATAGTTAAAAAACCTGTTGAAGAGAAACCAAAAGCGGTAGTCACTCCAAAAGCGGAAGAAAAACCGAAAGAAGTAATTCCTCCTGCTCCTGAAAAACCAGTGGTTGTTGAATTACCTGAGAAAAAAATACCATTCACTCCTGAAAACAGAGTAATTGCTGCAAAGGCAGACGCTTTGAAAGGCCTTACTGTATTAGGAAAAATAGAACTACCGGAAGATAAGTCCAAAAAGAAAGGAAAGCCGGTTGCATCTTCAGACGAAAAGGGTAAAGACAAAAAGAAAAGACTTCGAAAGAGAATCGATAAAAAACCGGGAACTCCGGGCCCAGGACAAGGAAGAGCCCCTGAACCAGGTGTTCCAAATAAACCAAAACCTCCTGGACAGGGCGGTAGCACTCCTCCTCAAGGAAATCAAAGAGACAGAAAACCTGCTGGTGCACCAGGAAGACCTCGACCAGGACAACAGCAGAATGTAGGCCGAATCCAAAAAGCGGAACCTACTCAAAAAGAAATACAGGATCAGATCAAACAAACTCTTGCAAGATTGCAGGGAGGCGGAAAATCCGGTGGTGGAAAATCGAAAAGAAGAGATAAAAGAACAGAAAGAAGCAGAGAGGAAGTTGAAGGGGTTGAAGATACCAAAATATTAAGAGTCACTGAATTTATTTCTGCAAATGACCTTGCGTCATTGATGGATATATCTGTGAACCAGGTGATATCCACTTGTATGTCTTTGGGTATGTTTGTCTCTATCAACCAAAGATTGGATGCAGAAGCCATTACTATAATCGCAGATGAATTTGGATACGAGGTTGAATTTACCAAGCCTGACGAAGAGACTGAAACCATTGAAGCAATAGATTCTCCTGAAGAATTACTTGACCGTGCACCAATCGTTACGATCATGGGTCACGTTGATCATGGTAAAACTTCACTCCTTGATTATATAAGGCGAGCAAAAGTAACTGCTGATGAAGCAGGTGGTATCACCCAGCATATCGGTGCTTATGATGTGACTACCAAAGACGGTGATAAAATTGCTTTTTTAGATACACCTGGACACGAAGCCTTCACAGCCATGAGGGCAAGGGGAGCTAAAATTACAGATGTTGCCATTATTGTGATTGCTGCGGATGACAATATCATGCCTCAAACTAAGGAAGCCATCAATCATGCTCAAGTAGCGGGTGTCCCTATGATATTTGCAATCAATAAAATTGATAAGCCAAACGCCAATCCGAATAAAATTAAAGAAGAACTTGCCAATATGAATTTATTGGTGGAGGAATGGGGCGGTAAATACCAGTCTCAGGATATTTCTGCAAAGACAGGTGTCGGGATCGATGAGCTGTTGGAAAAAGTATTGCTTGAAGCAGAAATTCTTGAATTGAAGGCCAATCCAAATAAGAATGCAGTTGGCACAGTAGTGGAAGCTTCTTTGGACAAGGGTAGAGGTTATGTAGCAACAGTAATGGTTCAGGCCGGTACATTAGGTGTCGGAGATATCATGCTTGCAGGCCCACACTATGGACGTGTCAAGGCCATGTTTGACCATAAAGGTAAAAAACTGGATAAAGCAGGTCCATCCACCCCGGTACAGGTTTTAGGATTGGCAGGTGCACCTCAAGCAGGTGATACCTTTAAAGTATACGATTCAGAAAGAGAAGCCAGAGAGATTGCCAATTCCAGAGAACAGATTCTCCGTGAACAAAGCATGCGAACCAAAAAGCACATCACTTTGGACGAAATCGGAAGAAGGTTGGCTATAGGAAGTTTCAAAGAACTCAATATCATCATCAAAGGTGACGTGGATGGTTCTGTAGAGGCACTTTCGGATTCCTTGCTTAAACTTTCCAAAGAGGAAGTTTCCGTGAACATCATCCATAAGGGTGTGGGTCAGATATCTGAATCCGATGTCCTTTTGGCATCCGCTTCAGATGCCATTATTCTGGGCTTTAATGTCAGACCTTCTACCAATGCCAAGAAACTGGCTGAACAGGAAGAAATTGAAATCAGACATTATTCCATCATCTATGACGCCATCAATCAAATCAAAGATGCCATTGAAGGTATGTTGGAACCTGAGTTTGAGGAAATCATCACCGGTAATATCCAGGTGCGGGAGGTGTTCAAAATCTCAAAAATCGGAACTGTCGCCGGATGTTATGTAACTGATGGATATATCACCAGAAAAAACAAAATCCGCGTAGTCAGAGATGGTATTGTAATCCATGATGGAGAAATTGACCAGTTAAAACGATTCAAAGATGATGTTTCTGAAGTAAAAGCCGGTTACGAATGTGGTATTTCTATTAAGAAATTCAATGATATATTGGTAGATGATACCATTGAAGGATATCATATGCAGGAGATAAAACGCAAAAAATAAACATTAAAAGGAACGGCCAAAACCGTTCCTTTTTTTTAAATATGAAAGAGGTTCTTTCCCCTTTTTTCCAAATCCTGTTCACCATTTCAATTTTCTGTCTGATTATCGGATTGATTCGCCCGGTATTGGTGCTTTGGTTCTTGGATAGATTCAATAGATGGAAAGTAATAAAAGTATACGGGGTATTGGCAATGTTTTGGTTGCTATTAATTTATATTTTGAATCTGTTTTAGTTTTTAGGATTTTTTGAATTTTTTAAAAAAATACCTGACATTTATCATGCTTTTAAATTATTTATGTAATTTTCAATCTAAAATCAATTTCAATTGAGAAAGATTGTAGCCATATTCCTCCTTTTTTGCTTTGCATTATACCATTTTGGGTACTATGTAGCGTATTTTTCATTTAGGCTGCAAATAGAAAATCATTGGTCCGAAAAAATTTTTAGTGCCTCTCAGGAAGGTTTTGATGAAAGAATCATGGAAATTCCACTTTCTATCCCATACATGGCTGATGAAGAGGAGTTCAGGGCTACCAACACAAGCTTTCAGAAGGATGGACAATATTATCGGGTTATCAAACAAAGATACATCAACGACACCCTACAGGTGGTATATGTACCTGATAGTGCCAAAAAGAACTTGGAAAGCACAATTAAACAATGGGTAAGTTCCTTGGTGCAAGACGAATTGCCGGATTCTGGCAGCAATACTTTATTAGGCAAAATCTTTGTAAAAGATTATACTCAACCTAACAATGAGTTTGATTTCGCTTTCAATATAATCAATGATAAACATTACAAAGGGTTTGTTTTTTTAACTTATCACAATCAGGATATCAACCTTACTACCCCACCACCGGAATTGGTTTGATTTTTCAGCCGGTTTTCTTTGGATATTTTCTTTTCAGAAAGTAACCTCAACTGTACATATTTTACTGAGATAAATCCGATGTTTTCAATGGGTTTGTTGCATTACATTTATTCCAGATATCTGTGCTTTTGAGATATTTACAAAAAAGGAATTTTTATTTCAAATGAATTTCTGTCATGCCCATCGATCCAAATCAATTGATGGGTAGGACAGAAATTCGGACCGGACTGCTTTTACCAGTTTTCATACATCAACTAATTCTTAAAAATTATGAAAAAACTACTACCAATAATCTTGGGATTGATGGTATATGGGGCTACCCTAAATCATGCCCATGGACAGACTCCTTGGGATGAAATAATGATGGGGAGGGGCGAGATTTGTGCGGCTTTGATTTATGAGCATTCTTCGTGGAATCAATATTGGGAAGGAAGTTATTTAAGGGAAAATGCCAATATCGGCACATTTACAAGACAAATGGGAATGCCTATGGTCGCTATGGGCCTAACCGATAAAATCAACCTTATTACAAGTGTCCCCTATATAAACACAAAAG
The DNA here is from genome assembly GCF_900176595.1 of Aquiflexum balticum DSM 16537. Taxonomy (GTDB): domain Bacteria; phylum Bacteroidota; class Bacteroidia; order Cytophagales; family Cyclobacteriaceae; genus Aquiflexum; species Aquiflexum balticum. Next base: position 388,685 of record NZ_LT838813.1, read on the forward strand.
CATCAGGAGGTACACAAGTTGGCCAAACCGGATTTCAAGACCTAAGTGTTTCCTTAAAAATAGATTGGTTACAAAAACAACTTGGAAATGGCAGGCTTCAATTCCTTACCAATACCCATTTCAGCACACCTGTGGGAAATTACCTATCCGATTATATGCCTTTTAGTATTGGCTTAGGGGCACCTGAACTTGGCATGAGAGGGATTGGTGCATACAAAATGGACAATGGATTGGTTTTTAGAGCAGGTTTGGCTTATCTATGGAGAGGACAGACCGAAATTGAAAGGGACTTCTATTATGAAGATGGAGCTGTATATTCCCCTTACATGAACGTACCCCATTCCCTGAATTTTCATGGAGCGATTGGATATTGGGCTTTTGACAATAGACTGAGACTAGAAGCAACCTATATGAGTCTAAATTCTTTATCAGGTGATGATATTCGCTCCTACAACAGACCTCAACCCACCAATAAAATGGAAGTCAGTCAAATTGGCGCCTGGGTTCAATATTATATCAATACTGACAGGGGCCTAGGTGCTCTGGCTTATTTCAACCAAACTGTTAGTGGCAGAAATATGGGAAAAGCCACGACGTTCGGTATTGGTCTTACTTATCAATTAAAAGTCTATTAAATCTTACTGAAAATGAGAAATTTGTTTATATCCTATTTGGTACTAATCTTCCTTTTCCTCACTACAAGTGCCTGTCTGGAGGAAACACCACGCTATATGAATTTTGATGAATACGAATTTGAGAGCATGGATGAAACCGGTGGAAATTGGAAAACCATCCTTGTAGGCGACCCGGCGCAAATCAATATTCCCCAACCTGAGCCCATCAATTCAACCGATTATCAGGCTGAACTTAACGACCTAAAGTTACAAATGGAAATGTTGACGCCTACTCAAAAGCAAGCTGTAAGCTATTGGTCAAGTAATCCTATTTTGAGGTGGAATGAGATAGCCCTTGAAATGGCTGCAAAATACAACCTAATACCAGGACCTAACGCTGATGGCACTTATACTTTGCCAAACCCTGCCAACCCAATGGGGCCGCCACCATTTCCGTTTGCCCATCCTCCTTATACCAGTAGAATGTTGGCATACTTAAGTGTGGCCCAATTTGATGCCTTAGTTGTCGCTTGGCATTACAAATTCCAATATAACCGTCCAAATCCATCTCAAGTGGACGAAAGAATTAAACCAGCCTATTTGCTTAGCACCTTACCATCCTATCCTTCTGATGGAGCAACAGTTGCCAAAGTTTCCAAAGAGATTCTGTCTGTAATGTTCCCCTTGGAAATATCATTTCTTGACAAAAAATACAGAGAACACATCGCAAGCCTCGTTCATGCTGGTATCAATACCCAAAGCGATGTTGAAGCAGGTATTGAAATTGGTTCAGAAGTTGTCAAGTTGGCCATGCAGCGTGCTTCGGCAGATGGCATGTCTAAAGCCCAGACTCCAAAATCAGTGTCAGATTCTATTGCAAATGCTGCCTTTGAAAAGTTTGGATGGAAATGGCAAAATACCGAAGTACCCCAAAGACCAGTTGGATTGACTCCTCTCTTTGGTCAGGTAAAAATGTGGCATGTGCCTACAGTGGAAGAAGTAAGGTCCATCCCTCCCCCAGCTCCCGGTTCACCACAATTCGAAACCGACGTTGCTGAACTGAAGAAGTTTGCTGCTCATATGACACTAAATCAAAGAAGAATTGCCAATTGGTGGGAGGATGGAATAGGTTCTTATACCCCACCTGGTCACTGGAACAAATTCGCAAAAGAATATACCGTGAAATACAAACTCAACCCCTTAAGGACTGCTAGGGTATTCGCTTACATGAATACTGCCATCATGGATGCAGGTGTGGCATGTTGGGATACAAAATACTACTATCATTATCCTAGACCAGTTGAGGCAATTCCGGGTTTTAAAACCATTCTCGGAACCCCCAATTTTCCCGCCTATACCTCTGGACATAGTACTTTCTCCGCTGCGGGAGCAGAAGTATTGGCTTATTTCTTCCCAGCTGACGCAGCACAATTCAGACTTTGGGCAGAAGAAGCAGCCATGTCACGGCTTTATGGAGGAATTCACTACCGATTTGATGCAGAAGTAGGTATCGATCAAGGAAAAAAAGTAGCTGCATACGCGGTGGCACGTGCCAAAACTGATGGAGCTCAATAGATGAAAAATCTATTTTATATAGGTATCATTTCTTTATGCTTTTTGGAAATCCTAAAAGTATATTTCATCATGCCTATGACTGGAATGATCTGAAAAATCAAAGGATTATACATGACATCATCGGAAAAACCCCAATTTTTCTGGTATTGTCGGAGGATGATCTAAGTTTTGCCGCATTTAAAAGAGAGTCATTTCAATATTTTCAAATTAAGGAAGACACTCTTCATTCAGATGAATCAAAATTCAATCTTGCCGGAAAATCATTTCATTCCGGAACACCAAGTCTGGAGAAAATCAATGCTTATCAGGAATTCTGGCACAGTTGGAGGACATTCCATCCTTCAACAAGGATTCACAACTAAATGATAAAACAAAAGGAGTTTTTAATACCATAGATTGATTAATTGATCATCCCCGGGCAATGCTTTGGCCCGGGGTTGTTTTTTTAAGCCAGAAAATCTAAACTCCTCTTTTTTAAACAATTTCAAGTAGTTTTCACAGGTTCTTCAATTTCTTTTCTTAGGCTTTTGCCCGCAAGAACAATCAGGGAAATAGATAAAACAAAAAGCAATCCTGCGATCAAGGAAAGTACATAAACTTTATCCTGATAGTTTTTCCATGCAAACAAGCCCAATGAGGTCAAAGTGACAGTGAACATAAAAAACATGGGTATGGTCACGAAAGTAGCATTGATCTTTTTTCTCATCAACCAAACTGCTATGGTCAAAAGCGCCAATGCAGCCAACAGTTGATTGGCAGAACCAAAAATTGGCCAAAGCGTGGTAAAACTTCCTGATGCCAAAAGCAATATGGATAGCAACACCACTACCATAGTAGATATATACCTGTTTTGCGATATTTTGGCTCCAATCGGATTTTTGACATCTTCGAAGTATTCCTGCAAGGTGAATCTTGCCAATCGGGTACAGGTATCCAAAGTTGTCAATGCAAAAGCAGAAACTGTCAAAGCTACAAATCCAACTGCAAAGGATTCAGAAATCCCCATTGAAGCAATCATGCTCCCCAATCCACTGGCAAAAAGTGGGACCGGGCCTTCTTCACCCAACCTTCCCAAATATTCCCCTCTACTCAAAACAATAACCGCAGCTACTGAAATAATCGCCAAAAAAGATTCAATCAACATCCCTCCAAATCCAACTACTTTGGCATCACTTTCTTTATCCAATTGTTTGGAAGTAGTGCCCGAAGCAACAAGGGAGTGGAATCCGCTGATGGCACCACAGGCAATAGTTACGAACAAAACCGGAAACAGATAACCCAAATTATCCGCATTGAGGTGAATCTCATTATCCATTTTGATTTCAGGATTGGCAATAAAAACGCCTACCACTGCGGCTATGATCAACCCATACAATAAAAAGCTGTTGAGATAATCCCTTGGCTGCAACAACATCGAAACCGGGGTAACTGAAGCAATAAAAGCGTAGCCAAGCAGCATATATATCCAGATTTGATAATCCAAAACGAAAGGTAACTGCATGCCTAAAAAGACAAAATAGTACATCAAAATAATCCCCAATATAGAAATGATCAAAAATGCTCTCTTACTGCTTCCGATCAATTTATTGACCAATCCAAATGCAACTGCCAAACCAATAAATAAAAGGGATGCTGATGCAACTCCAGGATTATTTACAAAAGTTTTGGCAATTATATCGGCAAATACACCGATGACCAGAATCAGTGTAGAAAAACTAAAAACAATAAACAACTGCTTTCCTTTTTTGCCTATGTTTTTTTCAATGATCACACCAATGGATTTTCCTTGATTCCTCAGAGAAGCAGCCATACTTCCCAAGTCATGAACTGCCCCAAAAAATATCCCCCCAACCAGTATCCAAATAACTGCAGGAATCCAACCAAAAGTAACAGCGATAATAGGACCTACAATTGGTCCAGCCCCTGCAATGGAAGCAAAGTGGTGGCCCAAGACCACAATCGGCTTGCTTGGAACATAATCAATTCCATCTGAATACGTATGAGAAGGCGCCTTTCTGGAATCATCAAGACCAAATTTTTTATAAACATATTTGCCATAAGTAAAATAGGCAGTTGTTAAAATAATCGCTGAAATAACAAGAAGGGCAGTAAGGCTCATATTGGAATGTAAATCGTTAGGAAAGTATGAATTTCAATTAAATCCTTCAAATAACAAATGAAATTATCAAGTTTGAAAAATCACCTCAGAATTAAATGCTCCTTTAGGTATAGACAAATTAATCCTTATACCAATCAGGTTTATCAGAATGCAATTTAAGGCTCTTACTGATCTCTGGTAGAATGAAGTTGAAGTCAAATTTTATTTAACGGATAATACCTATAAATTTGTATTCCCTTGAAACGGAAGTTTCAGAATTAAAAAAAATATTATGGCTTGGTTTAAAAGGACAGATAAAGGAATCAAAACTTCTACGGAAGAAAAAAAAGACACGCCTGACGGACTTTGGTATAAAACCCCCCAAGGTAACATTATACATACACGTGAGCTCAAAAACAATTCTTACGTATGCCCTGATGACGAATACCATGTTAAAATCGGTTCCAAAGAATATTTTGAAATTTTATTTGACGAAAATAAATTTACCGAACTTGACACAAACATGGTTTCCGGTGATCCTTTAAAATTTGTAGATACCAAACCTTATAATTCAAGGATTGAGGCAACAATTTCAAAAACTGAATTGAAAGATGCAGTCCGGACCGCTGTTGGGAAAATGAACAATCTTGAATTGGTGGTAGCTTGTATGGATTTTAATTTTATTGGGGGTTCAATGGGTTCCGTGGTCGGCGAGAAAATCTCCCGTGCTATCGACCATTCCCTCAAAAACAAAATTCCTTTTTTGATGATTTCCAAATCAGGTGGAGCCAGAATGATGGAGGCGGGATTCAGTTTGATGCAAATGGCAAAAACTTCTGCAAAACTTGCATTATTGGATAAAGCCGCTATTCCCTATATAAGTCTTTTGACAGATCCGACTACAGGCGGAGTTACGGCATCCTATGCCATGTTGGGGGATTTTAATATAGCCGAACCAGGTGCATTAATTGGTTTTGCCGGTCCAAGGGTAATCAGAGAAACCATCGGAAAAGATTTGCCAAAAGGATTTCAAAGTTCTGAGTTTGTTTTGGAACACGGCTTTTTGGATTTTATCATCGATAGACGGCAGTTGAAAAACAGATTGACTACACTCCTAAACCTTCTGAAGAATTAATCAGTTACTCTATTGAATCAATAAAAAGTAAAAAGGAAAATTCAAGTTCTTTTTCGCCGATTTTATTGATTAATAAATATATTTGTGTTCCCAAAATGGGCTCCGATACTGAAAATTAAAAGTAAAATAATCATTTAAATGGGTTCAGTAATTATTACCTCAATTGTAGCATTTACTATAATCATACTGCTACTTGTTTTTATCCTCTTGTTTGCCCAATCTAAATTGGTTGCTTCGGGAGATGTTAAAATTATTGTCAATGGGGATGAAAGTAACCCCATCGTTGCTTCGGCGGGCTCTACTTTGCTGAGTACACTTGGCAATAAGAAGATCTTCCTTCCTTCTGCCTGTGGTGGCGGAGGTACATGTGCTATGTGTAAATGTGTCATTGAAGAAGGAGGTGGAGAAGTCCTGCCTACTGAAGAAGGTCACCTCAGCCGAGCAGAAAAACAAGGAAATGTAAGATTGTCCTGTCAGGTAAAAGTTAAACAGGATATGAAAATCCGTATTCCTGAAGAAATTTTTGGAATAAAGAAATGGGAGTGCGAAGTTATTTCCAACTACAACGTATCTACTTTTATCAAAGAATTTAAAGTAAAATTACCTGAAGGTGAAATACTTGAATTTGAATCAGGGGGATACATTCAAATTGACGTACCAGTAATTACTGTCAACTTCAAGGACATGGATATCACTCCACATCCGGATTTGGGACACCCCAAAGACGTATATCAAAGTGATTGGGACAAATTCGGACTTTGGGATTTGACCATGAAAAATGACGAGGAACTCTTCCGAGCTTATTCCATGGCCAATCACCCTGCTGAAGGAAATATAGTAATGTTGACCATCCGTATTGCTACTCCACCGTGGGATAGGGCCAATAACAAATGGATGGATGTAAATCCGGGAGTTTGTTCTTCCTATGTTTTCTCCAGAAAACCCGGAGATAAAGTGACCATTTCAGGACCTTATGGAGAATTCCATATCAATCCTACCCAGAGAGAAATGATTTATATTGGTGGTGGTGCAGGAATGGCCCCATTGAGATCACATATTTTCCACCTTTTCCATACTGAGAAAACTGATAGAAAAGTTTCCTATTGGTATGGTGGCAGATCTAAAAAAGAACTCTTTTACACTCCTCAATTCAGAGAAATTGAAAAGGAATTCCCGAATTTCCAATTCCATATTGGTTTGTCTGAACCGCTTCCGGAAGACAATTGGAAGTTGAAAACTTCTCTTGATGACAATAAAGGTGATGGCTATATCGGATTTATCCATCAGGTACTTTATGACAATTACCTTAAAAACCACCCTGAACCGGATGAGGTGGAATATTACCTATGTGGGCCACCATTGATGAATGCAGCGGTTTTGAAGCTTCTCGATGATATGGGTATCCCTCAGGAAAATATCAGGTTTGATGACTTTGGAGGATAAAATACCAAATAGAGTCCCGCAAAAGCGGGACTTTTTTATTTACTCAGGATTTTTTAATTATTTTTGGATAGCATTCTAAACCCGAGCAATGGAAATACAGCAATTCTTTGAACCTATTCCAGAGTACATCACTTCCCAGAAATACAGCTCTAACTCATTTTTCAATTATATCCATTATTTCGGAGACACTTTTCCTGATTTAAAAGGCTTACAGATTGCAATAGTGGGACTCACTGAAAAAAGAGGAATTCTTAAAAATGACAGCATTGAAAGAGGTGCTTCTGAAATCAGGGAAAAACTTTATCACTTAAAAAAAGGGAATGGCCTTTATAAAATTGCGGATTTGGGCGACCTGAAAAATGGAGATACTTTAGAAGATACACTGAAAGCCATCTATTCGGTAGGCGAATTTTTGATCAAAAAGCAGATCCTTCCGGTTTTTTTGGGTGGATCCCATGATTTGGATCTTGGACAATATCTTTCATATCAAAGATTGGATAAATTGGTATCCATGCTCACCATTGATGCGAAAATTGACATGGAAGAAGACGGAACTCCTTCTGAAAGACACTCACAGGACATCATTCTTCACCAACCCAATTTCCTTTTCAACTACAGTCACTTGGCTTATCAAAGTTTCCTTACGGATATCGATCTGATCGGAGTTTTAGAAAAATTACACTTTGACCATGTCCGGGTCGGTAACCTTAGGAGTAACTTCCAGGAAGTTGAACCGCTTATCCGGAATGCTGATTTATTGAGTTTTGATATCTGTGCCATCCAATCAGCCGATGCACCGGGTGCAGCAGATGCGCAGCCCTTTGGGCTGACCGGGGAAGAGGCATGTCAGATTTGTAGGTTTGCCGGAATGAATGAAAAACTTTCCTCGATAGGCATTTATGGTTATCAACCCTATTTTGATGACAATAGAAACAAGACAGCTACCATTATTGCCACCATGGTTTGGTATTTTATTGAAGGCTTTTTTGAGAGAAAAGACAGCCTATCCTTCAAAAGCAGCGATTATATCAAATATACTGTATCTTTGGATTCACAGCCTTCTGTCCTGATATTTTACAAAAGTATAAGAAGTGATAAGTGGTGGATGGAAGTTCCGCAGGGTGATCAGAAAAAATTTGACCGAACCACAATAATCCCCTGCAGCTATCAGGATTATCAGATGGCTCAATCAGGCGAGATTCCTGAAAGGTGGATAAACGCCCAGCTCAAATTATTCTAAATGAAAATTTACAGCTTACAGCAATTGGCACTTAGAAACGGTCAGGACAAACCTGAGATTTGGGTAGCTTACCAGGGCATCATTTATGATGTCACTGAATCCAGGCTCTGGAAAAATGGCAAACATTATGAACATTGGGCAGGACAGGATTTGACTGATGAACTGCCCGATGCCCCGCACACTGCGGAGGTATTCCAAAAATTCATGACCATCGGTCAATTGATGAAATAATATGATATTGATAGCAGATAGCGGTGCCAGCAAAACTGACTGGAGAGTGATCAACCAAAAAGGTGAAATTGGACAACACAAGGGTATTGGTTTTAATCCCAATTACCAAACTGCGGAAGAAATGTCCAATGAACTTCAGGATGACTTTTTGTTGAATCTGCGGGATAAAGTAGAAACTATTTACTATTACGGAGCAGGATGCGGGTCCCAAAAAAACCGGTTGCAGGTTACGAATGCCCTCAAAAGCATTTTTAAGAGCGCAGAAATAAATGTCGATCATGACCTAATGGCAGCAGCGAGGGCTACCTGCGGGTATCAGCCCGGAATAGCCTGCATTTTGGGTACCGGATCAAATAGCTGTGACTATGATGGAGAGGTAATTATAGCCAAAAGACCTGCCCCTGGCTATATTTTGGGAGATGAGGGCGGTGGCGCATACATCGGCAGGAAATTTTTACAGGATTTTATTTATGAAGAAATGCCTGAAAAATTACGTGAAAAAGTGATTGATAAATTTCAGCTTGATAATCAGATCATTATTGAAAATGTTTATCAAAGACCTTTTCCCGGCAGGTATATGGCCAGTTTTTGTAGGTTTATTACAGAGCACATCAGTGACCCTTATTGCTACATGCTTTACTATAATTCCTTTCAGGATTTTTTCAAAAAGCACGTCATGAAATATAAAGATTATAAAAAGAAACCTGTCAATTTTGTTGGTTCAATCGCCTTCCACAACAGTGATATACTCAGAAGTGCAGCCTATGACGCTGGAATACATGTCAACCTGATTATTGAAGGCCCAATTGCCGGACTAACACTTTATCACCAAGAATTGCTATGAGTACAACAGAAAGCCCATCCCTGTATGATAACCTCGAGCAAATGGACATTCCGTCTCTGCTCCAAAATATTAATGAAGAAGACAAAAAAGTCGCTTTTGCTGTCGAAGACCAATTAGATGCAATTGCAAAATTGATCGCTGAAATCATCCCTAGAATGAAAAAAGGAGGGAGATTATTTTATATTGGTGCCGGTACAAGTGGTAGATTAGGTATTTTGGATGCTTCTGAATGCCCCCCTACTTACGGAGTTCCCCATGACTGGGTTATCGGAATTATTGCCGGAGGAGACTATGCAATCCGTAAGGCCGTCGAAAATGCAGAAGATAATCCTGATCAGGCCTGGAAGGATATCAATGAATTTGGCTTCAACGAAAATGATACAGTGATCGGAATAGCCGCTTCAGGTACTACCCCTTATGTCATAGGAGGAGTCAAAGCTGCAAATAATGCTGGTCTATTGACGGGATGTATCACTTGCAATTTAAATACACCTCTTTCAGCAGCTGTAAAGTTCCCCATCCAAGTTATTGTAGGGCCAGAGTTTGTGACAGGCAGCACCAGAATGAAAGCAGGTACAGCCCAAAAGCTGGTCTTAAATATGATCTCTACTACTGTAATGATCAAATTGGGACGTGTAAAAGGAAATAAGATGGTGGATATGCAGCTTTCCAATAAAAAATTGGTTGTAAGGGGAACGCGTATGATTATGGAATCCACAGGCCTGGAAGAAAGTGGGGCCAAAGAATTACTGTTGCAATATGGCTCGGTTCGGGCAGCTGTTGAAGCTTTTTATTCCAAGAATTAAATCATTCATATTTTTTAATGGAACTTTGCTTATCTTTGCATCCCTTTTAGATTCAGGGAGTTAATTTCCACCTAAAAGGAATTTATATAAATCCAGCAGAGATGCTGCATACAATGAAAAAAGATAACAGCAGAAGACCTGATCGTAAAAGTGAAGGCAAATCAGGCCCTGAAAAAGGGCGAAGTAAATTCGGAGAGAAAAAAGAATTTTCTTCAGGGAAAGACTACAAAAAATCCAAGCCTTATGGTGATGAAGCATTTGAAAAAAAGGATTTTAAAAAAAGTGGTTTTTCCAAGGATAAAGACTATTCAAAATCAGATTTTAAAAAATCAGGCAGATTTGATAAACCAGAAAAGCCTTCCTATCAAAAAAGAACTGATGACACAAGAGAACCCAGAAAAAAATCCGAGGATAGGGAATCCCAAAGTGTTTTTGTAGAAAGAGGAAGTGAGAAAAAACCGAATTCGTACAGAGGTTCAAGAGAGGAAAGGAGCCAACCCGCAGATACAAGAGAAAGCAGAAAATCACCTGTAGAAGAAAAAAAGGAAGGGGAATTTAAGAGTGTCTATAGAGGACGTGGGAAAGACGAAAAACCAATCTATGAAATGGTCCCCAAATCTGAACTTCCAAAGGAAACTCCTTATAAGAAAAAATTCAAGAAACCCTTTTCAACACAAACTCCACAGGAAGAAAGACCTCAGTATAATTTTGATAAATTGGAAAAAAACCATGGAAAAAAAGAGGTTTCCGATGTTTTTAGGCTGAACAAATATATTTCAAATTCCGGAATCTGCTCAAGAAGAGAAGCAGACCAACTCATCCTTAAAGGGGAAATAACGGTTAATGGTGAAGTCATCACAGAACTTGGCCACAAAGTCCTCAAGACGGATAAGGTCATCTATAAAGGTAAATTAATCAATCCTGAGAAACCGGTCTATATCCTGATGAACAAACCCAAGGATTTTATCACTACTACAGACGACCCAATGGAAAGGAAAACAGTGATGCATCTTTTGGAAAATGCCTGCAAAGAAAGAGTATTTCCTGTAGGAAGGCTGGATAGGAATACCACAGGTTTGCTTTTGTTTACCAATGATGGAGAATTGGCTGCCAAACTTTCGCATCCTTCAAATAACATCAAAAAAATATATCAGGTTACTTTGGACAAACCGATCACAAGCAACCATGAAAAAGAAATATCTGAAGGGTTGACCTTGGAAGACGGTCCAGTCAAAGTGGATGATATACAGGTTCTCTCCAAAGACAGAACCATATTAGGTCTTGAGATCCACGTAGGGAAAAACAGGATTGTCAGAAGAATCTTTGCACACTTGGGTTATGAAGTAGTCGGTCTGGACAGAGTAATGTATGCCGGTTTGGATAAAAAGGACCTCCCAAGAGGAAAATTCAGATTTCTCAGTGAAAAAGAAGTTGTCAAATTGAAGTACTTTTTATAAATCAAGTTGATAAAATAGTGAAAGGCCAAGGTTCCCACCTTGGCCTTTTTATTTTTATTGTTGGTTTAGTTTATTTGGCTGCCATTAAATTTTTGAAGCCGTCACTTGTTTTTACAAAAAACTCCAGTTTTGAATTTGAGCTTACTCCTTCCATTTTATAGAGTTTCTGAAATCCAGTTACGTTATCAAATTTTTCTTCATGTATCAATTGGTCATTTGAATATATATACACAGACATATCTGAAGCCAATATTGAATTGACAAGCAATTTATATTTGTTGTTGTCTACTTTTTCCAAACTTGAATAAACTGTAGGTTGCGCTGCTATGTTGCGCATGTCCATCTCGATCTCATCTACCAATTCATTGTTGGAAAAGAGCTCTACTTTGTAAATTCCGGGAGCCAATTGGGAAAAATCATAATATTTGGCAAATGCATTTTTGGATACAGTTCTGTCTTTCTGTACCAGAAAATGATTTTCATCAAAGATTTTCACCAATATGGTACTCTCTTCATGGAGACCGTAGAATAACTGGACTTTGTTTTGATCCACTTTTTTAAGGGATACCGCTGTTTTTTCAGGTTCTTCGGAACCTGCTGTGTTTGCCATGGCGCTTACTGAAACGCCAACTGCAAAGATGAGTGCAATGATTACTTTTTTCATGGTAATAATAGTTAATAGGTTTTAGAAATTTTTGTCTTGAATTACCTCTTAGGGATTTTCCCTATTTCAAACAATGTGAGGCCGGTTACCTTGGGAAGAATTAAGTCAAATTGTGGAATGACTTCGATACAAACCTAGACCAAATTTTCCTTAATTACAAATAATACAAAATATATTATGTTTTATTAATGATTATTCAAAAAAATAAAATAATTTTTACGGATTTAATAATTACATAAAATTTTTTCGGAATCGATGCCATGGTGAGAATATTTTAACTATTCTTTACTAAAACCAATTAAAATTTTGTCCAAAGATTTTCTGACATAGAAGAAAAAAATATTCAATACATCATAACAAAATATAAAAAATAAAGCGTGGTATTTATTTCTACCACGCTATTATCAAACATTCAATCTATAGTTTTTTTTATCTATCGGATAGCTTTTCCAGCATCAGCCAATGCTTTAGAATCAAAATTACCCTGCAATTCCACTACCATAAGATCTCCCTCTTTATCATTTAGGAGCACTACGACATCACTGATCTGTTTATCTCCTTTGGTAAAAATCAAAATCCCATTTCCTTTGTCAGTTGCTTCTAACATCACTTCATACTTTTCTTTTTCCAAGGCCTTGTGGAGCGTTTTGAATTCGGCTTTCCCATTTGGACTGTTCTCTGGTAATTTAAATAATTTTACCCTTTCCAAGGATTGAACAATTCCTTCCATCTCGGCTTCATCCAATTTCACATTGAATCCTTTGGCAAAATTCATAAAATTGCCTCCAACATCCATATGGAAGAAGTCATCATTGGACTTGTACTTTTGATAAAGCGCTTCTACACTTTTGCTTTGCGAAAAAGCAACTGTACTCAAAATAAAGAAAAACAGCAATAAGGTTAAATTTTTCATTTTTTAGTTGGTTTATATGATTTTCATTTGTTTGTATTTCCACTTTTATATTCCTTCATACCAGGCATATTGGTCTTATCTGCCAAAATATTCAAATCCTGATAGGTAAAATCCCCCAGCATGCTCAGTAGGGCAAAACTCTCAGATGAACCTGTAATCATTAACAGCTCTTTCACTTTCCCACCTTCTTCCCTAACCATGAATTTCACACTTGAACTCTTGTCCTGCACATCCATCAGGTCTTCATATTTGTTCTTTGAAAGCGTATTCATAGCCTCTGTATAAAGTGGTTTTCCATTTATGCTGTCAGCAGTTAAAATCCTTATCCCTCTCACCTTACTGATCAATTCACCCAAATCAGCTGCATCTTTGTCAGCACCTTCACCTTCCGATTTCAAAAATCCTCCTGCCATCTGCATCATTTTGGGACTGATATATACCCTGGAAAAGCGGTCATCTTCCATGTATTTGGAAAAAAACCTCATTATGGCATCGTCCTGGGCCTGTACTCCTGATACTATCAGGTATATAGCGATTAATAAAATACTTCTTTTCATATCCTTTACTTAGTTTCTTTAATTTCGAAAATTTCCTGAGGAGCATTGAGATGCCTGAAATCCTGCATCAATTCCAAACTTCCCGTACCTTTTTGCATATTTTCATTGATCAGTGCAAATGCATTCATCACTTTTTCATAAGCCTCTTCTTCAGCTTGTTTTTGAAGGTTTTGACGAATCGTAACCCCCGCAACGAGAAAAACCAAAAACAAGGCAGCAATACTCAGCCATCTTGAAAAACTGAATTTTCTAATCGGTTTTTCCAAAGTGAGGTCATTTTCCTTGATTGCAGCGATTTCTTCCAATCCAAGAAAAAAATCTTTTTCTGCTTCATAACCTTCTGACTGCAAAAGCAAGTCCCTAAGGATTTTTTCCTCTTCAGGAGAAGTTTCACCCTCCCAGTATTTGTCAAATAATTTATCCAGTTGATTTTTCATTTCTAACTCTAAAATAGTCCCGTAATGCTTTTCTTGCTCTATGCAAATTGACCTTAACCTGATCCAGACTTATTTCAAGATATTCAGCAATTTCTTCATATGTCAAACCTTCTACTTCCCTCAACTCAAAGATCTCCCGCTGTTTATCAGGTAACTTTTCCAAGAATTGAAATACCAAATTCACACGTTCAGATACCCCCTCTTTATCCTCCTCAATCCCTGCCTGAAAATCAATACCTTCAATTGGTTCAATCTTTTTGATCGATCGAAAATATTGAAGGCTCTCGTTTTTCAAGCTTTTTACCATCCATCCGGTGGGATTATCCATTTTTTGAAGCTCCTCTTTTCTTTGCCATGCTTTTTCAAAAACAGCCTGCAATACATCCTGAGCGACATCCCTGTCTTTCACCCAGAGGTATGCCATTCTGTAGAGTTTGTTTTTTAGCGTCCATATATGTGCTTCAAAAAAAGTCTTCATTCAGGTAGATGATGATTGGAAATTTGAAATGTTACAGCAATTTGGAAAAAAAATCAGAAATTAGATTGAATTTAAATTATGGATAAAAATAGTATGCATGCCTACTATTTATTATTTTGCCACTTTCAAATTAGGGAAAATGAATTCTTCAACCTCAGCCTCGGATCTAAATTTGGACATAAAAAAAGCCCCTTTTTTCAAAGGGGCCTGTGGTGATAAGTGGACTCGAACCACCGACTCACGGATTTTCAGTCCGATGCTCTACCAACTGAGCTATATCACCGTTTCTGATAAAGTGATGCAAAGGTAGATATTTGAACCTTTCAAGCAAACCATTTGAACAAAAAATTAATATAAATCCAATCCAAAAACGCTAAATCAAACAATATGAGCATTTTACCACAACTGGTTTTTATCCTTGTAATTGCGGTGGCCGCCTATATTTTATTCAAAAGAGTCCGCTATTTAAGGAGAAACATTTTCTTGGGCAAAGGAGAGACCAGAAATGACCAACAAGATAAGCGATGGAAGACTATGCTATTGGTTGCATTTGGACAGCAGAAGATGTTCAAAAGATTTGGACCTGCATTTCTCCACCTATTGATATATGTAGCCTTTGTTATCATCAATCTTGAAGTGCTCGAATTTATCATCGATGGTATTTCCGGAAGTCACAGGATTTTTGCTCCATTTTTGGGTGCAGCTTATGGTGTGGCAATGAATATCTTTGAATTCTTGGCTATTGCTGTTTTAGTATCCTGTGTGGCTTTTCTTGTGCGAAGAAATGTAATTAAAGTGGAAAGGTTTACAAAACCGGAGATGAAAGGATGGCCTTCTTTGGATGCCAATCTGATATTGGTAATCGAAATCATTCTTATGTTAGCAATCCTGACTATGAATGCTACGGATCAGATTTTGGCTGCAAGAGGTGTGGATCATTATAATTTGCTTAATGGTCTATTTTTCAGTAGCATGATTCAACCTTTGTTTGAAGGCATGGGAGATGCGTCTTTGATATTTATTGAAAGATTTGCCTGGTGGTTTCATATTATAGGTATTTTGGGTTTTGCAGTGTATGTGACCTACTCCAAGCACTTACATATTTTCCTGGCCTTTCCCAATACCTGGTATTCCAACCTTAAGCCAAAAGGTGAAATGAAAAACATGCCTGAAGTGACAAATGAGGTAAATATGATGCTGGGATTGGCAACTGAAAGTGCCCAGGAACCTCCTACCGAGATTGGAAGATTTGGTGCCAAAGACATCAATGACCTGACATGGGTCAATGTGATGAATGCTTATAGTTGCACTGAATGTGGAAGATGTACCGCTGAGTGCCCCGCCAATATCACCGGCAAAAAGCTTTCCCCAAGGAAAATCATGATGGATGTCCGTGACCGGGCGGAAGAAGTCGGAAAGAGCCTAGACAAAGGCGGCCAAGGGCTTGAAGACGGGAAATCTTTATTGGGAGATTACATTACCAAAGAAGAAATCAATGCCTGTACCTCCTGTAACGCCTGCGTGGAAGCTTGTCCCATCAATATTGATCCACTATCCATTATCTTACAACTCAGAAGATATGTATCTATGGAGGAATCCGCCTCTCCTGCCCAATGGAATGCCATGTTCCAAAATATGGAAACATCATTTTCTCCTTGGAAATTTCCTCCAACTGACAGGTTCAATTGGGCGGATAAAGTGAAAAATGAAGAAGTAAAATAAATAGACATAAGACTCAAGACGTGAGCCACAAGAATTTCTAGTGGTCATGTCTCAAGTCTCATGTCTTATGTCTCACATCTCACATCTATAAAAATGTCAACATATAAAGTACCCACCATGGCCGAAATGGCCGCTTCCGGCAAAAGCCCAGAAATTCTTTTTTGGGTTGGCTGTGCTGGATCTTTTGATGACCGATATAAAACAGTAACCCAAGCTTTTGTCAAAATACTCAATAAGGTCGGAGTGGATTTTGCAGTATTGGGAACTGAAGAGGCTTGCACCGGTGATCCGGCAAGAAGAGCGGGAAATGAATTCCTGTTTCAGATGCAGGCCGTAGCAAATATTCAGGTTTTGAACGGCTATGACATCAAAAAAGTAGTGACCGCCTGCCCCCACTGTTTCAATACCATCAAAAATGAATATCCTGCTTTGGGCGGAAATTATGAAGTATTGCACCATTCCCAATTCCTTCAGCAACTGATCAATGCTGGGAAAATAACTTTAAAAGGAGGAGGAGAATTTAAAGGTAAAAAGATCACCTTTCATGATTCCTGCTACCTGGGGCGAGCGAATGATGTATATGAAGCGCCAAGAGAAGTAATCAAAGCTTTGGACATAGAATTAGTGGAAATGAAAAGGTGTCGTACCAAAGGACTTTGCTGTGGGGCCGGTGGTGCGCAAATGTTCAAAGAACCCGAGCCCGGAAAAAAAGACATCAATATCGAAAGGACTGAGGAAGCATTGGCAACAGGAGCTTCGGCCATAGCTGTAGGTTGTCCTTTCTGCTTGACAATGATGTCGGATGGGGTGAAAAATAAAGAAAAAGAGCATGAAGTAAAAGTTTATGACCTGGCAGAAATGCTTGCAAAGGATATGGGTATTTGATCAGGAAGATACCATTGGCGGAGTTGATTTAATTCCCTTTTGGAAGTAGGCGCAAGAAAAAGCAGACAAATGGCTTGATTTAAATTTAGAGTAGGCCCCATCAAACCATTTATTTCAAATTATTAACGGAATATCATGGTTTGATTAGCGGATTTAATTGTTGAATTATAATACCCAATCCTTCTTTTCTCCGTTAATTAAGAGAACTAATTTGAGTGAATTCTCCTTATTTTAAGATATTTAAATAATCAAACATATGTATTTGGAATTTGATCAAATGCCCGCCCACTCAAGAATATGGGTATACCAATCCGATAGAGATTTTACCCCAAAAGAAACGGAGTGGATTTCTTCACAATTGGAGGTTTTTTGTAATCAATGGAATACGCATGGCAGTGTGATGCCAACTTCTTTTTCTATCAAGTTTAACCAGGTGATTGTATTCTCAGTAGATGAAAGTCGGCTTGGTGCTTCTGGCTGTTCCATTGACAGTTCGGTCCGTATCCTAAGAGAAATAGAGGAAAAACTTGGTATTAATTTATTGGATCAGGGGAAAGTGGGTTTTCTTGAAGAGAAGGACAAGCTTGCAGTGAATTCCGTCTTTAAGATAAAAGAAAGTATAAGCAGTGGTAAGCTGCAACCTGAAACCCTTGTCCTCAATCCTCTCGTTAGAGAAAAAAGAGATTTGGAAAACAAATGGCTGATCAATGCAAAAGATAGCTGGTTGAACAAATTCTTTGCGAATTAAATTGATTAATGTCCTATATTTAAATCATTGAGAATAACCTATTGACAATACCCATGAAGCATATTGCTGTATATCTGGTTTTGACGGTCTTACTGATTAGTTCCTGCACCAGTTTGTACCAAAAAGGACAAAACCAGTTTCAAGAAGGCGATTATCAGCTTGCCATAAGTTCATTTTCCAAAATATTGGAAGAAGATCCTGAAAACAAAGAAGCTAATCTTTATGTGGCAGAAAGCTATCGCTTGACCAATCGGATTGAACAATCCAAACCATACTATGAAAAAGTGGCTATGGAAGAGGAAACTTTTGATACATATTTTAGGCTCGGTCAAAGTCTGAAAAGCCAAGGCCAGTATGAAGAAGCAAAAGAAGCCTATTCAAAAGCCAAAAATCTGACGCTTGATGACAACTATCTGAGAATATTGAGCCGGGAAATAGACAATTTGAACAAACTGGATGAAATTGTAGACTATTTTCCATTTATGGAAGTTGAAAATTATAAGCTGCTGAATACACCCTTAGCAGAATATTCTCCCATAGCTAATGAAGGTTTTTTATATTTCACGAGTAATAGACAAAGTAGCGGAATTTATTTGGCAACAGGCACTCCTTATCTGAAAATGTTCAGAACCAGGGTAGAAGGAATTAAAGTCGATGTTCAGAATGTACAGGCCCTACCGGAATTTCGAAATGAAGACAATCTCAATCAAGGATCTTTAGCCATCAGCCCTGATGGCAATACCTTAATTTATGCAAGGGCCAATTCAAGGTCTCCAAAAGATTTACCCGATGTACAGCTTTTTGCCTCCTATTTTAGAGGTGGGGGTTTTACCCAACCGATTTGGATGCCGGTCAATGAGGATGAATTTTACACCAATACTACTCCTGCCTTTAGTCCGGATGGAAATGAATTATACTTTGCCTCGCTACGCCCTGAAGGTTTGGGTGGCTTTGATCTTTACAAAGCCACTAAATTGGCTAATGGTGATTTCGGGAATGCCGTAAGACTTGGAGTTCCTATTAATACCTCGGGCAATGAAATGTTTCCTTACGTGGCCTCTGATGGCAAACTTTTCTTTGCTTCCGACGGTCATGCCGGTTTTGGGAAATTGGATCTTTTTGTAGCAGAAAATACTGAACAAGGATGGGTGGTAAAAAACCTTGGACCAAACATCAATACTGTTGCCGATGATTTTGGCATTTTCTTCACCAAGTATCCGACCGAAGGATTTCTTTCTTCCAACAGAGAAGGCGGAATGGGAGATGATGACATTTATTATTTTGAAGATAAAACCCCTAAACCAAAAATTGTCAATGTGTTGCTTAATGTAACCACTAAAGAAACTGATGATAGTGGGGCAGAAAAAATCCTACCTCAGACACGCGTGGTCCTATATGATAATACGAATAAAAATATTGGTGGGGATTTTTCAAATCAAAACGGCAGGTTAAGATTTACTTTGGCACCTGATCAGAATTTCTCCATTATTGCCTCTAAAAGCGGATATTTTGCGAAGAGTATTACTTATAGCACAATCGGGAAAACTCCAAGAACAGAAGACCTTATTCAGGAAGTCACCAATATAACTTTGGATACCACTATAGTATTGGAACCATTGATTCTGGAAAGATCCATAGTATTGGATAACATCTATTATGATTTGGATAAAGCCGATATCAGGCCTGATGCTGCCTTGGAATTGAACAAATTGGTCAAAATCCTAAAGGATAATCCTTCTATCAGGATTGAACTTAGTTCACACACTGATGATAGGGCAAGTGATTCCTATAACGATGCCTTATCACAAAGAAGAGCGGAATCAGCTGTCGCCTATATGGTTTCACAGGGGATTGATGAGAGCAGACTAGTAGCCAAAGGCTATGGAAAACGTCAATTGATCATTGCCAATGCTACCACCGAGGAAGAACATCAGACCAATAGAAGAACTGAATTTAAGGTAATTGAAATAAAGGAATGATACTTGCAAATGAATACAGTGTAGAAAGGAGTACCAGTTATTCTGTTGATAAAGTCAGGTACAGATTTTAAATTTTGACAATATTAAAATAATTCAACGATGGAAACAGTTTTAGTACAAATCAATAATCAAAAGGCTTACAAGCTTTTAGAGGATTTGGAAGATTTAAATATTATCAAAGTTCTTAAAAAAAATATTCAACCACAGGAAAAACTTTCTGAAAAGTATGCTGGAAAGCTACCATCTGATGTGGCTGACGAACTTCAAAATTATGTAACACGAAGCCGTAACGAATGGAACAACCGCAGTATTTAATTGATACCAATGCAGTAATTGATTACCTGGGCAATAAACTTCCTGCTTCAGGAATGATTTTTTTGAATGGCATTATTGATGTCATTCCAAATATTTCGGTAGTAACCAAAATTGAATTATTGGGCTTTAATTCTCTTGATGAACATAACAAAACTATTTCTAATTTCATTAATGATGCTGCTGTTTTGAATTTGACAGACAATGTAGTAGAAGCTACAATTGAAATCCGTAAAAAACGCAAAACTAAATTACCCGATGCCATCATTGCAGCTACGGCATTAGTCTTTGATTTAGTTCTAATCTCTCGCAATATATCAGACTTTAAAAATATTGATGGGTTAAAGATTATTGACCCACATAGTTTGTAAAACAATATTTACTGCATTTCCAATAACCGATTTTTAATTCTTCTTTTAGCTTGGAACTTTAATAATTTTCTTTTAAAAACAGAGGCACAATAAGCCTGATTAGGTGTAGAATAATCTTTGAATTGGTTGGGTGTATTACTGTATCTGGATGCTATTACACCCTCTATTATTCAAACATACTCGGAATTTCAAAGATATTAGTAAATTTTAAACACTAAATCCCACAGTTCTTTCTCCTTGTATCAATAATATAAATGATTTTCCACCCGTCAATTGTTTTGATCAGCTGAAAAGAATTTACACCGCAATGACTGAAAACATCATTGACATAAAACTCAAATGGAGTCCAGGCGGTTGCCATGTGACCGTCAACTTTAATCTGGTAGTCCAAGATCCTTTCATTAAGAACAGTGCCTTCAGGAGTATTCATAACTCTATTCAAAAAATCCGCAACTGAATTGGAGGCAATTGTTGAACCTGATTCCGCATGGACAACTGTCTGCATGATGGCATCAGGATGAAAAGCATTTCTCAATAATTCTTCTTGCTTATTTTTCATCCCTTCAAAAAGAGAGACAATCACCTGCTCTACTGCAATTTCTTCCTGCGCGATCAATGGCGTCATGAAGAAAAACAAAAATCCCGATAATAGTATTAAATGCTTTTTCATCTTTTCTGAATAGATCCTCCTGTACTTGATTTTACATCCAACTGTTTCGGATTTCCGCCATAAAAAACTTTAGCAGCTGTGGCAACAGAACCCTCCAATGAATTGATCGCATCAAAACTGACATTTGCGGCAGTATTTGCCTGTACATTTACTTGATCACCTGTTAGCTTCTTCCCATCAACTTCTGCATTGGTGAAAGCCTTTATATTAAGTTCTTCTGCTTTTCCACTCACAAAAATTCTAGCATTGGTTGCAGCGGTAATGTGTAATATATCTGACTGCATTTCCGCTTCCAAATAAGAACTGTTTGTAGCTGATAAATATGCTTCCCGGGCGACTATGGGGTTTTTAGAAACAACACGGGCACTTGTATTGGCTTCTATACCCAACAATTCAACATAAGTCACAACCACAGTGACTGAAGGATTTCTATAGTTTCCTTTGGCCAATTTTATTTCAAGCGTTTCACCTACAACGGCCGTTTCAACTTTTCCAACGTCTATGCCGGAAACTTTTATTGTCACCTGATTTTCATCACCTTTTACCAATTCAGCTTTGATCGAATTGGAAACTTTGATGGTATTAAAATCCCGTAATTTTCTCGTATCGGTATCTGATTGACCTTTGGCCAGTCCAACGAATAAAATTACTAACATTAAAACGAGTTTCGCTGATTTTTTCATTTTGATTAAATTTGGTTAAACGCCTCCATATAATTTGAAAGTTGTATTCCTAAGCGCAGGATTATTGACTGCATAATGCATCGCCTCAGCTATTTCAAATGGACTGACCCACTTGGAAAAATCTGAATCCGGCATAGATTCACGGTTTTGAGGAGTATCGATTATACTCGGCACAAAAATATGTGCCCTAATTTTAGAACCCTCAGTTTCCTCCGCTACAAACTTCGATAATTCTACCACCAACCGTTTGCTCAAAGCATATGCCACAACGCTTTTTCCGTCTTTTGGTTGCAATGCCGGTCTTGCTCCGATAAAAAGAAAATTGCCAAAATCTGCTTTTTTCATAACTGGAAGGAAGTTTTTAACCATATTGAAGGTTGAATAAAAATTTAATTTTAACATTTTTTCAAAGTCCATTAAACCTGTTTCTTCTATTCCGCCGGTAGCAAACCCGCCCACCAATAATGCAATGGCATCCACTTCTCCATATTGCATGTGATATTCACTTGCAAAAGCCGATACTGCTTTTTCATCAGTGACATCTAACTCATAGACATCATCTGCTTCTTCCACTTCCTCTCCGGATTCCGGTAGAATTGTAGCGATGACTCTATATCCCTCACGTTTGAATTTTTCCACAACAGCCTTTCCCAGGTTTCCTGCAGCCCCGGTGATAATAATATTCCGTTCCATAAATAATTATTTTATGTTTGTATTCTTTTTATAGATTCCGATAATTTATTTTAACCATGGAAACCAATATTTCCCCTTTCAAAAGTACTGAGACAAAGAAAAAAAGAATCTTTTTCCTTAAATTATTCCTTTATCTGGTATTGTTTTTTGGGAGTAAATTTTCCCCAATCGTTCAGGAATTTTTTAGTAATTACCCTGGAATGAACAGTTTATCCAAAGCTATTTTGTTTTTGCTTGGTGGTAATATCCTTATTTCTTTAGGCAGACTTATTACGGCCAGAATATATTTAAGCAAAGCTAAAGATGAAAAGTTTCACGGTAACTTCCTTCTTGGTATTTCATGGATTTCGAATATACTAAATTCATTGGTTTTTGTCATTGCTTTGATGCTGGCTTTTGATATTCATCCTCTTGAATTCCTTACAAGTTTGACAATCGTTGCCGCAGCAATTGCTATTCTGAGCAAAGATTATGTCAACAGTATGATAAATGGTTTGATCATGATGTTTACGGATCAATTTTCATTGGGCGATACCATAAGAATCGGTGAGACTCAGGGCGTAATTGAGGATATTACCCTGCTGAATGTGGTAGTCAAACAAGAGGACGGGCATATGACAATTATTCCCAACAGCTTAATTTTGAACACCCAAGTGACCAACTTCAAACATTTGGATCAAAAAAAAATCGAATTCATGATGGAATTACCCATAGGATTTAAATATGAAGTCTCAAAGATAAGGGAACTTTTAAACCAGACTTTTTCAGATAGATTAGCAAAAAAGGAGGTTTCTTTTCTTAACCTTTCCCTTCAGGCAATTCAAAAAGAAATCATGATTTTAAAAGTATCAATGGAAACTCCTGTCAACATCGCAAAAGAAGTTGAATCAGAACTACATCTTTTTTTAATCAACCTGCTGAATGAAAAATGAAAATTATTTCGATTTGGTCTTTCAGGTGGTAAGACTTATCCCTGAGGGCAAAGTCACCTCTTATGGTGCCATTGCCAATTATCTAGGCCTGAAAAGTGGTGCAAGGATGGTTGGCTACGCTATGAACGCTTCGCATTCCCAAGTTGACATTCCTGCACATAGAGTGGTAAACAGAAATGGACTTCTTACGGGAAAGCACCATTTTGGAAATCCCAATGAAATGGAAAGGCTTCTGAAATTGGAGGGAATCAATGTAATTGAAGATAAAATCACAAACTTTGAAAATCACTTTTGGGATCCAAATTCACTTAAATTAGATGAATAAACACCTTTTTTAGCTTCAAAAAAGAAGAAAGTAGAAAAAAAATCAACATTTTTTTTAAAAATCGGCCAAATATGTATGCTTTTTGCAACAATTTCACAAAATCGTTTGATTATGGAAACAGCATTAAAAAGTAACATTGCAGAAAATCTTAGAAAGCACCGTGTTTTAAGAGGATATACCCAAGAATACATTGCCGAATATTTAGGTAAAAAAGATTATACTGCCTATTCCAGGTATGAACAAGGGAGATCCAATCTTAAAATGGAAGATGCCATCAAATTGGCGGATTTGTACCAAGTAGATGTTCAAGAATTGATTTCAGTATCTCCAAAAGTCAATCAGTCTTTTGAAAACCAAAAGAAATCAAATGGATTGATTTCAATATTGGTCGATCTCGATGGCAGCAGCAGTACCCTTGAAAATAATATTATCAGGCTGAAAAAGATTAATGAATTAATTGCCAAGCAGGACCTTTGATCTATCGCTTTCTTAACAAGTAAAGCCCTGTAAACATAAGAAGTCCGTTAAGAATCAATATTTCAAAACCAAATTTATAACCCCATAGCAATTTTTCAGAATTCTGGCTGATGATAAAAGCCAAAACAGGTGCGGCTACAGCAAGGTAAGGAACTAATTTATCCTTGACTTGCCATTTTGTAAATAATCCAAAAGAATATAGCCCCAGTAATGGCCCATAGGTATAGCCTGCAATTATAAATACTGCATTGATTACACTTTGGTCATTTAACCATCGGAAAACAAGGATCACTACAAACATCAGTAAAGTGAATGAGATGTGAACCTGTTTTCGAACAGTTATCTGCCTATCCACTTCATACCTCTTTTCAATTTCAAGAAAGTCATAACAAAAAGAGGTAGTCAAGGCAGTCAAGGTAGAATCGGCACTGGAATAAGCTGCCGCAGTAATCCCTAGGACAAAGACAATTCCTGCGAATGCAGTAAATTGCTGTGTTGCCAAAAAAGGATATAAATCATCGGACCTTACCGGTAAAGCAATCCCGTTTGTTTCGGCATATAGGTAAAGTAAAAGGCCAAGTGAAAGAAACATAAGATTTACAAAAACAAGAATAATGGTAAACCAAAACATGTTTTTCTGAGCATCACCTAAATTCCGACAAGTCAGGTTTTTTTGCATCATATCCTGATCCAATCCAGTCATAACAATTGTTATAAAAGCCCCTGAAGCAAATTGTTTAAAGAAATTGGTTCCTGATTTCCAATCCCAATTGAAGATTTCAGACCTTGAATCGGCAGCTATTGTTCCGATAAACTCAGAAATTTTCAAAATACCTAAATCTTTTCCAACCAGATAAATGCTGATTCCTACGGCCGAAAGCATAAAAAATGTTTGCAATGTATCAGTCCATACTACAGTTTTGATCCCGCCTTTGTGGGTATAGACCCATATCAAAGAAACAGTAATCAATACCGAAACCCAGAAGGGTATCCCCCAATTGTCAAAAAGAATTAGCTGTAAAACTCCCGCAACCAGAAATACACGGATAGAAGATCCGAGGGTTCTTGACAAAATAAAGAAAAATGCACCGGTTTTGTATGACCAAAATCCAAATCTACTTTCGAGATAAGCGTAGATCGAAACAAGATTTAGCTTGTAATAAAGTGGTAATAAAACCTTTGCTATTACAAAATAACCTAATGTATATCCCAAAACGACTTGGAAATAATAAAAATTTGTATTTCCTACCTCACCGGGAACAGAAATAAAAGTAACTCCTGATAAGGAAGCCCCGATCATTCCAAATGCAACCAAAAACCATGGAGATTGCCTATCCCCTGTGAAAAATGTGTCCTTTGATACGTTTCTTGAAGTAAACCAGGAAATCAAAAACAATAGAACAAAATATGATGTTATGACGATTAAAACTAAATTTGAATCCATATATGATTTAAAGTCAATTGTGCTAAGTTGTCTATAATTATTAAATTTGCAAAATGAATTTAAATACATACTCAAATCCCATGCTTCAAGAAGAAGATGTTTTGGTCGAGGAGCTGATAGATATCGAGGAATGCGAACTTGTGGTATTCAATGATGATTTCAATACTTTTGAACATGTCACCAAAGTCCTGATCAAAGTCTGTCAACACAGCGCTGAACAAGCCGAACAATGCACTTTGATCATACATTACAAAGGAAAATGTGCAGTGAAAAAGGGCAGTAGAGAAAAACTCAAACCTATGTGTCAGGCAATTTTGGATGCAGGTATTCAAGCTGCTGTTTTATAATTTTTTATACCCGTGGAATATTCTTCCAAATTGATAGAAAACGCAGTAACTGAAATCAGCAGATTGCCTGGTATCGGTAAAAAAACTGCCATGAGATTAGCATTATATCTTCTTAAGCAAAAAGAATCTGTCAGCGATGATCTTGCCGGTGCTATCACAGCATTAAGAAAAAATATTAAATATTGCAGCCTTTGCCATAATATATCGGATACAGAAATCTGCAGCATCTGCAATGGGAAAAGACGGGATAAAAGTTTGATCTGTGTAGTAGAGGACATCCCTGATGTACTTGCTATAGAGAACACTTCCCAATACAATGGACTTTATCATGTTTTGGGGGGAGTTATTTCTCCGATTCAAGGTATTGGCCCCGATGAACTCAAGATTGATTCTTTGATAAATAGAATCCTTAATTCACATGCTGAGGAAAAAGTAAAAGAAGTCATAATGGCACTTCCTGCCACCATGGAAGGAGACACAACTTCATTCTACATTAGCCGAAAGTTAAATGAACATCAGATAAAGGTAAGCACAATCGCAAGGGGTATACCAATAGGCGGAGAATTGGAATTTACAGATGAAGTAACTTTGGGAAGAAGTATTCTTACCAGAGTAAAATATTCTCCTGATTGATAATTTCCTTTGTCCAAATCAAAAGGCTTTCTATATTTGCAAACCCAAATGGGGGATTATCCCGATAGCTATCGGGATGGCCAGAGAATATAAAGATTGAAACTTTGGGGGATTATCCCGATAGCTATCGGGATGGCTAGAGAATATAAAGATTGAAACTTTGGGGGATTATCCCGATAGCTATCGGGATGGCTAGAGGCACATAAAAAAATTATGGGGGATTAGCTCAGCTGGCTAGAGCGCTACACTGGCAGTGTAGAGGTCATCGGTTCGACTCCGTTATCCTCCACTTTAGACTTACAGATCCTGTAAGTCTTTTTTATTTTATACCATTTTTATGGAAGATCTATATTTTGTCTATATCATTTACTCTCCTAAAATCAACCAGTTCTATATTGGTTCCACTAATGATTTGGAAGCCAGGCTCAGGCATCATAACTCAGGTGCTACTCCATCAACAAAAAAAGGGGCGCCTGAGTGGACTATCAGATATATTGAAGATTTCCAGACCAAGTCAGATGCTCTAAAAAGAGAAATCCAGATCAAAAGGAAAAAAAGTAGAAAATACATCGATTTCCTGATTAGCTCAGCTGGTTAGAGCGTCCCGCAAGCCTGCGGGAAGGTTCCCGAAATACTTCGGGACAGGCTATCGGTTCGACTCCGTTATCCTCCACTTTAGACTTACAGATCCTGTAAGTCTTTTTTTATTTCTATTTTTTTAAAACTGAGTAATTATTCGCGGCACTATTTTCCGAGGAGTTTTTAAATCTCTATTGGAGAAATTGAGTTCAGGAAATTAAAACTCTACAATGATCCCAATAGTCGGAAGGATGGTTCCGGCAGTATTTTCTATAAATCTCATCTGATACCTTGTAGGATCGTTTGGATCAATTCTGATGCTTCCGTCGGATTCCCTCACCGGAATCAGGGTGGGAGGCTGTTGAGCTTGGAAATTCAAGGCGTTTTGCACATCAAAATACCAGTTTAAATTCCATTTATTGAAGAAGTAGCGCTTATCTATCCTAAAATCAAGTTGATTAAAGGCAGCCAATCTCTGAGCGTTGATTTGATCGAAATCTAACACTGCCCTACCGGTTAAATCCCAAACTTCTCTCAATGATGATGTTTCTACATCTACGGGGGTAAATGGTACTCCACCAAGGTATCTCCACCTTGCACCAATTTCCCAATTCTTTCCGAATCTTTTTCCTGCTGTCAAGCTGACAATAAACCTATTATCCCAAGAGGAAGGAATAAACCCTTCGGTATTAGGGTTTGTAAATTCGCTTCGGACCAAAGTCACGGAGGCTATCCCATAGAAGTTTTGGAATAAACGCTGCTGAGCCAAAAATTCCAAACCGTAAGCCCTTCCTTCAGAATCTGAATTAACTGGTTCATTGCCGATTACACCAAAGTCTGCACCTAGATTGGCAAGTGAAATCCCGTTTCTGATCGAAGTAGGATAATTGTCGTACAACTTATAAAATCCTTCTACACTAAACCTTCTGTTTTTTTCAGGGATTACTCTTTCAAATCCCGTAATGAAGTGGGTGGCTTGAATAAACCTGATGTCGTTCAATTGATTTTCAAGTTGACCATCACTGTTTCTATATCCTAAAGCAGTGTATGGTGGTTTCTGATAGTAGATTCCCACATTTCCAGTCCAGAACAGATTAGGTTTCAATTGATATGAAAAGGATGCTCTTGGGCTTATCTGATTGAGTGGGTTTTCGGCAGTGGCCCCAAAAGAACTTCCATCCATTCTGATACCTCCTGTTACAAGTAGTCTTTCATTGTTGAAATATTTACTTGCCGAAACGAAAGCACCATAGCTGTGGAAAAACGATGTGGAAGTGACATTAACCACTTGACCTTCATTTGCTAGAGTACTTCTGTCAAAGTCGCTGATAAAGTATCTCGCATATTCATAATTTACTCCATATTTCAGGTTGAAACCTTTTGTGAAGATAGAATTTTCAGCCCTGAATTTATTCTCACTTTCCTGAGAAAGGTAGTCAAAAAGTAGATTCTGCGGATCACTGTTATCATTATCGGCATATTTGAAAGACCTGTTGTTTAGCATATTTCTGCTCAAAATGAATGTCCAAAATCCATTTTCTCTGAATCTTTTTAGTTTCAGCCCGGTGGCATAATTCCATTGAGAAGAAATTGGTAGGTTTTGCAAAGTATAGAGTCTTTCTTCTCTTTCTTCATCAGTTTCATCTTCCGGAACATCAAAATTCAACGCAAATTGATCAATCGCTCCAACGCCAATGAAAGTCAATTCAGTCTTATCATTCAGTTTTGTGACTGTTTTTAATTGGAAGTCATTGAAAGTAGGTAAGAAAGGAAGTTGCAGCTGTCTGAACAAAAATTGTAGGTAAGATCTTCTGGCAGAAAGAATATATGTCGTTTTTTCTCCGATAGGCCCCTCATTTGAAATGGTAAGTTCACTCGCTCCAAGGGTCATCTGCGTAAACATTTTATCTTTTCTACCCTCTTTGAGCTGAAATTCAAAGAACGAACTGAGTGAATTCATCCTATCAGCAGGAAATCCACCTGTAATAACATCCACGTTTTTGATCAAGTTTACATTGAGGATACCAACTGGACCTCCGGAAGAACCCTGAGTAGCAAAGTGATTGATTACCGGAACTTCGATTTCATCGATGAAGAATTTATTTTCATTTGGTGCCCCGCCGCGAATGATAATATCGTTTCGAAAACTTGCAGTACTCGCCACACCGGGAAGGGATTGGATTACCCTACTGATGTCCCTGTTTCCTCCAGGATACCGCTCGATTTCATTTGTATTTAGTCTTCTGACTGAAATCGGCGTTTCGTCAGATCGGGTAAATTCCGCAGAAACAGTCACCTCACTCAACTCAGCAGCTTCCTCTCTCAAATCAAAATCAAGACGGACGGCACTTGCAAGCGTGGCTTGTATCTCAAAAAAAGTTTTTGATCTAAAGCCTAAAAAACTCGCCCTGATATTGTAAAGTCCTGGAGGGAGGTCAGATAGCACATAGTTTCCGTTTTCATCAGAAACTGTTCCATAGTCTGTACCTAAAACAACGATATTGGCAAAAGGAATACCTTCATTATTGACCGCATTAAAAACCCTACCCCGGACTTCTGCGGTTTGGGCATGTAGATTGAAAAAAATAAATGAAAGGAATAAACTAATAAAGGAAACTCTCATAATTGTGTATTAACCTAAAGGAATAAATCAGAAAAAGGCAGTTTTTGTTTTCGGAAATCGTAGAAAATTTTATTTTTCTTCATTCTAAATTCAAAAATTCAATCCTTCCAACTCCTATGCAAACAAATAGACAAGAAAGGCCAAAACTCCAAATACTATCCCCAACAAAAAGATATTATAAGCATAACCGAGCATATTATATTTCCGCTTCAAAACCACCCCTTGGTAAAAAACAGCTATTGACATTTGCTCATTGATCTCATTTTTGGAAGGTAAAATCTTATCTATTTCTTGAAGGTACTGTTCAAGGGAATAATTGGCCACTTCTCCAAAAAACAGCAGGCTTCCTTTACCTCGGCTTTGAAGGTCCTTATTTTTATTTATGATTTTTGGCTTGGCCGCCTGAACAGCCAACACGGTAGATATCAGGCAGGACAGGAGAATCAACACGATGGGGAAAATCAGCTTCGAACCATACAAATCAAGTTCATCCGAAATAGTACCATATCCCGCAATGGCAATTATTGAAGAAATCACCAAAGCATTGATACTGATAATCATATTTGCTTTGTTATCTGCGATTTGAAGGAGATTACAGTTATTTTTAAAAGTAACCCTAAAAAAGGTTTGTCTCTCCCTTACAGAAGTATCTTTGTCTTTTTTTTTAATTTCTTGTTCTTGCATGCGCGGGCAAATTATTCAAAATTAACTTACAAATATATTCAATGAATCAAGCGTTGGTTTAAAATAGAGCTGAAATAAAATAAGCTTATTGCTCTAATCCTTTGATGGCCCAAAAATATTCTTTTTTAGGGAGAATTTCATCTTTACTGGAAAATGATTATGGTGCCAACCAATCCATTTCCCAATTATCTTTCTTTTTTTGAAAAACTACCCTAATATGATTCAATCCATGAATTTGCAAAGCCTCAATATGGATAGGGATAACTTTAATTAAACAGAAAAATCTATCATCCATTTCTGTCGGCCAATTATACGCCGTCCGCGGATCTGGAATAATTTCCCCAGGTGGTGTGATAGCATTGTAGGCCTTTTGTGCATCTCCCTGTATTGTAGACCAAAAAGACCTGCTGATGTCGTTTTGATGATAGATTTCTATCTTTCCTTTTATCCTTACTTGTACCCTTTCCCCAGGATGGTAAAATAAAAGGGCTGCATCAGGTTTGTTTTTCAACTGCCTTACTTTGGTGGATCGATAATCTGTGAAAAAAAAGAGATTCATCTCTTCATCCAGCTTTCTCAAAACCACATAGCGCACATCAATATCTGAATCTGTATGTGAAGCCAAGGAAAGAAATCTAAATGGATGTATGGGATCTAAAGCCCCTCTTTGCAATTCATTTTTAACAATCCGGAAAATATCTTCAAGTGGATCTTCAGCCGAAAAAAGCATCATTGTTCTATTGATAGTGCCTGAAAATATAAAAGGGTTCCATTTTCCATTTCGAGCTGAACCTGTATTGGATTGCAGCATACTTCGCAATTCTCAATATATTTTTGTGTTCGGATTGAGGGGTCAATAAGGATGGAAATTTCTGCCATGCAATAAGGACAATTAAAGAAATGTTCAAACATAATTGAGATTATAACACTAAAACCCTGATTTTAGCCAGATGGTTTTCAAAACTGAATTATTGTTCCATGTTAGCAATTTTGCAAAAGCCCAATTTCTCTCAATTGGGTATTAAAAACAAAAGCACAGGAATCGCTGTGCTTTTGTTTATCGGAATTTCAATTTAAAATCAATTAAACCTCCACGCTTTCTATATTTTTGAAATAGACCTGGTTTTCGGCATCCAAATCAACCAAAACTGCAGAATCATTTTTGATGTATCCGGAAAGAATCTGCTTGGACAATTCATTGAGAATCAATCGCTGCATTGTCCTTTTCAGGGGTCTGGCACCAAATTGAGGGTCAAACCCTACTTGTCCCAAGAAATCCAAAACTTCTTGAGTAGCTTCAATTTCAATGTTTGACTCTGCTAATCTTTGTTGGATTTCTCTCCATTGAATATCCACGATTTTACGAATTACTTTTCGGTTGAGAGGCTCAAACATTATTGTTTCATCAATCCTGTTTAAGAATTCCGGCCTTACTGATTTTTTAAGCAAATCGTAAACCTCGGATTTGGTTTTTTCAAGAATCTCTTCTTTGTTCCACTCCTCCATTTCCGCAAAACGTTCCTGAATCAGGTGGGAACCAATATTTGTAGTAAGGATTATGATCGTATTTTTGAAGTTGGCAATCCTTCCTTTATTGTCAGTCAATCGTCCATCATCCAAAACCTGTAAAAGGATATTGAAAACATCTGGATGTGCTTTTTCTATTTCATCAAGCAAGACCACTGAATAAGGCTTTCTTCTGACCGCTTCGGTCAATTGCCCCCCTTCATCATATCCCACATATCCCGGAGGCGCTCCTACCAATCTGCTTACGGCGTGTCTTTCCTGATATTCTGACATATCAATTCTTACCATGGAATTCTCATCGTTGAACAGATATTCAGCGAGGGCTTTTGCCAACTCAGTTTTACCCACTCCTGTGGTACCCATGAAAATAAATGATCCAATTGGACGCTTGGGATCCTGCAGCCCTGCCCTACTCCTTCTTACTGCATCTGAAATAGCTGTGATTGCCTCTCTTTGACCGGCAACTCTTTTTCCCAGTTCATCCTCCAAGTGTAAGAGTTTTTCCCTTTCACTCTGTATCATCTTAGAAAGGGGAATCCCTGTCCATTTTGAAACCACTGCCGCAATATCTTCATTGTCAACCTCTTCCTTCAGAAGCGGTGACCCTTGCTGCATTTCTTCCAATTGGGATTTATATTTATCAAGTTTTTGTTCCGCTTCTACTATTTTACCATACCTGATTTCGGCTACTTTACCAAAATCACCGGCTCTTTCAGCTTGTTCAGCTTCAAGTTTTAGTCTGTCAATACTTTCCTTTTCCGTTCTTATCCCTGTAATAACTGCCTTCTCACTTTCCCATTTGGCTTTTACATTTTGCCTTTTTTCAGAAAGCTCTGCAATCTCTTTGCTTAGGACAGTTTCTTTGTCCTTATTGTTTTCTCTTCGAATGGCTTCTCTTTCAATTTCCAACTGCATGATTCTTCTATTGAGTTCATCCAATTCCTGGGGCAGGGAGTCTATTTCCATCCTCAGTTTTGCTGCCGCTTCATCCATTAAATCTATCGCTTTGTCCGGAAGAAATCTGTCGGAAATATACCTTTGGGATAATTCCACTGCTGCTATGACCGCATCATCTTTGATCCTGACACCATGATGCAGTTCATATTTATCCTTTATACCTCTTAGTATAGAAATGGCATCAGCTGAATCAGGTTCATTGACCATTACAGCCTGAAACCTTCTTTCAAGTGCCTTGTCCTTTTCTATATATTTCTGGTATTCTTTCAGTGTGGTTGCACCAATTGCATGGAGTTCTCCTCTTGCAAGAGCTGGTTTCAATAAGTTGGCTGCATCCATCGCACCTTCTCCACCTCCACCTGCACCGATAAGGGTGTGTATTTCATCAATGAACAGAATTATTTCTCCCTCTGAATCAGTCACTTCCTTAATAACAGCTTTGAGTCTTTCTTCAAACTCCCCTTTGTATTTGGCACCTGCCACAAGTAAACCCATATCCAATGAAATCAGAATTTTGGATTTTAAATTTTCCGGAACATCTCCACTGATGATTCTTTGGGCAAGACCTTCGACAATCGCTGTTTTTCCCACTCCGGGTTCTCCTAGCAAAATCGGATTGTTTTTAGTCCTTCTGGCCAAAATCTGAAGTACCCTTCTAATTTCCTCATCGCGGCCAATGACCGGATCTATTTTACCTTTTTTGGCAAGTTCATTGAGGTTTTTGGAATATTTCTCCAAAGCCCTATATTTTGATTCCGCATTCTGGTCTGTCACTTTATTTCCTTTTCTTAATTCTTTGATAGCTTCAATCAGAGGTTTCTCTGACATTCCCTGGTCTTTTAAAAGCTGGGCGGTTTTTTCAGAACCAGCCAAAATCGCCAACAATAAATGTTCTATGGCAATGAATTCATCCCCGAAATTCTTGAGATAATCTTTTGCCTTTGATAGCACTTGGTTTGCAGCATTAGACAAATAGGGCTGCTGACCACTTACTTTGGGATAATTGCTGATAATCTCATCTGTTTTTTGAATAATCAGACCTTTGTTTACCCCCAGCTTTTTAAACAAAAAATCAGTTACATTTTCATCTTCAGAAAATATACCTTTCAGTAAATGGGCCGGTTCTATGACCTGTTGCTGTTCTGCTGAAGTCAGTTCGACAGCTTTTTGGATTGCTTCCTGGGATTTGATGGTGAATTGTTTGAAATCCATGGCTATTTCTGGTTATGTAGTTACTTATTCAAGGACCCTGAGTAATCAGGATTAATTCGATTCTAATCAAAAGCTCTACCAAATACAAAACCCACACTTATTCGGAAATTGTGTCTGAAAAAATAGTTTCAAATTAAAAAAACAAGACTTTTTGACATAAAAAAAGCCATTACCCAATGATTGAATAATGACCTTTATCTTTCTTTAATTATTAAAATCAATTTTCATCCTCTTCCCCTTTATCTTTTTCATCCTTTTCTATTGTGTACCTTTGTATATCTCTTTGGAACCTGTCTACATCCGCCTGTGCCTGAGATATGGCAATTTCAAATTTCTTAAGGTTCATTTCGAATTTGGCCAAATCAGCTTCCGTAGCTTTACCTTTTAGTTTGACCTTCTCATATTTCAGATTTTCCTTTGCAAAATTAATTTCTGCCTGTTGCTTTTTTGTCAATGCTTTATCAAAGTTCTCTTGAGCTTTAGCCAAATTATTGATCCTTTTTTGTTCAGCTTTCAATTCAGCGTCCTTAAGTTTTTTCTCTTTTTCAACGGCTTGAGCTTCGGCTTTTTGCTGGGCTAAAATCCTTTTTTCTTCCTTGGGAGTTACTTTTTCTTGAATCTGCTCAGATTTGTTTTGCGAAACACTTTCTTGCGCCAAAACATAAATTGGCATATTAATCACAAGCATTGTTATAATTATCAGCTGATATACCTTCATTTTCACTTATTTTTCATCAAATATAATTTATCCTCTAGATAAGGCCAATTTTGTTTTCTCTTTATTTGATGCCATTTAGTTTTTTTTAGATAACAAAACAATTATTTTTACTTTGCTGAAACCACCTTAATTCAGAAAATGGCAGAATTTTATCTTTTTATTAAAAGTCAAGCATGAATTTCGAATTCTATCTCAATCCCTACGGCATCCCGGCTTTCTTGGTAAGCCTTCTCTTTATTACCCTGACAATTTTTTCTTTCAAAAGACAAAACTTACAGGGAGAAAGGTATTTCTCATACCTGATGTTTGCATCTTTTTTATATTCCTATTTTTACAGTATTGAACTCATGACCAAAGACCCGGGTACTATCGGGTTTTTCTATAAGCTTGAATTTCTTGGAGGAGTATTCATAGCCCCGCTACTTTTGTTATTTACACTGAAATATTCTGATAAAGCTAAATATATCAACCCTATATGGATCATAACCATGTTTGGGATATCATTCCTATTCCTGGTCATTTTGTTTACCAATGACTATCACCACTTGTTTTACGGCGATATTTCAGCTGCTGACAATTCATATTTTATTTCCATTACACTTGAAAGAGGTATTTTCCATTGGTTATATGCAGGCTATAATTCTATCTTGATTTTAACAGCGAATGTCCTGCTTCTGAGAATGTTTTTTTCAGTCCCTAAAGTCTACCAAAAACAAGTTATGATCATGATGTTTGGTAGTTTTGTTCCTTGGATAGCCTATCTTTTTGTGGTTTTCGGATTTTATCCTTTTGGCTTGGATCCGGTACCTTTTCTTTTGGGAATTGCCGGAGTGATTATTTTCTGGGCCTTATTCAAACATCAGTTATTTATCGCAAGTCCGATCGCATTTAAAACAATTTTCGAAAAACTTTCAGATGGTGTTTTGATACTGAATGAAGATGGGGAAATAGTTGCGATGAACCTTGCCGCAAACACATTCATTTCAAATTTTACCGAGTTAGGCATTACTAGAATAGATCAATTAATTAAAATCTGTCCGGAGTTACAGGTATTATTATCTTCAGAAATAGCAGAAAAAAGAGTGGAAATAGACTTGCCTTCTGAGAATAAAACATTTTCAGCCTACTTAAAAAACATTGACAATGGAGGTAACCAAAATTCAGATTCTTCCCATTTTAAATACCTGTTTTTAAGAGATATAACAGAACAGAAGGCGATAGAAAACATTATAAAAGCAAATGAAATCGCACTTAAAAATGTAAACAGCAATTTGATCAGAAATGAGAAAATGCTGACTTCCATTGCTTATGCCACAAAAGAGTTGCTTTCCAATCAGGATTTCCCCAAGGCTACGCAGAAAGCAATTGCACTGCTCGGAGATGGCGCCGGAGTGGATAGGGCATATTTATTTGAAAATTTTCAAGATGAAGAGGGAAATATTTTCTGTTCCCAAAGATTTGAATGGAGCGCTTTGGGAGTGCCTGCTGAGATAGACAATCCTGATTTGCGGGGATTGCCCGTGGGCTTGTTTGGTGAAGGAACACAAGCCATGTTAAAAAACAGGCCATATCATGCTGTAGTGTCTCAGATCGACAATGATCCTGAATTGAAAGAATTGCTGGAAAGTCAGGATATATTGTCAATCCTTTTGATCCCAATTTATGTACAGGATTATTTTTGGGGTTACGTGGGTTTTGATGATTGTACCCGCGAAAGGGTATGGAGTGAAGCTGAAACGGCCTTGCTGATCAGTTTCGCGGACAGTATATCCAATGCCATAGAAAGAAAAACGATGGAAAAAACACTCATCGACTCTATGGAGCAGGCAAAAGAAGCAAGTGTGGCGAAATCCGAATTTCTGGCAAATATGAGCCATGAGATCAGAACTCCTTTAAATGGAGTTATAGGATTTTCGGACCTTTTGATGAAGACAGATTTAGATGAAAATCAAAAAGGATTCCTTAAATCCATTGTTCAATCAGGAAATTTACTTTTGGACCTTATCAATGACATCCTTGATTTTTCAAAAATTGAAGCGGGAAAACTTGAATTAAACCCTGAATGGACAAATTTAAGATCCCTGGCAATGGAAACCCTTAAAATCATCCAGCCCATTACAAAAGAAAAAAATCTTGATATTATTCTCACAATGGATGAGTCGCTTCCAGAATTTGCTTTTGTGGATACTACAAGATTAAAACAGATTCTTATTAATCTACTGAGCAATGCAGCCAAATTCACCCCCAAAGGACATATAGAATTGAGTATAAAAGGGGTGGGAGATACCTCAAAAAACACTGATTTTCAGTCTGTGTCTTTCTCTGTGATTGACTCCGGAATCGGGATATCAAAAGAAAAAGAAAAAGTAATTTTTGAGGCATTTGCACAAGAAGATAATTCTACAACAAGAAAGTATGGCGGAACTGGTCTCGGACTAAGCATCTGCAGCAAGCTGTTGGGACTGATGGATAGCAAATTGGTATTGGAAACCGAAGTGGGAAAAGGAAGTGAATTTAAATTTAAAATTGATATTCCGCTTTCTTCCAATATAGCAGTAACCCAAAAAGTTACACCCGAAGAACCCAAAGCCAAGGTATCAACTCCACAAAAGTCTTTTGAATTTTCCCATAAAATTTTACTGGTAGATGACAATCCGGTCAATATGTTATTGGCTAAATCTATTGTGAAAAGCATCTTGCCTTCAGCTATTATATGCGAAGCCTATAACGGGATTGAGGCTGTTTCCCAATATACCAAAGAAAAACCGGATATGATTTTTATGGATATTCAGATGCCGGAAATGAGTGGCTATGAAGCAACCCAACACATCCGGCTTCAGGAAACGGATCATAGAGTCCCCATAGTTGCGCTCACTGCCGGCACTATAAAAGGAGAAACCTCCAGGTGCTTGGATGCAGGTATGGATGACTATTTGAGCAAACCCGTTTTGGTATCTGACATTTCAGGAATGATCGAAAAATATTTGGGACCGAAGTCAGAAATACCGGTAGTTTCTCCACTGGATACCAAAATCTCCCTTAACAAACTGGAGGAATATAGAGATTCTGATCCTGATTTTTTTAAGGAGTTACTTGAAGTCAGTTATGAAAATATTAACATTTTAAGGGATAAACTTAAAAGCAGTGAGGAAGAAAAAAATCTTCATGCAGTAAAGCAAACAGGACATGCATTAAAAGGTGTAGGCCTGAATCTGGATTTTAAGGAACTCACTACATATTCCTCAGCAATTGAAAACCTGAACAGTTTGGAAGAAAGCAGCAATGAGGTCTTTAAGAATGCCTATGAGGAATTAGACAGAATAATAACCTCACTGAAAAATGAATTGGAATCTATAGGATAACATTCCAAATAAGAATTTTATTTTTTAGTAACCTTAGGTTTATTCCTTTACTTCTTCGTAGTCAATATAATCTCCGCCTTTGATTTCCTTAGACCTTTTTTTCTGATATTCCTGGGGAATGTGGTCAACATTAATATTCCCATCATTAGGTTTCCTCCGCAGATCGTCCTCACGCTTGAGGTTATTTGCATGGTCTACAAACTGCTTCAACTTACTTTTCAAAAAAAACTGCAATAGCTTGGAAAATATCCAAGATATGGCAATTGCAATCAAAAGAAATTTAAATATAAATCCCATGTTTAGATGTAAGATGTGAGACATGAGACGTGAGACTGTCTTATGTCTCATGTCTCATGTCTCAAGTCTGAAATTAATTATCTACTTAAATATAGGTTTCGTTCGGAAT
Organism: Aquiflexum balticum DSM 16537; assembly: GCF_900176595.1. Taxonomy (GTDB): domain Bacteria; phylum Bacteroidota; class Bacteroidia; order Cytophagales; family Cyclobacteriaceae; genus Aquiflexum; species Aquiflexum balticum. The sequence continues at coordinate 427,466 of NZ_LT838813.1, forward strand.
AAATCTTCAAGAAATAATCATCCATCAGATCGTCAATGAAATAGATGGCTTCACCCGTGGACTTCATTTCAGGACCCAATTCTTTGTTGACATTGGGGAATTTGTGGAAAGAGAAAACAGGTTCTTTGATAGCGTAACCATTTTTAACTGGATGGAATTCAAAATCAGTCACTTTTTTCTCCCCGAGCATCACCTTAGTGGCATAATTTACATAAGGCTCCTGATAAGCCTTACAGATAAAGGGAACGGTTCTCGAGGCTCTTGGGTTCGCTTCGATTACATAAACCTTGTCATTTTTGATGGCAAATTGAATATTGATCAGCCCGACAGTTCTCAAAGCAAGTGCAATCTTTTTGGTGTAAGTTTCAATCTGACGCATGACATAATCACCCAAATTATAGGGAGGTAATACGGCATAAGAATCTCCGGAATGAATTCCTGCTGGTTCTATATGTTGCATGATTCCGATGATATAGACATTTTCACCGTCGCAAATGGCATCCGCCTCAGCTTCTATAGCACCTTCCAGAAAGTGGTCCAAAAGGATTTCATTGTTGGGGATATCCCTTAGGACATTCACTACATGTTCCTCCAATTCTTTTTCATTGATGACAATCTTCATTCCTTGTCCGCCCAAAACATAGGAAGGTCTGACCAATAAAGGAAACCCGATGATTTTGCAGAGCTCCAGCGCTTCGTCAGTGTTGTGGATAGTTCCGAACTCAGGATAGGGAACTTCATTCTCTTTCAATAGGGTCGAAAATCTGCCTCTATCTTCAGCCAAGTCCAACGCTTCAAAACTGGTCCCTACGATTTTAATCCCATATTTGTTCAGCTTCTCTGCTATTTTCAACGCTGTCTGTCCACCCAATTGGACAATAACTCCAATAGGATTTTCCTGAAGAATAATCTCATAAATATGCTCCCAGAAAACCGGCTCAAAATACAATTTGTCCGAAATATCAAAGTCTGTGGAGACAGTTTCAGGATTACAATTGATCATGATGGTTTCGTAGCCACATTCTTTTGCCGCCAAAACACCATGTACGCAGGAATAATCAAATTCTATTCCCTGTCCTACTCTATTGGGTCCGGATCCAAGTACTACAACTTTCTTTTTATTGGAAGAAATGGATTCGTTTTCTTCTCCAAAGGTCGAGTAATAATAGGGTGTCAGCGCTTCAAATTCTGCTGCACAGGTATCGACAAGTTTGTAAACCCGTCTGATTCCCATTTCTTTATATCGTTTATCAAAAACCTCACTTTCCAAGCAATCCAAAAGATGGGCTATCTGCCGGTCTGCATAGCCTTTCTTTTTGGCTAAATCCATCAAATCACGGGGAATGGTATCCAATTTATATTTCTCGATTTCTTTCTCTACATGGATCAGCTCCTCGATCTGTCTCAAAAACCATTTATCTATTTTAGTCAAATCATGAATGGTTCTGAAGGAAATACCTAGCTTGAAAGCATCATAGATATGAAAGAGCCTATTCCAACTTGGATTGGCCAAACTATAGAGAATAGCTTCCTGATTTTTGAGTTCCTTTCCATCAGCACCCAACCCGTTTCTATTGATTTCCAAAGATTGACAGGCTTTTTGAAGTGCTTCCTGGAAATTCCTTCCTATTCCCATTACCTCGCCTACTGACTTCATGGAAAGACCTAAACGGCGGTCCGATCCTTTGAATTTATCAAAATTCCACCTGGGAACTTTCACAATGACATAGTCAATGGCCGGTTCAAAAAATGCAGAAGTAGTACCGGTAATAGAGTTTTTAAGCTCGTCCAAATTATAGCCTACTGCCAATTTTGCAGCTACTTTTGCAATCGGGTATCCTGTTGCTTTGGAAGCCAAAGCCGAAGAACGAGAAACTCGCGGGTTGATTTCAATACCGATGATTTCTGAATTGTCCGGACTTACCGCAAACTGAACATTACATCCGCCAGCGAAGGTCCCGATGCTGTTCATCATGGTAATGGCATAATTCCTCATGCGTTGATACACAGTATCCGGCAATGTCATGGCTGGGGCCACGGTAATTGAATCGCCAGTATGCACTCCCATTGGGTCAAAATTCTCGATAGAACAGATAACAATCATGTTACCTATATTATCCCGCATTACTTCCAGTTCGTATTCCTTCCAACCCAATATACTTTTCTCAATCAATACTTCATGGACCGGGGATGCCTGCAAGCCAGCAACCAATGCTTTTTCAAAATCCTCCGCCTTTTCAACAAAACTACCACCTGCTCCGCCAAGTGTATAGGAAGCTCTAATAATAAGTGGAAAACCGATTTCCTGGGCTATTTCATTTCCCTGAAGAAAGGAGGTAGCTGTATTACCTTTACAAACTCCAACACCGATCTTCTCCATCAATGCTTTGAATTTTTCCCGGTTCTCAGCAGTATCAATGGCATCTATATCCACTCCTATCATTCGGACTCCAAATTTCTTCCATATACCTGCTTTATCACAATCAATGGCCAGATTTAGAGCAGTTTGACCGCCCATCGTGGGAAGTACACTATCAATGTCCGGATGGTCCTGAAGGACTTTGATGATGGACTTCTTATCCAATGGCAGCAAATACACGTTGTCAGCCGTCACGGGATCTGTCATAATCGTGGCAGGGTTAGAATTGATCAAGGTTACCTTGATGCTCTCTTCCCTGAGCGAACGGGAGGCTTGGGAACCTGCATAATCAAATTCGCAAGCTTGACCGATAACGATTGGACCTGAGCCGATGATGAGAACGTGTTTGATACTGGTATCCTTAGGCATTCTAAATGAGGTTTTAAATGGTTTAATTACTTCCGGTTAAATTGGTGCAAAAATAGGGAAATAAATTTAAGTAGCCCCGATAAGCTTTGAAAAAGGGAGGCTTGAACCCAAATTAATGGTGGTGATGTTGTTTGATTTCCCAAACCCTTCATAAACTTGATGGTTCCTAAGAGGTTTCAAGACTTCCATCTAAATGATTTGTCATCTATTGCCCGCATAGTGCACAAGATACCCTCCAAATGATCATATTCGTGTTGGACCAGTTCTGAAATTGCTCCTTCAACCTTCCAGGATTGCTTTTCCCAGTTTTCATCCAAATATTCCAAGGTCAAAGATTGATGTCTTTTTACTTTCACCAATAGATTTGGGAAACTCATACAATCATCCCAAAGCTCAAATAATTCTTGGCTTGGATGTTTGATTTCAGGATTGATGATGATATAGGGTTTGTCCAGATTTAGGTAAAACAACCTTTTCATGATCCCCAATTGAGGTGCGGCTATTCCCCTGCCAAAACCATATCGGGCCCTGATATCTTCCATGGCTTCATGCAGGTCATTTACCCAAGTTTGGACAAGAGGAAGTTCTCCCCTTTGGACAGGTTCGCAGGTTTCATATAGTCTGGAATCACCTAGTTTAAGTATATCGTCAGTTGTCTTCATGTTTAATTATTAGGAATATTGATGCCAATCACAGCATTTCCATATATCAAAGGCAAATGAAATTTGAATTATTCTGACCCTATATAAATCAATCTCCAACAATTCCATAAATATTTTTGATCATCGGTTAATTAATGAATGGAATTTCCTTTGAGTTTATGAACCAGAAACAATACAAGTAGGGATTTCTTTTATAAACCATTGATTTTGTTTAAATTATAATTTCTTTCCACCAGACAAAAGCACCAATGAAACATGACACTCCATTGATAAAATTATTTCTGATAGGTATCAGCGTTTTTGCTTTTACTTTTTGCCAGCCTAAAGCTCCTTCAGGAAGTTCCTTGGGAAACTTGGATTTTCCTATAAGCGGTAAACCAAAGGCCCAGGAAGCCTTCCAAAAAGGGCTTTTATTGATGCATAGTTTTGAATATAAGGATGCTTTGGAGGCTTTTGAGGAAGCCCAACAAGAAGATCCTGAATGCGTGATGGCTTATTGGGGTGAAGCTATGGCACACAATCATCCGATTTGGCAGGAACAGGATTATAATAAAGGAAATGTGGCACTTAGCAAACTAGGTGATACCCGGGAAGAAAGATTGTCTAAAGCCAAAACAAAAATTGAAAAAGATTTTCTTACGGCTATTGAAATCCTTTATGGCGAAGGAAACAAGGTGGAAAGAGATAATGCCTATGCCAGATATTTAGGAGAACTCTACCATAAATACCCTGAAAATGATGAAGTTACTGTCTTTTATTCCCTTGCATTAATGGGTTCTATACCCTATATCAGTGATATGGAGGTTTATCAAAAAGCAGCATCTTTGGCCAAGGAGGTTATGGATAGAAATCCTGAGCATCCGGGTGCTGTCCATTATTATATTCACGCCAATGATGAACCCAATTATGCCCATCAAGCAAAAAAAGCAGCCGATATTTATGCCAAAGTAGCCCCTGATGCGGCTCATGCTATACATATGCCAAGCCATATCTACCTTTCGCTAGGTATGTGGGATGAGGTGGTCAGTTCCAATGTAGCCTCATTTCAGGCGAGCGTCAACAGAAAGGAAAGAAAAAATCTTGATTACGGTGCTTTAGGGCTTCATTCTTTTCAATGGCTGCAGTATGGCTATCTGCAACAAGAAAAATTCGATGAAGCCAAAAAATTATTGGAGGATGTGGTTTTTTATACCAAAGAATCCCCATCCGTCTATACCCATGAGCATCAGTCCTACATGAAAACCACCTATTTTGTGGAAACGGAAGATTGGGACAATCCCATGATAAATTTGGAATCGGATTATTCCGGTTTTAACATCGCTGTCAAAAGCAGGGACAGATTTGTCCATGCCTTGAAAGCATTTCATGATAAAGATTTTGAAAAGGTAGAATCAACTCTCCTAGTCATGAAAGAAGAAAGAGAGGCCGCTGCCAAAACCATCAGTCTGGATGCAGGAATGGCACTATGCAGCAGTGGCGGAGCAAGCAGTGAAAACACAACTCCTAGAGATCTGAAGATTGCTGAAACCATGGAACTTGAACTGAAAGCTTTACTGGCTTGGGAAAAGGGAGATCCTTCAGATGGGGAAAACTATTTCCTAAAAGCAACCGCATTGGAAAATGAAGTCGGTTCGGCGGCAGGACCTCCAACAATTGTAAAACCAAGCCATGAATTATATGCAGAATTTTTGGTGGCCAATGGTCGACCTGAAGAGGCAATTCAACAATATGAAGCAGCCTTGAAATTAGCTCCAAATCGGATAAAAAGTGTAAAGGGGAAGAAAGTAGCAGAGGAATTGTTGAAGCAACAGGCTGTTCTTTGAACCAAGAAAAAGACCTTCGAGGTTTAGAAAAAAACCTCAAAGGTCCCACTGCCTATGTGATTGTTTCCACTCAAATCCCTAAGGGATAGCACTTCTACCTTGATTTGTTTTCCGGGAAAAGGGCGTTACAAACGCCTGACTCAGCGTCACGAAGACACAGGCTTCGGACAACGAGAAGGCCAAAAGTGTGAATGGGAAGAAGGAAGCAGAGGAATTGATTAGGCAGCGGGCGGTTTTTTGAACCTTTGAGGTCTTCCAAACCGCGACGACAGGACCTCGAAGGTTTTTAACCTCTAATCCTAGAGGAAGACCCTTCGAGGTTTAAAAAAAACCTCAAAGGTCTAGTGGACTAAATATGCAATGCCCGATTATCCGTAGCTGCCAGACAGGCTTCTTTAAATGCTTCGGTGTAGGTAGGATGGGCATGGGACATTCGGGCGATGTCTTCTGCTGAAGCCCTGAACTCCATGGCAACCACTGCTTCGGCAATCATATCGGCTGTTCTGGGACCTATCATGTGTACGCCTAAGATTTCGTCCGTTTCGGCATCTGCCAATACTTTGACCAAGCCATCAGTGTCCATGGATGCCCTTGCCCGGCCTGAGGCCATAAAAGGGAATTTGCCTGTTTTATATTTGATGCCTTTTTCTTTTAATTGCTCCTCGGTGTAACCCACAGCAGCCACTTCTGGCCAGGTATACACTACTCCAGGGATCAAAAGGTAATTGATATGGGGTTTCTGACCTGCGATTACTTCTGCAACAAAAGTACCTTCTTCCTCTGCTTTGTGGGCCAACATGGCGCCTTTGACCACATCGCCAATAGCATAGATATTAGGTACATTGGTTCTGAGATATTCGTCCACTTCTACCTGACCTCTATCGGTGATTTTTACCCCTGCTGCTTCTGCATTTAACCCATCTGTATAAGGTCTTCTTCCTATGGAAACCAACACATAGTCTCCTTTCAGTTCCACAGTTTCTCCTTTGGAATTCTCTGCCTTCACGATGACTTCTTTGCCTTTGTTTTCTACCTCGACCACCTTGTGTTTGAGGTAAAACTCAAAACCGAGTTTCTTCAAGGACTTTTGTAATTCCTTACCCATGGTTTTGTCCATGGAAGGAATCAAAGAATCCATATATTCCACTACGGATACTTTTGCACCCATTCTGCCATAGACAGAACCCAATTCCATTCCGATCACACCACCTCCAATGACAATCATATGCTTGGGAATTTCCTTAAGATTCAGGGCTTCAGTAGAGGTGATGACTCTTTTCTTGTCAAGTTTGATAAAAGGAAGGGATGAAGGTTTGGAGCCTGTGGCAATGATGATATTTTTGCCTTTGATCTCTTCAGAAGTACCATCATCCTTGGTCACCTTTATGGTATTTTTATCTACAAAGGAACCGAGACCATGGTGCACCTCAATTTTATTTTTCTTCATCAAAAATTGAATCCCATCCACATTCTGTTTTACCACATCGTCTTTCCTTGCGATCATCTGGTCGAGGTCTACCTTCAGACTACTCAGATTAATGCCATGGGTTTTAAAAGTGTGTGCAGCATTGTGATAGTGCTCTGAGGAATCCAGCAGGGCTTTTGAGGGGATACAACCCACGTTGAGGCATGTGCCCCCTAGTGTTGGATATTTTTCAATGATGGCAGTATTCATACCCAATTGGGCTGCTCTGATGGCTGCAACATATCCTCCTGGTCCGGAGCCGATTACTATAAGGTCGTACATATTTTTGTCTTGATACTAATTTCTTGGTACCAAGTACAATGTACTAAGTACCAAGAAAATAAATGCTTATTTAGAATTTAAACTTATTTTAAGCTTGACAATCATGTTCTGAAGATGTTCAAGCTCTTTTTCTGTTTTTTGAAAATCCTGATCATTAACATATTCAAGCTTATTGGAAATCACTAATTGGGTATCCAGTTCAAATGAAGAACCTAAAGCAACACCAAGAAAATTATTGAAATCTTTGTCGGTATTTCTTCCCGCACCTTCTGCAATGTTTGAGGGAATTGAAACAGCCGATCTGTTCATTTGGCCGATCAGACCAAACCTTTCATCTTTCGGTAGCTTTTCAGTGATTCTGTAAACTTCAACAGCTAAGTCAATGGCCTTCTGCCAAACCTTTAATTCTTTGTATCGATGCATGGTCGTAATAGTTTAAGTGAATAAAATGGAAAACTTCAATTTAACACTTACTCATCCTATCTCTTAACCTCACCCCCAACTTATCCGATTATTTTCACCTACCCCTCAGATAAAACCTATGCTTGGTACATGGTAAATCGTACTTTGTACAACAGATCAAACCCCAAACAACAACCTTGTCGGATCCTCAAGAAGCTGCTTTACCCTGACAAGGAAACTTACCGACTCCCTGCCATCAATGATCCTGTGATCATATGAAAGCGCCAAGTACATCATGGGTAAAATTTTCACTTCACCATTTACAGCCATTGGTCTTTCCACGATATTGTGCATGCCCAAAATGGCTGACTGTGGAGCATTGATGATCGGAGTGGACATCATGGAACCGAATACACCTCCATTGGTGATGGTGAAAGTTCCTCCTGTCATTTCCTCAATAGACAATTTATTGTCCCTGGCTTTAGTAGCCAATCTGACCACTTCTTTTTCGATCTGTTCAAAGCTCATCGCCTCTGCATTCCTTATGACCGGTACCACCAAGCCTTTGGGTGCTGAAACCGCAATGGAAATATCACAGAAGTCATTATAGATGATTTCATTACCATCGATCTGAGCATTGACTGCAGGCCATTCCTGTAAGGCTACACATACAGCTTTGGTAAAGAAAGACATAAAACCAAGGTTGACACCATGCTTCTCTTTGAACTGATCTTTGAATTTCTTTCTCATGTCCATGATTGGGCCCATGTTGACCTCATTAAATGTGGTCAGCATGGCCGTCTCATTCTTTACAGCTACTAATCTTCTGGAAACAGTCCTTCTTAAGGAAGACATTTTCTCTCTTTTGCTTTCACGGGAGCCTGCAACTTTCGGTGCAGTCACTTCAGCTGATGCCTTTGGTGTTTCAGCTTTAGGCATATCAACTTTAGGCACTGTTTTCACTGGTTTTTGTGCGGCTTCTGCATCTTCTTTTGTGATGCGTCCATCTATGCCTGTTCCCTTGATATCCTGAGGATCAATTCCTTTTTCAGCCAATATTTTTGCAGCAGCCGGGGAAGCATGGCCCGTGGCATAGGTTTCTTTCTGGGAATCTTTTTGGGAAATGTTTGAATCCGAATCCTGTTTTTTACCAGTGGGTTCAGGTGCACCACCCTCAGTTACTTCTATTTTGCATATCAATCCGCCGATTTCCAAAGTGTCACCTTCCTGGGCTACATGTTTCAAAATACCTGTCGCTTCGGCAGGCAATTCAAAAGTCGCTTTATCAGAATCCACTTCCGCAATGATTTCATCCAGTTCCACATAATCCCCATCAGCCTTAAGCCAATTGGCCAAAGTAACTTCAGTGATAGATTCTCCAACAGTTGGGACAATCATATTTTTGACTTCTCCGGTTTTACCTGAAGATTTAGAGGCCTCTTTTGAAGCTGCTTTTTCTTCTTTGGCAACAGATGCTTTGGCATCCGTTTCAATTTCACAGATTACCGCTCCTATTTCTAAGGTATCTCCTTCTTCAGCTTTGATTCTTAACACACCTGCAGCTTCAGCTGCCAATTCAAAAGTAGCTTTGTCAGATTCCAACTCACAGATGACTTCATCCATTTCTACGTAGTCACCTTCTTTTTTAAACCATTGTCCTATGGTCACTTCCGAAATGGACTCCCCTACTGTTGGGACTTTAATTTCTAGGCTCATTGTTTTTCTTTTTTACCCCCAAACCCGATGTTTCGAATCCAAGGTTAATTTTTCTGAATAGATTAAATTAAACCTGAAACCGTATTGATCCAATCAGATCAACACGGCGTAGGGATTATTTTGAAATTTTTAATGCTTTTTCGATGATGGCATTCTGTTCCTGCACGTGTACCTTATGGTAACCTGTGGCAGGAGATGCGGAGGTTTTCCTTGCTATCAAGTCCATGGGGAGATCCTTATACAGCAATCTTAGGATGTAATTCCAATAGCCCATGTTTTCTGGTTCTTCCTGAACCCAAACAATTTCAGCATTTTTGTAGGCCTTCAATTCTTCCAAAATTTGTTTTTTAGGAAGAGGATGCAATTGCTCAATTCTGATTATGGCCACATCAGAGACCTTTTCTTTCTCTCTCGCTTCTTCAAGGTCGTAATAGATTTTACCTGAACAAAGCACTACCCTTTTGACATCTTTGGATTTTACAGTACTGTCCCCGATGATTTCTCTAAATCGGCCATTTGTAAATTCCTCCACGGGAGAAACCACTTTTGGATGTCTCAACAGGGATTTGGGGGACATAACTATACAAGGTTTTCTGAATTCCCAGGCCAATTGTCTTCTCAACATGTGGAAGAAATTGGATGGCTCGGTAATGTTGGCCACCACCATGTTGTATTCGGCAGAAAGCTGCAAAAATCTTTCAGGACGCGCATTGGAATGTTCCGGTCCCTGTCCTTCATAGCCATGAGGAAGCAGCATCACCAATCCGTTCATTTTACCCCATTTGGATTCTCCTGAGGAAATAAACTGATCGATCATGGTCTGGGCACCATTGGCAAAATCACCAAACTGTGCTTCCCAAATCACCAAGGAATGTGGGTTGGCCATGTTGTAACCATATTCAAAACCCAAAACCGCATATTCTGACAATAGGGAATTGTAAATATGGAACTGTCCTTTGCTGTCTTTTAATTCTTTCAGAAAATTATAAGGCTTATTGCTATTGGCATCATGCACCACAGCATGTCTGTGGGAAAATGTACCACGCTGACAATCTTGACCTGTAATTCTTACAGTTTTTCCCTCCAACAACATTGTACCATAGGCCAACAATTCAGCAGCAGCCCAATTGAGGGACCTGGAATTGAAGTACATGTCTTTTCTTTGCTTCAGCTGAACTTCAATCTGCTTGATAGGTTTGAAGCCTTTGGGAACAACCGTCAATGCCTCAGCCACTTTATTTATCATTTCCTCAGAAACCCCTGTGTCAGGAGATTGATCAAAATCTTCAGGATTGGATCTCCTCATGGAAAGCCATGCCTGTTCAAATTTGGTAAACTGATAAGGCAAGGGTTTTTCCTTCACCATATTCAACCTATCCTGCAATAACTGGCGGAACTCCTGGTCCATCACCTGAGCAATCTCTGCATCTATGTCTCCTCTTTCTGTCAATTTCTTGACATATATTTCTCTTGGATTTGGGTGTTTGGAGATGATGTTATAGAGTTCAGGTTGTGTAAACTTTGGCTCATCTGATTCATTGTGGCCATGCCTTCTGTAGCATACCATGTCCACAAAAATATCCTTGTCAAATTTCTGACGGAATTCGGCAGCCAATTTTGCTGCAAATACCACCGCCTCAGCATTATCTCCATTGACGTGAATCACAGGAGCATCGATCATTTTGGCCACATCTGTACAGTATATTGAAGACCTGGCATCGTCAAAGTCGGTGGTGAAACCAACCTGATTGTTGATCACAAAGTGAATAGTACCGCCTGTATTGTATCCTTTGAGACCGGCCATCTGTGTCACTTCATAGACAATGCCCTGTCCTGCCACTGCTGCATCCCCATGAATCAATATCGGTAATGCCTTTTTGGAATCTCCCTTATGTTGAGAATCAATTTTGGCGCGGATAAATCCTTCCACCACAGGATTGACCGCTTCCAAATGGGATGGATTAGGTGCCAATTTCATATTTACCTTTTTTCCGTCAGGAGTGATGATATCACTGGAATACCCCATATGGTACTTCACATCTCCATCACCCATGGTCAAATCGGGCTTTGCGGTGCCTTCAAACTCAGAAAAAATCTGTTCATAGGTTTTACCCATGATGTTGGCCAGTACATTCAACCTTCCTCTGTGCGCCATGCCGATCATGACTTCTTCTACGCCAAGGGACACGGAAGTATTGATGACGGCATCCAAAAACGGAATAGTGCTTTCACCCCCTTCTAGAGAAAATCTTTTTTGTCCGATATATTTGGTATGTAAAAAGTTTTCAAAAACGACTGCCTGATTTAATTTGGAAAGGATTCTCTTCTTTTCTTCTACTTCAGGATTGAATGCCAATGCTTCCTTTTCAATCTTGGTTTTCAACCAATCCAACATTTCAGGCTCTCGGATATATAGATATTCGAACCCAATAGCACCTTCATAGATGATTTTAAGGGATTCGACAATTTTTGACAATTTTACTGTACCTATACCGATTTCTTTTCCTGCCTGAAATTCCGTGTTCAGGTCATTTTGATCCAAGCCAAAATCTTCGAGGTCAATAAGTGCCTTTCTGTCCCTTCTTTCACGGACCGGATTTGTTTTTGACCTCAAATGCGCCCTAGATCTGTAAGCGTGAATAAGCGCCCTTACCTTAATTTCTTTAGGCAATTGCTCCATATCCATGATTGTTCCTCTTGTGGCCAAAGCGCCATTTGCAGGTGCTACTTGGGAAGGAGCATTACCGTTAGAGGGTTTTGTGGCAAGTGCTTCATCCGTATCCCCAAATTTGGTGATGGCAAAATCAAAGCCATCAAAGAATGTTTTCCAACTTGGGTCTATGCTTTCCGGGTTGTTTTTGAATGCGGCATACAGCTCATCGATGTAAGCTACGTGTGCATTGGAGATGAAGGAAAATTTATCCATGGTTAATTTTGAGATTAATAGACAAATATAAGGGATCTAAAATATGTATAAAAACTGCTTATTCGTTTTTACGAATATATATTTTAGAAAACAAAAGTTATTGTCTAACTGAAATACTGATTCACAAAAAAAGCAAGAGAATATACTCTTAAAGTTAATTTTATAACTTAGAAAGGACATTAATTTCAGTTTCTCAAATAAGTCCTGAACTACCAATTTCATCTGAAAACTAAATAATTGAAAATCCAAGAGCCAGAAATTCAGGCATTGGAAGAAGACAAGCTGATTTTGGGAATTCTGGCAGTTCAAAATAAAAAAACAGCACCCATTAGGCACTGTTTTTTTTATAATATAAAGAAAGTTTCAATCAAGATTTCCAAGCTTCACCTCTGGCCGTACCGCTTTCAAAAAAAACTGAGTTTTACAAATTCATTAACAGAATCCCCATTTTTTTATGATAAAATAACTTGGGTTGTTTATCTGGATTGGATAAAACTAAAGACATCTAAGCTGACATCAAGAATATCAGCTTAGATGGTTAAAAATCGGTTGGTTATTGAGGTTAATCTATCCTGGATTAACAATCATTTCCCTTAATTATAAACGCTGTTTTGTTGCATATTTGGATTTGCATCTACTTCACTTCTAGGGATTGGCATAACCTGTCTGCCGGGATTAGATATACCAACCGGAGGACCATTTTTTCTACCAACACCCTGAAGTACCGTCATAGCACGACCTGTTCTTACCAAATCGAAGAAAATATGGCCTTCTGCATAAAACTCCCATCTTCTTTCCCTTTCGATTGCATCAAGTAATGGGATATCATCTGCAAATGCACCAATACCAGCTCTGGTTCTGACCATATCGAGATCAGCTCTTGCACCTGCCAAGTCTGGGCTGCTTTTTCTAGCTCTGGCTTCAGCACGATTGAGGTACATTTCAGCGATTCGAAGAACATGGCCATTATCTACGTTACCCGCTCTGATATATTTAGTGGGATACCAAACTCCCACTACTGCATCTCGCCCAAATAAAGCTTTCCTATCATCTTCATCGGCAAAACTATTATAGAAATCATCATGGGCAGCTAACTCGCCACGACCACCTATTGCTCCGGGAGCGTACCAGAATCTCAATCCACTTTGATCGGCATTGTTAAATTGAACTTCGAAAATCGACTCGTTGCTGTTGTCCGAAGAAAATATGGTTGCATATTCAACCAAAGAGAACTTACTATCTGCAATTACTTCTGATGCACGTGCTTCAGCTTCTGCATACTGTCCCAAATAAAGATGTAACCTACTCAAAAGAGCTCTGGCTGCCGGCTTAGTAGCACGACCACGGGTTGCCGCATTGTTTGCTTGATTTTCAGGAAGCAATCTCAATGCTTCATCAAGGTCAGATTTTACCTGAGCATACGTGGCCTGCAAGGTAGCACGGGCAGGGAATGAATTTTCATCCACTCCTCTGGAAGGGTTTAATACCAAAGGAACCCCAAGTTCACCAAAAACACCTGGTACACCACCCCAAACTCTTGCTGCATCAAAGTATGCCAAAGCTCTAAGAAAATAGGCTTGTCCAAGAATATTATCTTTCTGTGTTTGGGTAGCTTCAATGTTTGGCACTTCGGCAATAAGATTATTTGCCTGATTTACAGTACGGTAAACAAAGGTCCATAAGTCTAAAATTTCTGTATTATCAGCAGAAACAGCATAAGTATCCATTTCTCTGTAGAAATCCCAGGTTCCAATGCTTTGAGAAACATCTCCTGAAACATCACTTACCCTTTGAAGACGTCCTTGATATACACCTTGTATCTGATCGTATGCTCCAAAGAGTGCAGAAGTCGCTCCACTAAGGTTGGTAATGGCTCTCTCATCTGATATTTGCAATTCAGGTTCTTGGTCCAATACGTTACAAGAGATCGTAATTAGTCCAATACAAATTACTGTATTTATTTTTTGTATGATTTTCATATTGAGTTCTTATTTAAAGGTTAGATTAACACCGCCCATAATTACTCTTGGCTGGGGCATAGCGTAAAGGTCGATACCCTCTGCCAAGCCACCCTGATCTGCACCAGTATTTACTTCAGGATCCAAACCGGTGTAATTGGTAAATGTCAGTAGGTTTTGACCTGAACCATAAACTCTAATCCTACTAAATCCTATTCTTTCGGTAATGGCATATGGTAAAGTATAACCAATGGTTAAGTTTTTAAGTCTTAGATAACTACCATCTTCCAAGAATCTACCAGGACGTAAATCTCCCCTGTAGTTTGCTGAAACCATTCGGGGAACATCTGTGATATCGCCCGGCTGCTGCCATCTGTCAAGCTGAGAACCTACAAAACCCGTGTTTCTTGTACCACCATGCTCTTGGAAGAACCTTACCCAGTTTAACTGGTCATTACCATAGGTGCCCTGCCAGAACATGTTGAAGTCAAAGTTTTTAAATCTCATATTTGAATTGAGACCACCAAAGAAATCCGGCTGTGCATTTCCTACAATAAAACGATCACGTCCCGCATTGAAATCAGATGAATTCACAGGCGCTTCTCCGTTCACTGTTCTGTAAATAGAAATACCTGTTTCCGGATCTACACTTACCTGGTCATGAAGCCAGAAGGAGAAAAGGGGAAGTCCTTCCTCTACCCGGATAACGTCTCTGGTAAATACATTGAAAGGAGCTGCGATTTTTTTAACAAGGTTTCTGTTTTGGGAAATATTAAATCCAAAATCCCAAGAGAAGTCCTTTTTGTTCGCAATCACACCCATAATGCCTATTTCAAAACCTTTGTTCTCCATTGCTCCAAAATTCTGAACTATAGAGTTAAATCCAGTGGATCTAGGTAGAGGAACTGCCAAAAGCAAATCTTCTGTCTGCTTATTGTACCAATCAAATGTTAAGGTAAAGCGATCGTTGAGAACGCCCACATCTATACCAATGTTTGTTTGCGTAGTAGTTTCCCATTTAAGGTCAGGGTTTGCCAACTGGTTAGGCGCAGTACCTGGAAAATCTGTATAGTTGGCTCCACCACCCCATAAACCTCTTGATTGGAAATCTCCTATACCGTTTTGGTTTCCTGTGACACCCCAGCTAAATCTGGGCTTCAAGGTACTAATAAATGATTGGTTAGCCATGAAGCTTTCCTCAGTCATAACCCAACCAAGAGCGAATGAAGGAAATATTGCCGACTGATTGGCTGTTCCAAATCGGGATGATGCATCTCGACGAACATTGACAGTAGCTAGATATTTACCTTTGTAGGCATAATTCACACGGGCAAAAATACCCTCAATACCCCAACCACTACCTGTAGATGAGGAAGTTTGCACCGCAGCACTGGCAATTCTTCGGAAGTCATTGCTTGGAAACTGCTGACCGGCAGCCGTGGTCCTTTCGAAGTAGCTATTTTGGGCAGCATAACCTAGAAGCGCATTGACACTATGGTTCGTCCCAAAGACCTTTTGGTAGGAAAGCACATTTTCCCAAATCCAATTGTCATTAACCGTTACAATGGAAGATGCATCACCATTTGTGGCAGCCCCGGTATTTAGCAAAGTGTTGTCATATCTATCCTCCTTCACATTGTTGTAGTCAAGACTCCAGGTAGATCTGAAGATCAAGCCTTGGGCAATTTCGTAATCCGCATATATATTGGCCAATATCCTGTTCGTCACCATTGCGATATCTACCTCTTCCACAGCTGCTACTGGGTTTTCAAAAATGGAAAACTTAGTATAAGAGCCATCAGGCTGAAATATCGGCTGGTTGGTAGGCAAGAAATACGCCGCACCAATGGCACCGAAAATATTGTTATCGTTTCTGACCCTGTTTCTGAAGTTTCTGGAAATCAATATGCTCGTACCGATGTTCAATTTTTCAGATGCAGCAAAATCTAGATTCACCCGACCACTTGTTCTTTTAAATTGCGATGGCTTAGTGACACCGTCCTGGTCAAACTGATTCAAAGAAACCAAATACTTCACTTTGTCAGTACCGGCACTGATAGAAGCATCGAAATTGGAAATTGGAGCATCTTGAAATATTTCCCCCATCCAATCCGTATTCAACGCTGATTCGGGGTTCGGGAATAAAGGTGTCTGCCCATTATTTACCCTAGATTCATTGATCAACCTTTCAAATGTAGACCCATCTACTACATCAGGTTGTCTCCATAGAGATTGGACGCCAATATATGAATTGATTTCAATTTTAGCTTTTTGCATGGATCCTCGCTTAGTGGTGATAAGTACTACACCATTGGCTGCCCTTGCTCCATAAATCGCCGTTGCTGAGGCATCCTTCAATATTTCCATGGATTCAATATCTGCTGGATTCAAATCCGCTAGAGGGTTTGTAATCTGTCCTCCAAGTCCCACAGCGGATTGATTATCTGATACAATTGGAATTCCATCTACCACGTAAAGCGGGTCAGAACTGGCATTGATGGAGGTACTTCCCCTCACCCTGATAAACATACCACCTCCCGGAGTACCTGAACTTGAATTTACTTGAACCCCGGCGGCTCTACCTTGAATCATCTGATCGGGTGATGCCATAGGTAGACCCTGAATATCTTTGGAAGATACAGAGGAGATTGAAGAGGTCAGCGTTTTTCGCTCCTGGGTACCATAGCCTGTTACCACTACTTCTCCAAGTAGTTTTACGTCTTCTTGGAGGACCATGTCGATAATTGATCTATTACCCACACTTGCTTCTTGTGGCAAAAAGCCAATATAAGTAAATACAAGGACAGCATTGGGTCCCGATACATTGATGGAATACTTTCCATCTATATCCGTTGTGGTACCTTGCGTGGTCCCCTTTTCAAGGACGACTACACCTGGGAGGGATAAATTGTCCCCCGCTGCAGTCACAGTTCCTGTTACTGTCTGCTGTTGTGCCCAGGTGGGGAAAACAACAAACAGCATCAAAAGAAAACTGAGTAAAATTTCATTTTTCATAGAGTTTTTGTTTTGGTTGATAGAAAATTGTGAAATTGGTTATTGGGTGTTTAGTTATTATGGATTTTGGAAATTCTTCTGACAATTATGAATACTCGTGAATGATTGCTTTCAATATTTTTATGTTTTTATAACCTACCTCTGAGATCAATTCTGTTGAATTGAATTTAGAGAATACAATATTTTTGGGTGGTCAGGAAGCTTAACCTTGCTGATAGGCTCTCTTTATTCATTTGATTAACTTAATTTTATTCATTCTTACATACTATTCTTGACTTTATAGGGGGACAATGCTCAGTTTCGGAATTAGAAATTTAATAAAATACTAAGTAAAATAAAATTTCGCAATTAATAATTAATTAGAATGGTTTATCAATACTTTGTGCTGGAGAAGAAAAGTAAACCGGTCCATTTTCCGAAATATACATACAATCTTCTACCCTGACTCCAAACTCCCCTATTATATAAATTCCTGGTTCATTGCTGAAGCACATCCCTTTTTGAAGTGGGGTTTTGTTTCCCCTGACCAAGTTTGTCCATTCATGACCGTCCATTCCTATTCCATGACCAAGTCTGTGTGAGAAATATTTATAATCTGGACCAAAACCGCCATCTGAGATGACTTTTCTGGCAGCAGAATCCAATTCTTCGCATGTAGTTCCTTGTTTTTTGGCCAATTCAAAGGCTGCTTCCTGCGCTACTTTTGCGAGGTCCCAAACTTGCTTTTGCCTTTCCGTTGGTGTCCCAAAAACGATGGTTCTGCTGATATCTGATTTATACCCTTCAATGGTGCAACCCCCGTCAGCTAAAACAATATCTCCTTCCTTAAGTTTTTGTGGCTTACTGCTTCCGTGAGGAAAGGCAGTCCATTCTCCAAAATTTGCACCAATAGAGCCACTTGCTCCAAGGGATTGGTGAGCCTGGCTTGCAATAGTTCTAAATTCTTCTTGCGTCATTCCTACTTTTAGTGAATCAAAAACAACCTTGTATGCTGCTATTGTAATGTCATTTGCTTTTTGCATCAGCGCAATTTCTGCCTTTGATTTATACATTCTACAACCTGCAGTAACATTATCTGCCAGTACAAATCTGAAATTGGACAGTTGATTTTTGATCCCATCATAAAGAAAAAATCTACACCTTTCCTCAATGCCCAATGCGCCTGTACTTCCTATGAGATCATTAAGGATACCCTTTACTACTTCGTACGGGCTTTCATGTTCTTGCCAAGTACGTATTTCATTTCCAAATTTGACAAGTTCGCCTACTTTATCTTCTTCAAATTTTGGGCAGATATAGACAGGTTCCCCTTTGGCTGGAATTATGGCTGCTACCATCCTTTCCGAAAGAAAGAAATCAAAATCCAAAAAATATTTCATTGAAGTTCCCGGTTCCAAAAAGAGCGCATCAATTTTCTCTTGATTCATGAGCATTTGCGCTTTTTCGATTCGTCCGAGTCTTTCCTCTCTGGATATGGGAATTACATCTGCCGTCATATTTTTAAGATTGGACATCGAATCGGGCAGAGGCTCACCTACCGGTGATTGAATCTTACTCTCATCGTTACATGAGAAATAGGTAAATGATAAAGCCGGCACCAATGAAGCAGCTTTTACAAATGAACGCCTGGTAAATTTCATATAGACTTTGATGATTTTGAAAGGATTATTTTTTCAACTTCAATTCCAGATCTTTAGAGATCAGGTAACGGTTGAAAATGGGAATTTCTTGATCTATTAATTTTTTGTATTGAACCTGAACATCATCCAATTGCTTTCGGAATAAGCCATAGACTTCCATTTGCTGGTCAGTAGGTCTGAAATCCGCACCGAAACCGCCTATATCGCTGGCCAATGCACTGATTCTTCCATAGAGCTTCATAGGTGCTCTAAATGCATCCTCCCGCGCTCCGGTCAGATTGATATCAAACAATTCACCCTCAACTTTCAGGATTTTATCTTCCAGTTCCTTCGTCTTTTTCTGTAGCTCCGAATCATCTTTGAGTACAATCAATTCTTCCAATTCTTTTCTTATAAGTTCAATTTCATTGATTATTTGAACTACTTCATTCATGGCATCATTCAATTTTAATGACAATGCCACTTGCTTTTCAATATCCGAAATTGATCCTACTGTGTTGGGGTCTTTGAGTACGGTGATTTCCTGTTGTTCTATAATTCCATCTACGGTGACAATAAGCTCATATTCACCCGGCACTACCCTGGGGCCCAATTGTCCTCGATAGAGATCCAGATCCCATGTCACTAAAGGTCTGAATTCCCGGCCCTCAAGTTTTACCCAAGGCTTGTCAGGCGGGGCAGCCAACAACCTGGGTTGGAGTGTGGGCTCATATCTTAAATCCCACCAAACACGGTTTACCCCTGCATCACCTTTGCCGGCAATCGTTCTGATCAAAGTCCCATCCTTTTTTCTGATTTCTATCTTTACCTCTTTAGCTGGTCCTTTCAGATAATAATTGATATCCATGCCATAAGGAGGATTCGACCCGGTGGTCATGGTTCTACCTTCTGTCTTGATCCCCTGTACCTCATGAAATCTGTAAGCAGGCCTTTGACTGAAAAGGTGAAATTTTGAATCAAGCACCTCTTTAGACATCTCCCTGATTGGCGTAACATCATCCAAAATGTAAAATCCCCTTCCGTATGTTCCTATAACCAAATCTTTGAACTCTTCCTGTATAGTAAGCCAATAGATTGGAGCAGGGGGCAGGTTGTTTCTCAATCGAAACCAAGAATTGCCATCATCTTTTGAAATATAGAGACCTTTATCCGTACCGGCATACAAAAGTTTTGGTACTGCAGGATCTTCTCTGACTACATGGACAAAAGAGGATTCTGATTTCTCTATGCCAAGAGAAATTTTCTTCCAGGTGTTACCATAATCACTGGTCTTGTAAATGTAAGGGTCAAAGTCCCCAAGTTGGTGCGCATCCACCGTCAAATAAGCCTCTCCTGCCTGATGCTTTGAGGGTTCAATACTTGAAATAGTCCCCAAATCAGGCTTCCCAGGTATATTTTCAGTTACATTTATCCAGTTCTTTCCACCATCTTTGGTGACATGTACCAATCCATCATTAGATCCTACCCAGATCAATCCATCTTGTATTTGTGATTCTGCTATTGCAAATAAGACAGAAGCATCAAAAGTCATGAGATTGTCTGTAGCTATACCTCCGGAGGATTGTTGGTGACTTTTGTTGTTGCGCGTAAGATCGGGACTGATCAGTTTCCAACTCTGCCCATAGTCTTCTGTCATGTGGACAAACTGACTACCTACATAAACCCTTTTGTGGAAATGGGGACTGATGAATAATGGGAAAGACCAATGCCATCTGTACTTCATATCAGCAGGTGCCCAACCGTAGCCTGCTTCCGGCCAAACCCTGACATCTCTGGCATGACCTGTTCTGAGATCATAAACCTGCAGTCCTCCATCATAACAGCCGGACCATACAATATTATTGTCAACTGGGTCAGGTATTGCCCATCCACTTTCACATCCTCCGACAGCATGCCAAAGGCCTAAGGGTATACTGCCCTGTCGGCTATTGCTGGGACCTCTATAGGAATATCCGTCCTGACGGTTGCCATAGACATTGTAGGGAACCTGATTATCTGTCCAAACATGATACATCTGGGCATTGGGAAACACAAATTGCTTGTAAGTTTTTTGTCTGTTCCAAGTCATTCCCAATCCCCCGTCATGGGCAACTAAAATTCTATCAGGATTGAGTGGGTCAACCCATATGTCATGGTTATCTCCTCCTGCCCGATACCCTGATTGAGTAATTGTCTTGCCCCCATCTTTAGAAGTACTGAATCTTACGGAAGCAAAATAAATCTCCTCCGGATTATCTGTGGAAACCCTAAGCCTGGTGTAATAAGGTGCCCTTTCGTTGATGGTATGATTGATCAATGTAAGTTCCCAAGAGTCACCTCCATCAGTGGACTTCCAAAGCTGTGGGCTTTCCATTTCAAACAATGCATAAACTACATCCGGATTGCTATGGGATATGGCGACAGCACTTTTTCCAACAGGATTTTTTTCACCACCGGGAAGACCATTATTCTTCATAGGTTCCCATGTCTTTCCCCCGTCTTTGGTTCTGTAAATTCCTCCTCCAGGTCCGCCACTGTTCAGACCCCAAGTCTTGATATCAATGGACCAAAATGCAGCAAATACAATATCCGGATTTTTGGGGTTCATGGCGAGATCAACTGCCCCTGTTCCTTCATCTACAAATAATACATGCTCCCAATTATTGCCCCCATCAGTAGTTTTGTAAACACCTCTTTCTTTTTGAGGACCATAGGTATGCCCTAGTCCGGCTACATAGACTACATCAGGATTTCTTGGATCTACCACTATTTGACCAATCCGCGAAGTTTTTTCCAACCCCTTATTTTGGAAAGTTTTACCAGCATCCGTGGACTTATAAATTCCATTCCCCATAGCATGTGCCGGTCTAATCAGGAATGTCTCTCCTGTACCAGCCCATATATGATTGGGATTACTGGGCGCTAAAGCCAATGCAGAAACTGAGGAAATATCCATATCATCAAAAATGGAATTCCAAGTGGTCCCGCCGTCTTCCGTTTTGAACAAACCACCTGAGGCCATGCCTACATACATCACCAAAGGGTTGCCCGGTTCACCTCTCACGGCTATTGTCCGATTACCATCAGGACCTATAAACCTAAAATCAAGTTGCTTTAAAGAAGTTGCGTTTATCTGCTCTTGCCCAAATGAAAGATGAACAATCAAGAGAAAGATAAGGGTAAGGGTAAAGGGAGCGTGTATTTTCATTTTTATGGATTTGTGGATTTTCTACAAGAATCATCAATTTCCGCCCTCTTAAATTACCGATACCCTGAAATATATTTTAGGTTCCTCTGCGAATTTTCTTAGGGACATCAGTTAACAATATGAATTGCAGACAGTGATATCTTTCAGAACTTAAGAAAGAAAGCCCTTTTATATAAATTCCCTATATGGCGGATATTGCTTCTGGTAATGGGGTATATACTTTAGTGTTAACTAGGTGTACGATACCAAAAAGAAAATTTTTTTTTTAGTTATCTAACCAAGTCTATCATAAATAAAAATCTTTTATGGCACATTTCAAAACTGATCAATTTCTATAAATTTTATTAATTTAACATCAATTAACTTTGAAAAAATAGTATATCCCTCTGCTATAAGCCGATAAATTTATATAAAACATAATTAAAATATTATTTTAGCCAAAATGAAAAGTGAAATATCTTTTTTGGCTTGAAGTGCGAAAAAAGGTTGATTATTTGGAAAAACAATCATTTATTGATTTGATCTTAAAAAAAAACTAAAAATAAGCTCATGATTCAAATTTATATTCTGTCTATGATTATTAAATAAAATTATTGATTTTTTAAATTTTATCCTGATTTATTACTTATTTCATAACTATTAGGCGAAAAAAATAAATATTCATAAATTAAAAGGTTAACTTTTTATAATCTCCCAACGAAATGACGACAAACAAAAACTACAGATCAGACTTTAATTTCTTTTGGCAATTGCTCCATATCCATGATGGTCCCCCTAGTTGCCAAGGAACCGTTTGCAGGTTCTGCTTGGGCAGTGGTATTACCATTGGCAGGCTTTGGGGGGGCTGTTTCTTCCATATCCCCGAATTTGGTGATGGCAAAGTCAAAACCATCAAAAAAAGTTTTCCAACTTGGATCTATATTTTCAGGATTGGATTTGTAATAGGCATATAGCTCATCGATATAAGCTACATGGGCATTGGAGATGAAGGAAAATTTATCCATTGTTGAGTTTTTGCTATTCTATACAAATATATCAGGATCATCCCTTATAAAAAACCGTATACCCGTTTATACAGGTTTACGGTTTTGGGATATAAGATAACATGTCCGCCTCGATGGATGAAATGTGAGATGTGAGATGTGAGACACAAGACTTAAGACGCAATGCAGGGTCTTCATTAGGAGTATTCAACATTTTAAAAATGTGCAGAAAGGGAAATGACATTAAATACGCGTCATCCCGAGTTGAGAAAATTGGCATTTACAGAAAGGGGATGACACTAGGAGGGCTGCAGACCTCTCCCCCGTAAAGCCGTCGGGGTCGAGGTGGCAAGGCAAGGTTCTTTCTAAACTTTAATGCTAATTGTAGTTCTAAACCATTAATTTAAAATTCTGCCATTGGTAGTGGGGAAAATTGGCATTTACAGAAAAGGAATGACATCAAGGTTACCCCAAATTGGCTTCGTCCACGATATCGGGATCGGCCACCGAGGTGTCTTGTTGAGAAACAGAAAGGGAATGACAAAGATTTATTTGATTCAAATTATTGTAAAATCAATAAATAATTGCACTTAACACAATATGTCATTGGTAGGTAAGAGGAATCTCTTTAGGTCCTGTTTATGTTTTTATTCGGCATTTTCGGATTGCCTACTCCTGAAAATGGTTGGCCATAAAAAAAACCCCTTCGAAGGGGTTTTTTAAATTAGGATTTAATTCAATTTAGGCTCTTACTCTAGCTCTAGCTCTCATGGATACAATTTCTTCACCATTATCCAAGGTTACCAGAAAGATGAACGCAATTTCTGCAAATCCTCCTGCGGGTATGGTAATAGCAACTCCCGGTCTCTTAGCTCTGAATTCATCCAAAGTGGTGGTAAAGGTAACTTTGTTTCCTTGACCTGCTATTGGCGTTACTATATAATCACCGGCTGTATTTAAAGTCCCGGGGTTAATTGCTGTGTTACCAGCAGCAACTCTGGTAATTTCCCTGATTGTTCTGCCTGAAGTTTCAGGAATTTCCATTTCAAATACAATCTGTGACGTTCCCACATTGGTGATCTCAATATAAGGATCAAAACCGAAAGAAGTTGTATTGGTAAATGACAATGGAATCTCAGGTCTGTTGTCTCTGTTGAACTGGCCATAGTCAGATTCACAGGAAAACATCACCAATGAAAGCATCAGGGTCATGAATATATTTAAAGTCTTTTTCATATTCTTGTTCTTTTATAATTAATCAATATCCCACCAAACTCTCACATTAGGAAGAACTATTTCGAAATTGGGGTTACGTGAAATTTCCTCATTGATATATTGGGCACGTACCGGTCTGGTTCCGTCAATTCCTACGGCATTTTGGTGATCTTGAAGTGCAGGGAATCCGGTTCTTCTGTAGTCATTCCATTGCTCAAGACCATTGCCGTACAAGGCAATATACTTCTGAGTCATGATTTTTTCAAGGTTTTCAGCTTGACTTCCGGTTAGGGTGACCTCAGCCAAATTCGTAGCGAAATAAGCATCAATCTGCTCTGCGGTCAATCCTGCATCTGTCATCGAAGCTCTGATACCTGCTTGGAAATAATCCTGTGCATTACCTGTAGTTCCCAAAACCAAAGCAGATTCAGCCAA
Organism: Aquiflexum balticum DSM 16537; assembly: GCF_900176595.1. GTDB lineage: Bacteria > Bacteroidota > Bacteroidia > Cytophagales > Cyclobacteriaceae > Aquiflexum > Aquiflexum balticum. Next base: position 451,963 of record NZ_LT838813.1, read on the forward strand.
AATAAAGGATGTCTGTGCATTGGTGACCAATCTGACAGGACCTTCACCGGATGCTCCGGTAACATAAGAACTGAATCTTGACCATGTACTCTGTGGCTGTGGTAATGTACCCCTGAATCCATTATCGATGGTGACGAAATCACCTGTCGGTCTGGTAACAAAGATGTTCAACCTCGGGTCATTTTTGCTTTGCAACAAATTTACAAACCTAGTACTGATCATCATGTCATTTTGGAAGAGAGAAACATAAGTCCACTCGTAAATAGGAGATCTACTTCCTACAGAAGTACCGAATCTGACATTCAAATTTTGGTTATTGGCTACTATATAATTGTTTCCGGCAATCACTTGGTTGATTACCTCTGTTGCCGCTGCAGGATTAACCCTTGAAATGGTGTTGGCCAATTTCAACAATAAGGAGTTACCGGCCCTTTTCCAGTTGTCAATGTTTCCTCCGTAGACAAGGTCATCAACACCTGGATTGATGTTCGATGCTACATTCAGATCCGCCAATCCTTCTCTGACCAAGTCAAAAAGACTTTGGATGCCATCTCCTCCCAAATAGATATTCTGCTGAGAATCCAATCTTGGTTGAGTGATTTCTGACCCTCTCAGGGCTTCAGAGTAAGGAATGTCTCCCCAAACGTCTGTAGTCAATGCAAAAGTGTATGCTTTCATAATCTTGGCAATACCTTTGTAACTGGAAGAACTGACCGCATCCGCAGAGGTGATCAATGCGTCATAAGTAATCAGGGCACCATTGTATATTTCAAATCTCCACTGATTACCGAAATTTGCACCGTCCAGGTTATAGATATCATAAGCAGCGGGCGCATTTCCTGCACCGGCTGTTACACTGACTATTGTCGATCCAAATCTGTTCAATTCATTCGCATTGGCAAAGGCAGAACCTGCCAAAGCTGTTGGCAATAATACATCAGGTGTTGCCGTGATCGGGTTGTTGGGTGTATCGTTGATATCAAGAAATTCCGAACAGGCTGTGGAGGTAAGCAAAGCTGCTGCTCCTATATATGTTAATAATTTTTTCATTTTTCCCCTAATTATAATGTAAATCTCAAGTTAACACCGTAATTCCTTGTTTGAGGCGCACCGCTCAAATCCATCCCTTGGATATTTCCAGCACCTTGGGTATTTACTTCGGGATCTGCCGGGAAGCCCGGAGCGAAGAAGAACAGGTTTCTGGCTGATACTCCAAACGAAGCCTGGCCAAATGGCGTGGACCTAAGGACTCTTGCCGGAATACTGTAGCTTAAGGAAACTTCCCTTAACCTATAAACGGTCGCATCAAATACTGCGCCTTCAGAAGCCAAACCACCTAAACTACCATAGTAGGTCTGAGCAGGTACTTGAATATTATTAGGTCTGTAAGTTCCATCCCCATTTGCAATCACTCCAGGAAGAATTCTGGGCTGATCTCTGTCTACTCCAGTATAGTCAATGTGACCTCCTGTTCTTAAATCAACTTGGTTGAAAGAATACAGTTGACCTCCATATCTTGCATCAATCAATGCATAGAAAGTAAGGTTTTTATAGGTAAAAGTATTTGCCAATCCTGCCAACCAATCCGGCTGGACATTGGCAATTACTGAATTTGGAACACCTGGGGCATAAGCACCTGTGGTTGGGTTTACCAATAAATCACCATTTTCATTTCTTGGGAATGCCGTAGAAATGACCACTCCATAAGGTTGGCCTACAGCAATAGAAGATGTGATCCCAATAAATCCTCCCGGAGGAATGCCTGAATTGTCAACCCCTTCAGCAATAGAAACAACTTCATTTCTGATCCTGGTAAAGTTCAGGTTGGCATCCCAAGTGAAGTCTCCTCTTTTGAATATAGTTGAAGACAACACTGCTTCAATACCTTTATTGGTCATTTCACCAATGTTAGTGGTTCTGGTATCAAATCCTGTTGATGGAGAAACCGCCACGTTGAAGATCTGATTGGTACTGACGGTATTAAAGTAAGCAAGATCCAAACCGAATCTGTTATTGAATAATCCTAAGTTCAAACCTACTTCATATGCTGTAACAAATTCAGGAGTCAGTTCAAAACTTCCGATTCTTCCTGCAGGAGTAAATCCGGGGATACTACCGCCCGCTACTGAAATCGGGAAATTGATACTGGCAACGTTATTTCCATATCCAGCACTGACCAATACGGATTGGAGTAAATATGGATCTGCATCTCTACCTACCCTTGCTGCACTTGCCCTGACTTTTGCATAAGAAAGAATATCAGATTGAATGTTGAATGCATCGGTTGGTACAAAACTTGCTGCAATTGATGGATAGAAATAAGCATTACTGGTTGTTGGCAATGTAGAGGACTGATCCACCCTACCTGACAATTCCAAAAACAGGTAATCATTATAATCTAAGCTGAGCTGCGCATAATAACCTATCAGTCTTCTTCTGGATTTAGATTCTGAGGAGTTGGTAAATACTGATGCATTGCTGACGTTGTCAAATCCCGGGATGGTCAGTGATTCACCTACCACACCCACATTTTGGAAATCCCTTTGATTGATATTTTGACCCAAAAGCAAATTGGCATTGATACCTTCAGCAAATAGATTAGCTTTTCTCATGGTGATCATCAAATCACCATTCAATTCAGATCTGAAAAGCACATCTTCATCCAACTGGCCCTGAGGAGCCCTTGCCGCTCCGATTCTAAGGGTTTGCTTTCTTCTATCAGTGTAAGTATCAGCAGTAGCTCTATAAGTTACATTCAACCAGTCTGTAAAATCATACCCTACGTTTAAATTACCGAAAATCCTGTCTACATTCAAATCGAATAATTCATTTTCCGCACTCCATAAAGGGTGGTTCTGAGCAGGGTTGTAATAAATACTTCTGCCCAATTCATCCTGAAATGGCCTTCCTGAAAAATCAAAAGACCTTGGGATACGGGTCATCTGACCCAAAGCAGAACCTCCATTACCAGCAGTACCCGCTCTTTGCTTGGATTTTACATAGGTCATAGTGCCTCCAACTTTAACCCCATTTTGGAGTTTTTTGTTACCACCTACCTGAACGCTATACCTGTCAAAACCAGTGTTTGGAATAATACCTTCCTGATTAGTGGAACTCAAATTCAACACATAGTTTTCGTCTGCATTACCTGACGCAATATTAATTCCATTTTGAAAAATTCTTCCTGTCTGGAAAAATTCTCTGAAATGATTAGGAAATGCCCGATAAGGAACCGTTTCACCTTGCGTATTCACTACTGTATCAAAACCTGGAGTTCCGAATCTTGGGCCCCAAGAGGCCGTGGTAGTAGGGACAAAATTGTTTTGCGTACCTTGACCATAATCGTTCTGCAGGGGTGCATAATCAATAGGATCCTGAAGGTTCAAGGAAGAAGTCACTGTGATTTCAGTCTTGTCACTCAATCCCCTACCGCTTTTGGTTGTAATAATAATGGCACCTGCAGAAGCCCTGGAGCCATAAAGTACGGCAGCAGCAGGACCTTTCAGGATATTGATGGATTGGATGCTTTCAGGAGCAATGTCATTTAATCTGTTACCCGGTTGAGAACCGAATACCCCAGTTTGAGTATTATCCGTGTCATTACTAAAGATAATTCCATCCACAACGATCAGTGGTTGGTTACTTCCGGTAAAAGAAGTTATACCTCTGATGTTAATATTGGTAGAAGTACCTGCACCCCCCGATGAACCACCAATGGTTACACCGGCAACTTTACCTTGTAGGGCATTCAGTAAATTGGGCTCTGATTTTTGGGACAATGCATCTCCCTTGATCGACTGCAATGAATACCCCAAGGATCTTTCATCCCGTTCTATACCTTGTGCGGTGACCACTACTTCAGAGAGCGCACTTATGTCTGGCTGCATAACAACATCCAGAATGGATCTCCCATCAATGAGCATTTCCTGAGTCCTGTATCCAACAAAACTGAATACTAAGGTATTGCTTCCAGAAGGAACATTCACTGAGAAATTCCCATCAAGGTCAGTTACCGACCCAGCGGCGGTACCTTTAACTTGGACATTGACCCCTGGTACACCATCCGGCTCATCCGCCGAAGTTACGCGTCCAGTTACAGTCCTACTCTGCGCCACTACGGAGAAAACCGTGATTAGTGTCAACGCAAAGCCTAGTAAAACTTTCTTCATACGTTTGTCTTTAAGATTATTTAACAGTAATTAACAATGCAATTATGAATACTTTTATTAATAAAAGCAAGATTAAAGAATAAAAGGGAAGTCATTTTTGAGTTCAATTTATTGGAATAGGTAGAATTAAAAGTACAAAACAACTTTTTCCCCAACATTATTTCAAAAACGGTAAATAAAGGCCCCTTTCTTTCTATTTTAATCAATTAATTTTATTTTTTTTCAATAAAATGCACTCCTAACCTTATTTTATTTTGAATGCTTTAATTTTGGGACCTGCCTTGGGAAAAGTTTTAACTGAAAATTTCAAAAAAATAAACTTTCAAATTGCCCGGATCAACTATTCTCCAAATTTAATCCTTTAAACTAAAAAATTATCCAAGATTGCGCTGATCTAATTCTTTTTAAATTAATTTCCAATAATTAAAATAATCCCCCAAGATTATTGTTTAAATGAAATTAAAAGGCAAATCTTACAGAAATGCCTATTTCGTCTTCCCAAAGTCCGGATTCCCCAAAACTATATGCTGGCTTCCAATCCAGAGAAACATTGATGGGGGCATTATAGAATTTATAATCCAGACCAATAATGGCATCCAATCCGAATTCGGATGAACTTGTCCGGTTATCACCCCATGGGGTATTTCTGTTTTCAGCGTTCCAGGTTCCATAATGCGCACCTCCACCAAAATACCAATCCAAGCCCCTGACTTCTCTGATATTATTGTGGACCTCAAATAATCCCGTAACTATAAGCCCACCCCACCTAGTGTACAGCAGTCCCTCCACTGCCATTGTCTCATTGATAAACTGCTTGACGGTAAGTCCATTTCCGGTTCCTGTTCTGATACCTATACCTGTATTGTATTGGGCTTTGGTTTCCTGGGCAAATGCCATTAAGGCCAAAGACATTAATAAGAAGAGTGATTTTTTCATGATTTTAAAAATTGGGTGATAATTAATTGGGATGTCTGAATTAGGGAGAAGTCTTCTTTCTCTCGGAAAGTGGATGGCAATCCGAGATTGGAAAAGGTATCCTTTTAAAACTTGGACTTGAATTTGAGATAGATAAGAAACACTTTCAGCATTGGTGACTTTTTTTGCTTTACTGAATCCAAGACGAAATAAAGCAATTCACCGAAATATTTTTACAAAATCATTCAAAAACATGAATTTTTTCGGGAGTGATACAATAATTAAGCCCAATATCGTGGGATTCAGCAGGTAAAATATTTTCAGGAGGAAAAAAAGTAAGACCTACCTTCCATACCGAGTCAGCTATTTTCGAAAGGAATTTATCATAATATCCTTTACCATAGCCTATCCTGTATCCCTTTTTATCAAATGCCAGCAAGGGAATCAGAACCAACTGGATTTTATCAGGTTCAACCTTTACAGCCCCAATCGGAAAAGGTATGCCCCAAGAATTCAATTTGAATTCTTTGACTTCCGAGATTTCAAAAGTATCCAAGGTATCTTCCAATTTATTGACCTCAGAAGTATACAGATGATAACCTGAACCCTGAAGCCGCTCAAAAAGTGGAAAGGTGTTCACTTCATTGAAACGTTTGATAGGTAGAAATATATGTATGTGCCTTATTTCAGGGCGAATGCTTAGAAAATCCAACAATCTTTTGGAAATTATTTCGGATTGAGCATTTATTTCCTCAGTAGTAAGTAATCTCCTCTTCAATAAATACTGCTCCCGGATTGTCTTCTTATCCATTTTCAGACTTTAATATTATGTAATTAAAATCAAATGGATCAAACAATTCGAAAAGTTCATCTAAAAAGTCTGGTGCTTCCAAGTAAAACTTCATGAAATTCTCTACCCTTTCCTGCGGGCTTCCTCCAGGAAAAAGTAGTTCCTGAATATCCTCTCTTCGGCGGATTTGAACGGATTGCCTTCTCTCTTCGGCTTTTCTGACTTTTTTGGACAATTGATCCATGATTTTCAGCGCTCTCACCTTACCTGCTTCAAATGCATTGCCGAGGCTTTTTTCCAATTCTGAGGCTTTTTGACCTGTCTGTTCAAAAATCCTGGACATACTTTCCTTTTCTTGCTCAAACTGAAAATCAACAACAGCATGGTTCAGAACAAAAGCTTTTTTCCAATCCAAAACCGTTTTGAACAACTCTTCATCTTTTAGTCCAAGCTGATTAATTTTTCTGGAAGCAACTGTGTCAAGGACCAATGCAAAATTCCTTGGCATGATGGCAGGAAACTGAACTTCAAAATGATCGAACATGGATTTGAGCTGCAACCAATATATAACTTCTGCTGGGCCGCCTAGGTATGCCAAATTCGGAAGAATCATTTCCTGGTACAAAGGTCTCAAAACGACATTTGGACTGAATCTTTCAGGGTGCAGGTCCAACTCCTCAAGAATCTCATTTTCTGAGAAAGAAACAGCTGTATTTAACACCTTATATATAGAGTCACTTTTTTCAATCCTTTCCCGGAGTCCATCCACCATATAAAAGAGATTGATATCCCTTGGATAAATCTGACTTTTATAACCCAAATCATCCAGTTTGCTGCTTTGGTCACTCGCAAATCTACTGGGCGCTTGGTTTACCAAATCCTCTTTAATAACCGGAATGAAAAGACGTTTTAAGTTGGCATCATTTCCATCCACTACTATCAAGCCTTTATCTCCAAATAAATGGTGAACATATTTCCTGACTGCTTCCGACAACTTCTCTGATTTCTGATAGGCCTCCTTAAAAAAATCAGGAACAAAGAATGCCACTTGTTGGAAAAACCCTCTGAAAGTCTCATCCAATTTAAAATCCCCAACTGCACCTTTTTGAGGAGATTTCCATTGATATTTCTTTCCATTCAACTTGAAATAATTGATTTCTTCAAAATCATGGTCTTCAGTAGCCATCCAATAAACCGGGACAAAGTGACAGTCCGGGTATGCTTTCTTTAACCGCTCTGCAAGATTGATCGTAGCAACAATTTTATAAATAAAATATAGTGGTCCGGTAAAAAGGTTCAGCTGATGACCTGTAGTAACCGTAAAGGTTTTTGAATCTGACAGGGAAGAAATCTGTTCCATAATCAATGCATCCCCCTCAAAACCCGCATATTGTTTTTTCAATGAGTCCACTAAGATCTGCCTGTTAGATAAGCTGAAATTCTTTCCTTTGATCAGGTTTTCGAAATTCGAAATTTCAGGATACTGATTGTAGAAAGAGAAGGTTTCTGGTTTTTGGCGGATATAATCTAAAAATAGGGGTGAAAACTGTCCGGTACACGCTGGGTCAACAGTGGATTTGATCATGGAAATAAGGGTTCAACAAAATGTTTGAAAGTACAATAGAAGTAAACTTGTCAACAAATGATAAAGTTCGCTTTTTTTCCCGAATTACAAGAACGGTTTCCCATCAGTTTAATAATTTCAAAAATTATGTAAGGGATATAGAAGGGAAGATGGGTAGATTTGTGGAGTAAGGAGTTTTGTCGGATGACCGATGACCGATGTTGGGGAAAGACGGGAGACCGAAGACCGAAGACCGAAGTTTGGGGAATCGTCATTCAGAACGAGCTTCTTGAAATCTTAAAACCATGGATAAACCTTAAGCGAAGTGAGGAATCCCCTATGGAGGAAGAGTAATTCGCTGTGGGAAATGGGGAGTTGGGAGTTTTGTCCGATGACCGATGTTGGGGAAAGACGGAAGACAGAAGACCGAAGTTTGGATTCCCTGTGGAGTAAAGAATCCCAGAAATGGGCTCAGTGTAATTGGAAATCCCGATAGGGATTCAATCCCGAAGGGGTATTTGCCCCGGGTGAAACCCGGAGGATTTAAAATAGGAATGAGCGTTCCTAAAACCCTGAAGGGGTTTAATTAATCTGATCTGCTGATAGCGTGAAAATTTATGAGAAAGTGGGAAGTTGGGGAAGGACGGGAGACCTAAGTGCTTATCCTGCCAAAGGCAGGCAGGCACAATGACGCTATTCCCATCTTTACCTCAGTATCTCAAGTCTCATGTCTGCCTGCCGGTAGGCATGTCTCAAGTCTCAAGTATAAAAAAAAATGAAAAAACAAGAAATACCCGTAACCGGAATGAGTTGTGCAGCATGTGCCATCAGCGTGGAGAAAACATTGGGAAACAGTCCGGGAGTAAAAAAAGCTGCTGTCAATTATGCCAATCAGATCGCCTGGGTGGAATGGGATGAAGTGGAAGTTTCTCTCGATGAGTTACAGCAGCAGGTAAAAGCCAGTGGTTACGATCTCTTGATTGAGAAAATCGAGCAGGAAGACCTGGAAAACCTACAAAAAGAGGCTCACATTGATTTAAAAAGAAAAACAAGATATGCCGGTCTACTGGCTTTACCTGTTTTCCTGATAGGCATGTTTTGGATGGATATGCCCTATGGCAATTACATCATGTGGGTTTTTACAACTCCGGTTTTATTGGTTTTCGGGAATCAGTTTTTCAAACAGGCCTGGAAATTGGCCAAAAACAAAGAGGCCAATATGGATACTTTGGTCGCCCTCAGTACAGGAATCGCTTATATCTATAGCAGTTTCAACACCTTTTTCCCTGAATTTCTTTTGGCAAAAGGTCTTGTTCCCCATGTGTATTTTGAGGCAGCGGCAGTGATCATTTTTTTTATTCTACTGGGAAAGACCCTGGAATCGGGCGCAAAAGCAGGAACCGGTGCAGCTTTGAAAAAACTGATGGGTTTACAGCCACAGGACTTGATAGTAGTGGAAAACGGTGTAGAAAATCTCAAAAAAACCTCTGAAGTCAAAAAAGGAGAAGTGATTCTGGTCAAACCGGGCCAGAAAATCCCTTTGGACGGAAAAGTATTGGAAGGTACTTCTTATGTAAATGAAAGCATGTTGACCGGAGAACCCATTCCCCTTATCAAATCATCGGGAGACAAAGTTTTTGCCGGAACCGTTAATCAGGAAGGTAGTTTTACCTTTCAAGCCGAACAGGTTGGTGATCACACCCTATTATCGCAGATTATCCAAAGGGTGAAAAAAGCACAAGGCTCAAAAGCCCCAGTACAGAAGATGGTCGATCAGGTAGCCGGGATATTTGTACCTACTGTATTGTTGATCGGATTGATTACATTTCTTGTGTGGGGATTCAGTGGGGTGGAAGATTCCTGGTTGAGGGGGATGTTGGCTATGATTACAGTATTGGTGATTGCCTGTCCCTGTGCGCTTGGTCTGGCCACACCTACCGCTATCATGGCCGCCATGGGCAAAGGTGCCGAAATGGGGATTCTTATCAAGAATGCTGAAAGCCTGGAAAAAGGAAAAGAAATCGACACTTTGGTCCTGGATAAGACCGGTACGATCACAGAAGGCAATCCAAAAGTGACAGAGGCGTATTTTTCAGATAAATGCGAAAAATCTGACCTGTCTTATCTCCTAGCCTTGGAATCAAAAAGTGAACATCCATTAGCAAATGCCATCAGTACTTCCCTGTCGAAAGATTCCAAAGCACTGCCCCTAAAATCATTCAAAAGTGTCACCGGTAAAGGGGTATGGGGTAAATCAGAGACATCTGAATTCAGGATCGGTAATTCAAAATGGCTGGAACAGGAAGGGGTAATCCTGGACGAAAAGCTCTTGAAGATTGCAGACGACTCATTGCAGGAAGGGGCAATTATCGTATTTGCGGCCAAAGACCATCAACATATCGGACTCTTTAAAATCGCAGATCCGATCAAAGAAACATCCATCAAGGCCATTTCAGAATTAAAGAAAATGGGTATCAGTATCCATATGCTGACCGGAGACCAAAAAAACACTGCGGCTTGGGTGGCTAATGAAGTAGGCATTGAACATTTTAGTGCGGAAATGCTACCTCAGGACAAGGCTTCTTATGTCCAACAATTACAATCTACCGGAAAGAAAGTAGCCATGGCCGGTGATGGCATCAATGACAGTGAAGCTTTGGGATATGCAGATCTGAGCATTGCCATGGGAAAAGGGACTGATATAGCCATGGAAGTGGCAGAAGTTACCCTGGTTCATTCAGACTTAAGTCAAATTCCAAAAACACTGCTTTTGACCAAAAAAACGGTGAGCATAATTAGGCAAAACCTCTTTTGGGCATTTATTTATAATATCATTGGCATCCCCATAGCCGCCGGCATCCTTTACCCTTCATTTGGATTTCTTTTAAATCCCATGTTGGCGGCAGCAGCGATGGCACTCAGTTCTGTATCAGTAGTAGGAAACAGTCTGAGATTAAGGCGGGGGTAGGTGGTAGGTATTTCAGGTCTTGTCCACCGCGGAAGAGGTCTTAAACCTGAGACCTAAATCTTGTATCTTGCGTCTTGTGTCTTGTGTCTCAAATCTTAATAAAACTATGAAAAAAATCGAATTCAAAACCAATGTGAAGTGCGGAGCTTGTGTAGCCACCATTACCCCTGAAATGGAAAAATTATCTGCCCAATCCTGGAGTGTTGACCTGACCCATCCTGACAGGATTTTGACCGTAGAGGGAAATCTTGAAGAAGAGGCAGTTCTCGAGGCTTTGGAAAAATCAGGGTATAAGGGAGAAATCATTTCCTAAAACAATTCCGGTCTGATTTGCTTTAATTTATTAGCTTTGCCCAAAATTTTCGATGATCCACTACCACAAATTTGTACTTGAAAACGGCCTGCAGGTATTGGTCCATGAGGATCATGGTACCAAGATAGCAGTGATGAATATCCTGTATAAGGTAGGATCGAGAAATGAAATTCCCGGAAAGACCGGATTGGCCCACTACTTCGAACACTTGATGTTTGGTGGTTCGAAAAATGTCCCGGCATTTGATACTGCACTTGATAAAGTCGGTGGATCTTCCAACGCATTTACTAATACAGATATTACCAATTACTATATCACGCTTCCTGCGACCAATATAGAAACCGCTTTTTGGCTGGAATCAGATAGGATGCTTCAGTTGAATCTCAGTGAAAAAACGATCGAGACACAGCGAAAGGTGGTGATTGAAGAGTTCAAACAGCGGTATTTGAATCAACCCTACGGTGATGTCCACCATCACGTCAGGAAATTGGCATTCGAAACCCATCCCTATCAGTGGCCAACAATCGGTAGAAATCTCGAAGATATCATCCAATATGAAAGGAAGGATGTGGAAGAGTTTTATTTTACCCATTACCGTCCTGACAATGCTATCTTAGTGGTGGCAGGAGATGTGACATTGGACCAAATAAAAAATCTTTCGCAAAAATGGTTTGCCGATATCCCCTCAGGACAAATCCCAAAAAAGACAATCAATCAAGAGTTGCCTCAAACTGCAAAAAAAGTCCATACAGTCCAAGCTGATGTGCCCACAGATGCCCTTTACAAAGTTTATCACATGCCTGCAAAATTACAGGATGGGTACCTGGAAGCGGACCTGATTACAGATATTCTGGGTTTTGGCCGATCTTCCATATTGGAGCAGCAACTGGTAAAAAACGGGAATATATTTGCATCCATTGGCGCTTATATCTATGGTACGGTTGACCCCGGATTATTGGTGTTTTCAGGGAAAATGGAAAAAGGACAAAGCGCCGAACTCGCTGAGAAAGCTTTGGATGAAGTAATTCAAACTTTTGTCCAATCCACCATCTCTGAAGAAACCCTGACCAAAGTCAAAAATCAGGCGGAAGCCATGAAAACCTATGAATCTGTTCAGTTATTGAACAGGGCCATGAGTTTGGCCTACTATGCGCACTTGGGCGATGCTGATTACTATCAGACCGAATACGAAAAGAAAACCCAAATCCCGGCAGAACAAATACTGGATTGGGCCAATCAAATCCTCAGGGAAGACAATGCTTCGGTGTTGTATTATAAGGGGAAGTAAAATAGTACAATGTACAATGTACCAAGTACCAAGTAGGGAAGGCAAAATTATAAGATTGGTAACAAAATCCAGTTTCTTAATTTCCGGATTTTCATGGGAATATATCTTTTGGTTCCCGAACATCTGAATGGCATTGATTCCCATTAAGTCAAACCTTCGGGGTTTTTAAAACCCCAAAGGTTTTCCAAGTCTTACATCTTGTGTCTTATGTCTTAAGTCAAAATAAAAAATATGTCAAACTTCAGAATAGGTTTCGGTTACGATGTTCATCAGCTACAAGCGGGTTATGATTTCTGGCTTGGGGGTATCAAGTTGGAGCATGAAAAAGGGGCTGTGGGCCATTCAGATGCTGATGTACTGATTCATGTGATCTGTGATGCCCTATTGGGTGCGGCCAATCTCAGAGACATCGGTTATCATTTTTCTGATAAAGACCCTAAGTATAAGGGCATAGACAGCAAGATCCTCTTGAAAGAAGTGATGATTCTGCTCAGAAATGAAGGTTATGAAGTCGGCAATATCGATACCACAGTCTGTCTCCAATTACCAAAAGTCAATCCCCATATCCCGGCCATGAAAAAATGCCTGTCTGAGGTCATGGGGGTTGAGGAAAGAAATATTTCCATCAAGGCCACGACTACAGAAAATCTGGGTTTTGTTGGCAGAGAAGAAGGAGTCTCTGCTTATTGTGTTGCATTAATCTATTCCAAGTAAAATGTCCCGGGAAGTCAAGATCATTACCACAGAAGACGGTTCACATTCGTTGTTCGTCCCCGAATTGAACGAAAGCTATCATTCTTTTCATGGCGCCTACCGGGAATCCATCCATGTGTTTATGCTCTATGGCCTGGAAACATGGTACATGAGAAACCCTGAAACATTTCCCATCAGGATTTTTGAAGTGGGTTTTGGGACTGGGCTCAATGCCTGGCTGACATTGGTTTGGGCGGAGCAATATAAAGTCCCTGTGTTATACCACACCATCGAGCCATTCCCTTTGGAAAAGGAGATCTATTCACAGCTCAATTATACAGAAGTGGATACCAGTATTTATCATTATGCTTCCTATTTCAAAAGATTGCATACTGCACCCTGGAATGAAGGGGTGGTCATGTCCGAATATTTCAATATGAAAAAAGACAAAGTCACTTTGGAAGAGGCTGTCCTCTACCCTTCTGATGTGGTTTTTTATGATGCGTTTGCTCCGAATAAGCAACCGGAACTTTGGACAAAAGAAATATTGGACAAAGTAGTAGACACCATGAATCCCGGTGCAATCTTTACTACCTATTGCGCCAAAGGCCAATTAAAGCGGGATTTGAAAGAACTGGGATTGGAAGTGGAAACCCTCCCTGGCCCTCCCGGCAAAAAGGAAATGGTAAGGGCTGTCAAGCCTTCCCATTGACAGATTTTCGGAGCGTCATGCTGAACGAAGAGAAGCATCTCCCGAGGTTCAGGAAAAGGATGATTTTTACTAAAAAGGTTAAATATTCTTCAAGTAATTCAACCGTTTAATTGTACCTCTGGAGATTCCTCGTACCTACCAATGACATCATCATCGGAGCTGCCGTCATGCTGAACGTAGAGAAGCATCTCATGGGGATCAGAAAACGGTAAATATAATCATAAATAGGACCGCTGGAGATCCTTCGTACCTCAGGATGACGCCCACCTTGATGTCATTCCCTTTTCTGTAAATGCCAAATTTTCATTACTACCATTGACAGAATTCCGAAGCGTCACTCTGAACGTAGTGAAGAGTCTCCTAAACCTAAGGGGATTCTTCACTTCGCTGTAATGTTTTCAGATTGCTTTAAGGTTTTCAGAAAGCTCGTTCTGAATGACGCAAAACCCGATAACTTTTCAGCATCAGGAGGATTTCAAAATATTTCAACCTTCCTTCAAACATTGAATCCTCAATAAATCAATAATTCAACTCTGGAAGCAAAAAGGATTATCCTATAATCCCTCATCTCCTATCATCTTCTTCAAAAAGTATCTTGACATAGCTGTCATAGCGGTAGGGATGGATGTATCCTTCTTCGAGTTTTTGAAGGACCACACAGCCGGGTTCGTTGATATGTTGGCAATTGTTGTAGCGGCATTGCCCAAGGTATTTCCGCATTTCCACAAAATAATGGGAGAGTTCAAATTCTCCGATATCCAAAATCCCGAATTCTTTGATCCCCGGTGTATCGATCAGGTATCCGCCGTTTTCAATGGGAAACATTTCAGCAAATGTCGTGGTGTGGACTCCTTTTGAGGAGAACTTGGATATTTCCTGGGTGAATTGTCCTGCCTCAGGAATAATTTTATTGAGAAAAGTAGATTTTCCTACTCCGGAATGCCCCGAAAGTAAAGTTGTTTTCCCTTTTAACAGCGGCATAAACTGTTGCTGCAAATCCGCTGCATGAAGCGCTGAAATCTCCAAAACCGGGTAGCCCAAAGGAGGATAAATATCCTTGATATCCTGAAGGTATTCCATATCCTTTTCCTTGTAGCCCACATCCATCTTGTTGACCAAGATCATTGCGGGAATCCGGAAGCTTTCTGTACTGACCAGAAACCTGTCAATAAAACCAAGTGAAGTCCGGGGATTTTTGAGGGTAATGATGAGATAGGCCTGATCAATATTGGATGCCAGAATATGCGAGAAATGGGCTTTTCTGGTTGATTTGCGGATAATGTAATTCTCCCTTGGCAAAATATCCGTAATGACAGAGGTGGGTTGGTCTTCTTCCTTTTTGACTTCCACATAATCCCCAACAGCTATGGGATTTGTCAATTTGAGATCATCCTGCTTGAATTTACCCCTAAGCCGTGCATTGATGATTCCGGCATCGGTCTGCACTATATACCAACTGCCAGTGGATTTAATGACTCTTCCTTTCATGATTTTGAGTCTGACAGCTTTAAATTTTTTTCCATCCAACCTATGAGTTTATCCTGATCACTTCTTTCACACAACTCCAGACTTTGGATATTCATGTAAATTAGCTCAGGATTTTCTTCACACTTTTTCAATTTATTATCGATATAACCCTGATTTCTTCCATAAGGATGTAGAAAGGAAAAAGCAGGTTTTGCAAAGTTTTTATTCCCTTTCAAAATCTCCAAATGATAAGTAAGAGAAGCAACATTAAATTGCTCGTTATGGCGGAATTTATAAGCTATTTGCTTTTGAAGGATGTCCGGATTTTTGAGAAAAAAGTTCTCGACAGTTTCTTTTTTCATCGCATGGGGTGTATGGCTGGAGAAAAAATAGCGCCATCTGAATCCTAAAAGTGCGGCTGCATTCCATTGCCCGACATGGAAAGAAGGTTTTGGTTGAAAATCTTCATTGTTCAAAACCGATTTATGCACACCTTTCCGCAAGCCGTTCCAGATATTTCTGAAAAATGGTGCAGCAAGCCATTTTCCCCTCATCACAGGCATACGATCAATAAACCAATCTTCAGGCCTGATTTCCTTCACCAAAAACATGTCGTCACTGAGATAAACGAAATTGTCTGATAACCCTTCAATTCTCCAAATAACAGATTCAATAGACCTGCTGTTGAAAGTCGGCAAAAACTTTTCATATCCCCGAAAGATCTCTTTGTGGTCCACTATTCTGATATCTTTCAATCTCTCTGGAAAATAGGTATTGATATAAGGCGCGACTTGGGGGTCTTGTTCATCTGTCACTATAAAAACCTTCCTTACAAAAGACGCAAAAGTGAAAATGGACAACAAACTGTACTTTAATTCATTCACATTCCCAAATCGGGTATTGTCTGCACCCGGGATTTTTTCCCTGGATTTACCTCCAAGAATCTTTTCCATCTTACGTCTATGTTTGGGATCGTTTCCATCCACCCAAGCAATCACTACATCTATTGGTCCTATTTCTTCGGAATTCATCATGTCGACTTATACGATCCCTTTGAATCGGTCAGGAATTTTAACCACCAACTTCCATTTGGCCATAGTGGGTTTGTTCCACGCATATATCGGTCGAATAAAAGTCTGAAAATCACGGGCGATAGAAAGCCATTTCTCATCAGTTTTTGCCTTTGCTTTGGTGATGATATCAATTGTTTTGGCACGTTTTTTTATGTGCCCTTCCCGACCGGTCGCCATCCTGTCTTTATCCAGAAAACGGTCCTGAATCATTTTATAGTCTACAGAACCGAAATGAAAAAGGTATAAGTTCGGATCAATCCTGAAGTTGTGACCTTTCACCCGATGAAAACCAGAGCCCCAATTTACCGGTTTTGAAATTACAGAAGGCTTGGTATATCGGGAAGAAATCAGGGCATATTCTCTTTGTGAAAGAAATGGCAGATCAACATTTAATGTGTCTTCTTTACCCATAAACTGGCCCACATCCATTCCAAGTCCCGAAACAGAATATTGGATATCAATGGCACTGAGATATTCAGCCAAGGTTTTACTACATTTTGGATCTACCACCAAAAATTCATCGGCATCGACCCCTATAATGACATCATAACTTTGCAGTAATGATTTGGCTACATTTGAAAGAAAAGACAATCGGCGCTTTTCTGCAGAGACCACATGTTCAACCACTCTCTTTTCATGGAAAACATTCACTTTCCCTGCATTTTTGGGAACGGGCTGATCTTCACCGTCCAGATAGATATACAAATTTTCTTCTCCCAGCTCCTTCCCATAATAATTGATCCAGCGGGTTAAAAAAAAATCATCATTTCTTGCCATGGTAATTACGGCAACTTTCTTGAAATTTTTGGCTGGTTTAATCTCTTGCATATCTTTCTAAATGCTTCTAAACCCAGCAAAGGTACTTGGATTGTTACTAAAATGAAAAGAATAGGAGATTTTTAAGCCAATTGATATTTCTTGGTTTCAAAGAAGATGAAAGAACTCTAATTAGGTTACCCGCCTTGCATTCTTACTAAAAAAATCCTGATTACATTTTTGGAATGTCACTTTCCAAAAATTTGAATAAATTACCAACTTATCACCAAAATCAGGGATTTCCTAAAACTTAACTCAATCTTCATGGCAAAAATATGAACTTAAAATTTGTCTTTAAGAAGAATTATAACCGTATAAGATTCAACCTTTGCGCAGCTGAAAATCCTCTTTATATGGGATTTTACAAGTATGTGTACCATCCACCTAAGGGATCTCTTTCAGAATTTTTGGACAGTTATTCCAGAGAAAACGCACCCATTACTTTTTTACAAATAGGTGCGAATGATGGCTTTATTTATGATCCCATCCAAAAATTTATCAAAAGAGATAATTGGAATGGAATGATGTTGGAACCACAGCCCCATGTATTCCATGAATTTTTGGTGAAAATCCATGCCAAAAGACCCGAAATCATACCCATCAATGCTGCTTTGGCAAACAAAGACGGGAAAACGATCTTGTACACGATTTCTTTCAGCAAGGAAAGATGGGCGACAGGTCTGTCAAGTTTTGAAAAAGAAGTGCTCTTGAACAAATTCAAAGATGGCACTATTGCAAAAAAAGCCGCTAAAGAAGGTATCGAAATCCCAAAAAGCGAAAAAGACTGGATACAGGAAGTCGAAATTGATGCCATCAGTCCTGAATCTCTTATAAAGAAATTTGATGGCAAAAAGATTGATCTATTGGCCATAGATACCGAGGGATTTGATTTTGAAATCTTAAAAATGTTGGATCTGAAAGCAATGAATCCTGAAGTTATCATATATGAGGAAGAGCATTTTAATGAAAAAACCAAAGAAGACTGCAAGGGTTTTTTAATAGGTCTTGGATATTCCTACCATAGGGCAGGCAGAGATGTGTATGCTACTAAAACAAAAAATTACAATTAAGTTTTTGGCATCATTTCTTTGATGGATTTTTTTAATTAACTTGTTGTCCCTTTTAACTTTATTATTGATCCACTTTGCTACTGGTATGATTAAAGTCCTTTTTGTTTGTTTGGGCAATATATGCAGGTCTCCTCTTGCAGAGGCTATTTTTAACCATAAAATTAATTTACTCGGACTGGAAGAAAAATTCATCAGTGACAGTTGTGGTACTTCAGACTATCATATTGGCGAATTGCCTGATGAAAGGACACTACAATGTGCAAGAAAACATGAAATCAAGATACAGCATCGTGCACGGCAGCTAAATAGAGTCGATATCAGAGAATTCGATTATCTGATTGCTATGGATTTTTCGAATAAAAAAAATATCCAAAATCTAATGGATAAGCTCAGTATGGAACACAATCAGCTCTTTATGATGAGACAGTTTCAGCCTTCGGCTGACCATATTGAAGTTCCTGATCCGTATTATGGCGGTGAAGATGGTTTTGAAAATGTTTACCATATATTGGACAATGCAATAGACCATTTTCTGGAACATCTCAAAATAGAGCATAACATTTATGTTTGAGAGTCCTGAATCCTATGAAAATATACTTTTTTTAAGTCTAGGGCAAAGTCCCGAAATCAAACAGATCAGGCTAATTGCCGCAGGAAATGTCAATCAGGGCATATATTTGGAGACCTCTGCAGGGTCTTTTTTTCTAAAAACCAATTTCGAAACTGATCCCGACATTTTCGAAAAAGAAGCTGAGGGGTTGCAAATGCTCAGGAACAAAACCCCCTTGCAGATTCCTGAAGTCTATCATTGGGGAAAAATCGAAGACAGGAATTTCTTATTGATGGAATGGATTGATACAGATAGACCCAACCCGGTGTATTGGCAGGAATTGGGCGTTGGGCTGGCACAATTACACATGGCTACCCAAGAGCAATTTGGCTATGCAACAAACAACTACATTGCTTCACTTGTCCAAACAAACAGCCCTAAAAACTCCTGGCAGGAATTTTTTATTGAAAACAGGCTAGAACCGCTTGCCGGTAAGGCATATTATCAAGGACTTCTGAGTTTGGAATTTTTCAAAAAATTTCAAAAAATGTACCCCAAATTGGAAAATTTACTTCCGAAAGAAAAACCTGCCCTCTTACATGGAGATCTGTGGTCGGGAAATATTATGCGGGGGAAAAATGGTAGTCCCTGCCTTATTGACCCGGCAGTCTACTATGGACATCGCGAAATGGATCTTGCCTTTTCAAGGATGTTTGGCGGATTCGAAGAAGAATTCTACCAATCTTATGAAACTGTTTTTCCGCTTGAACCCGATTTTGAAGAAAGAATCCCGATTTACAACCTCTATCCCCTATTGGTCCATCTCTTGCTTTTTGGCAAAAGCTATCTCTCCGGAATTGAAAGGACGGTGAATAAGCTGATATGAATACCAGGCTGTTTGGATATTCAATCTTGAATTGAATTCCAATGACATAAATCGGAGTAGTCGTCACCCTGATCCCGATAGCTCCTAAAATCCGCATACAGATGTTTAAAAATACCGCAAAACCTTAATTGCTAAGGCTTTGCGGTTTCGATTATTTCACCTAATTTGGTGTTGCACAAACAATCGATGAATGAAAGTAGTAAAATCAAATTCAATATCAGCATTTGGAGGGATGAATTTCGTTTTTGAACACCTTAACAAGCTGAATATTAGTGATATCCTATCTGATTCTTTACCTAAATTAAACCCCAATTCTCGTTATTCATGGAAAGATTTATTTTATTCTTTCCTGTCAATTTATTATTGTGGTGGGGACTGCATTGAAGATATACACACCAATTTAAGGCCGCATTTTGAAAACAATCCTTATATAAAATTACCTAGTCCTGATACTTTACTGAAGCGCCTGTCTGAGTTAGCCACTGAAAATCAGATTTGTAAAACTAAGAGAGGTTCAGTTGAGCATGAATTTAATAGTAATGAAGAATTATGTAAACTAAACATGGCAATACTGTCAAAACTTGGGGTATTAAATTCTCAGGAATTGACGCTTGACTACGATAATACTATCATTTTTAATGAAAAAAGCGATAGTAAAATGACTTATAAAAGGGATTATGGTTATCAACCCGGTGTGTGTACAATAAACGAAGAACATATCTTTTACATCGAGAATAGAAATGGTAATTCCGATGCTAAGTCATTCCAAATTGATACTTTACAACGCATGTTTGGAGCTTTGGAAAAAGTTAAAACTCCAAAAGTTTCACATTTCAGAGCAGATGCAGCATCTTATCAATATGAAGTCATTGAGTTGTTGAATGAAAAATCTGAGTTTTTCTATGTAGGTTGTAGAAACAGTTACGTGGAAAAACATTTTACACAGGTTCAGGATTGGACAACAGCCAAAGATGAATTTGGGGAATTACAAGTAGGTTCAATCTTGATCACTCCTTTTTCACAACAAGCCAGAGAATATAAAGCTACTCCCAAGCCGTATCGCCTTTTGGTAAAACGCAGGTTAAGAAATGATGGCCAAATGAACATAATCACACAGGATGCCTATGATTACCGTGCAATATTGACCAATAATTTTGATATGACTGATTTGGAAGTCGCTAATTTTTACGCCAAGCGGGGCAACATGGAAAGACAGTTTGACATCTTAAAAAATGATTTTGGTTGGCAATGCCTCCCTTTTTCTTCGTTAAACAAAAACTCAGTATTCCTCTATTTTTCAGCAATTTGCAGAAACCTATACAATAATGTGATTAACTATTTTTCAACTAAATGCAAAAGTATAAAACCCACCGACCGAATTAAAAAATTTATTTTTCGATTTATAATTCTTCCTGCAAAATGGATAAAACAAAGCAGACAAATGAAGCTAAAAGTATATAATCCAGCTTTTGTATATACCTGATAAAAAAAACATTTGCGAAAAAAAATGGCTCATTCCTCTAAAATAAGTATTGGATAAAACTGTCTTTACTTTTCAAAATTTCAATAATTCTGTAAATCAAGTCAGCAAAAACAAACAAACTTCGGAAACAAGAGAAAACAAAAGCCTTGATTTTACTCAATTTTTCAAAACAACACGGTTTGGTTTACAGAATTGAATGTCATTAGGTCACTTACGGATTTTAGGAGCTATCGGGAGAAGGGTCTCTTGAGGGTCAGGAAAAGGGTTATTTTGACTAAAAGGATTATATGCCTTACCTGTAATTCAACCGTTTAATTGTACCGCTGGAGATCCCTCGTGCCTACCATTGACAGATTTTCGGAGCAGCCGTCATGCTGAACGTAGAGAAGCATCTCCCGAGGTTCAGGAAATGATAAATTTGAACATAAATAGGACCGCTGGAGATTCCTCGTGCCTCGGAATGACGCAGAAACCGATGTCATTCCCCTTTCTGAAAATGCCAATTTTCTCTACTCGGGATGACGCAGAACCCATTTTCATTTCCCTTTCTGTAAACCCCAATTTTCATTACTCGGAATGACGCCTTCCTTCTGGAGATAGGGGTAACCTAATTTCATTCCTTTTCTGACCATTTTCAAAATGTTGGGAACTCAGAATGACTCATGTCTCAAGTATTCAAACCAATCTGATATTAATGGATACCCGCCTGACGCAGGCAGGTTGTATATAGATAGATATTTTTGAAGATATCAATCGATATATGGATAATTAATACTTCATGATCATGACCTGCGTTCCACAAGAATACGAATACTTAAATAGGTTTATCTGAAAAGGATTTATGATTTTATTGAGAGTGATTTTTGACCAAAACCTGGAAGGTGGTCCTTGTCATCTGTTCAAGCAAAATCTCTTTGTTATGGGTGAGTTTCTCCATCAAAGCTTGATGATGATTTTTGACGGTTATCAGTTGAAGGCTTTCATTATACCTGATTTCAAACTGACTGCGAAGCATGTTGATGAGTTTTTCCAGCTTGAAAAGTTCTTTTTCAATGACTATGGAAATGGAGATGGCAGAAATTTGGAGCAGGTTCACCCTTAATTTAAGTTCCTCCAATTGAGAATAAACGGAATGGATATGGGATTCATTGATAAAAGTAAAATCAGTCACTCTGAAGCTGACCAAAATCTGATCGTCCTTGACCACAATACAGGGAACAGTATTTACGCCTTGGACATGATGGATTTTTGTTCCCAAGCCCTCCGGATGGATAAATGACTTGACATAAAGTGGAATGGAAAGATTGGCCAAGGGCTTGATGGTTTTCGGATGAATGACAGAGGCTCCATAAAAAGTCAGTTCAGCGGCTTCTTTATAATCCAGCTCATCGAATTTGACAGCATCCGGAAAACGTTTTGGGTCGGCATTGAGCACCCCGTCCACATCTTTCCAAATAGTCACGGCATTGGCCCGCATGCCGTGTGCCAATATGGCCGCAGTAAAATCCGAGCCCTCCCTTCCCAATGTGGTAGTACGGCCTTTTTCATCTGCACCTATAAATCCTTGGGTAACTACGGGGAACTGTGTCAATTTGGGTGCTAAAAGTTTTTGACAAAGCTTGCCGGTACTCTCCCAATCCACTTTTGCAAATCTGAAGTCACTATTGGTCAAAATTATTTCCCTGGCATCTTGCCAAATGTAATACAATCCCTTGGAGCAAAGATATTCCTGGACAATCCTGGATGACAGCAATTCCCCAAAGGAAACGACCGAATCATAAAACTCATCATAATTACCCTTTGTCAGATCCCCTTCGAGTATCCTATCCAATTGCGAAAAATAATTCCTTACTGCCGGGAAAATCATGCTATTCCCATCAAAAAGCTCTTCACAAACATTCAGATGATAATCCAATAATTTAGTACTATTCAAAGAATAATCTTTACCCGCCAATTTTAATGCTAAAATATCTTCCAGAGCATTAGTTGTCTTCCCCATGGCGGAAACCACAATAATTGTATTATTTCGCAATCGATTGAATACAATTTCATACAAGTTTTTAATAGATGCAGCATCTTTTACAGAAGCACCGCCAAATTTGAAAACAAAAGTTTTTGCCATTGAAATTAATTTGTAATTTTCAGAAGTTAAATTATTTAATAGTATTTTTCCAATAATATGAAGATAAAACTTTATACCCCCAGCGATTCATCCATAGCCTACTCAGTCGGGACTACTTTGGACAGATTTATCAAAATCAAACAGGATGAATTTCCTTTTGCATCCGGTGAATTATCACAGATTTTAAGGGACATTGCCTTAGCGGCAAAGATAGTAAATCGGGAGACCAACCGTGCAGGACTTGCGAATATCGGTGGTGCTTTCGGGCAAACCAATGTTCAGGGCGAAGAACAACAGAAACTGGATGTCATCGCCAACATCAGATTTATGCGCGCTTTGACCAAAGGCGGTGAGGTATGTGCCGTGGTATCCGAAGAAGATGATGAAGTCATTGACCTTCAGAACAGCTCCGGCAAATATGTGGTTGCCATCGATCCTTTGGACGGTTCATCCAATATTGATGTCAATATCTCCATCGGTACCATATTTTCAATCTATAGAAGAGTGACTCCTTTGGGCAGAAGGATTCTTCCTCAGGATATTATGCAACCTGGAAATCAACAGGTGGCTGCAGGCTATGTGCTGTATGGTTCCTCCACCATGTTGGTCTATACCACAGGGTATGGTGTCAACGGTTTTACTTATGAACCATCACTTGGGGAATTTTTCCTTTCCCATCCTAACATGTGCGCCCCGAAAGATGGAAATATCTACAGCATCAATGAAGGCACCGCCAACCTTTTTGAGACTGGCCTTCAGAAATATATAGAGAAATGTAAAGAAAGGCAGTTCAGTGCCCGATATATCGGAAGCCTTGTGGCAGATTTTCATAGAAATCTGCTTAAAGGGGGGATATATATTTACCCCGCAACCTCGAAATCACCCAAGGGAAAGTTAAGGTTACTGTATGAGGCCAATGCCTTGGCTTTTATTGCAGAGCAGGCAGGAGGAATGGCTACTGATGGTTTTGGAAGGATTTTGGATATTGAGCCTACCTCGCTTCATCAGCGCACGCCATTGTATATCGGATCGGAAAAAATGGTGGAAGAAGCTGAGGGTTTTTTGAAAATCAAAAACGAGAGATCAATTAGTTTGTAAACGATTAGGGATCTTCGATACTTTGGGCTTAGATTTTACTAAACTTTCCGTCTTTGTGCCTTCGTGGCATTAAGGAACAAAATTGGTCACAAAGGGCCTAACTGTAAAACAAATTAAGCATCTCTCTTTCACTTAAAATCATTTAATCTTCTTTCATAGTGCTAGAATTTGTAGGAGAATATAAATTGATTGATGGGTGAGGTAATAACTGAATTGGTCTGATTTTTACCGTATCCTTTGCTGGATGGGTCATTTCTCTTAAAAAGTGAAGGGTCAAAAGGTTTTGTAAAATCATAGTCATCAAGAATGAAACTTTCAGCGCTATACTTGAAATTACTTCTTTGAAAAAGAATAGCCATTTCTACCCGCACAGAAAAATGATTGCCAATTTGTTTTGAAACTCCTAAGAACGGACTGATTGTATATTTTTTATCAGAATATTTACTTTCGTCATAATAGAAAGACACAAACTCCCCGTAAAATTTTTTATGAAACTCTTCTTTGAATAGCATGGCAAAATCTAGCCCTACATATAGGTCGCTGTTTTTTCCAATTCCAAGATTTCTTACTATTTCTTTTTGCATACCTAAAAGACCGAATATTTCACGCGAGATTTTATCATTAGGAGTAGGAAATTGCCCAGGTATCGCAGTTAAATTTTGAAAGGAGGACCTACTATAGCCTAATCTACTTCTTAGGGATATCCCATTCTCGCCGATTTTTCTCAATAAAAAAACAGAAATCGGTGGGTATTCATTTTTTTCAATCAATGACAATGCATCAATCCCAACTTCCCATCTTTCGGAGTTGGAGGCTTCCTGGGCTTGTATGCTTACTGATTGAAGTAGGCATACCAGAATTGCCATAATAAGTGTTGGTTTTGTTTTCATTCTTAAACTAAGTTTAAATGAGATTTTCTTATATAACTCCAAAAATATCTTTCCTTTTTGGGTGGATTCTAAAAGGGCTTTTAAGAGAAAGTATTTTAATGAACAGGGACGCTGCAAACAAAAGAAAAGTTTTTATTTAAAAAAAAGCGAAAACATTTATTAGTTCTAAGGGTGTGAGTATTAACCCAATAATTTTCATATCAGCTTTATTTTTTTCATTATTCTGGAAGAATAATGAAAAAACCAGGATTAATTCTAATTATAATTCAAGGAGGAGTAAATCACTTTCCTGAATACTTCCTCTTGATCTCAATTTTTAGCATCTGCCTTTCCACCAATGCTTTGGCCAAATCGAAAGCCATCGTTTCAGGCTCCGATTCATGAAGAATCTGTTTGAGTTTGTTTTCTCCCAGATCCACCCTATAGCAGATCTGAAGGAGTTTTTCAAAATCCCTGTTGATCATTTGCTGGATAATCGGCTGCAATAGATCAATCAGGTCTTCTTTGGTAGTTGCTTCTTTTTCCTTACTGATCTCAAAATCTTTTTTCAGAAGAAGCATCGTATCCTGCACAAAATCCTCGTTCATTTTAGGACAATTATGGGTTCAATAGCATTAAATTGAAATGGAGTGGAAATATCAGGTTTCCACTCCATTTGAATAGCAAATACATCATGCTGAATTAGGCTTCTTTTTCTTCAGACTCCCCTTCTTCCACTTGCTCTTCCAAAGTTTCTGGAGCAAATGTCCTGATGATTTTATACCAAGATACCAGTTTCTTGATGTCAGAAGGATAGACTTTGGTATCATCATAGTCAGGAAGCACATGTTTCAAAAAGGCATTTAACTCATCTGCATCAGCTGTAGCATCCAAGCCTAAATCGCCCTGAAACTCCTTTTCAATTTTTTTCATGACCTCCTCCAAAGGCGTGGCACCTTCTTCGGTCATGGTGTACATGGAAATTTCCCCCAAGATAGAAACCCGCTGATTGGCACCTACCACCAGCTTTGATTTTTTCTCATCCATGGATTCCAATATTACGCCCCCACGTGTGGGCTTCAATACTTTATATAAACCTGATTTTCCGGAAACTGTGGCAATCTCGTTGAATTTCATTTTGTCTCTTTCTGATTTAAGGCTGCAAAGATATCATTTCAATTATAATGCCCAAAGATTAGTTTTGCTCTTTACCATATTCACTGACCAATTCTTCAATAAAGGCTACAACCTCCTCTTTTCCTTCTCCTGATGTGGCTGAGGTGATATAGTGTTGTGGTTTGTCCTGAAATATCTCAAATGCCGCATTGAGAAATCTATTCACATTTTCTTTGGTTCTTGACTTGGATTGCTTGTCAGACTTGGTGAAGAGCAAAACAAAAGGAATATCGTTCTCCCCGCACCAGGTGATAAATTCCAAATCTATTTTTTGGGGCTCAAGCCTGCTGTCAATCAAAACCATCAATGCAACAAGATTTTCTCTGGCTGAGAGATAGTCCATAATCATTTTGCCCCAAGTGTCCTTGATGCTTTTGCTTACTTTGGCAAAACCATAGCCCGGTAAATCTACCATATACCACTTGTCATCCACCAGAAAATGATTGATCAATTGGGTTTTACCAGGTCTGCCGGATGTTTTGGCGAGTTTGCTGTTTCCTGTCAACATATTGATCAGGGAGCTCTTTCCTACATTGGATCTCCCGATAAAGGCAAATTCCGGTTTGTTAGGTTCAGGGCACTTGGTATGATCTGTATTACTTATCAAAAAGACCGCTTTCTTGATCATGGTATTTTTTTATTTGGTACAAAGGTAAACGAATTTAAGTTAATCCTAGAGTCTGAAATATTCCATTGACTATGGTCATTAATATCAACCAATATCAATATATATCTAATCTGACTATCCGCATCATTGCACTTAGATTTGTTTATCCAAAATCCTTAATCTTTATTGATTTTTTGAGGTTGAGGCGGGCGGGGAGGAATGACTGCGGACCGGGCCGGCCTTGGCCTTGCGCGTTGATAGGATTCCGCAGTCTTGACTTTTTTGGTTACTTTTTTTGTCAAGAAAAAAAGTAACTATATAAATGACATTTCGATAATCTCAAGGTTAAGAATACAATATTTGGATACGTGCAAGAAAGCGATTACATAGAATATCTAAACATATAATTGTCGATAAATTAACCAGGAGCAGGAAAAACAAAAAAGTTTCGCCTTTTAAAAAGTCTATCCGCATAAATTCCCAACATTTTTCTATTGCTCGGGTTTCCTTAGTAATATTGCACAACATTAGAGAAAAGTCCATGTCAGTAGTACCTTATAAAGAAAAGCAGGAAGGAAAAAAGGAGCAGGTAGCCGAGATGTTCAACAACATCAGTAAAAAATATGATTTTTTGAACCATCTTTTAAGTTTGGGAATAGATATTACCTGGAGAAAAAAAGCCATCAAGCTGCTCAAAAAAGACAACCCAAAATTAATTCTTGATATTGCCACGGGGACCGGTGACTTTGCCATTGAAGCATTGGCCCTAAACCCTGATAAAGTCATCGGCGTGGACATTTCAGAAGGAATGCTGAATGAAGGGCGTAAAAAAATGGTCAAAAGAAAACTGGACCATATTATTGATCTTCAAATGGGGGATTCTGAAAAGTTGCTTTTTGAGGATAATAAATTTGATGCAGTGATCGTTTCTTTTGGGGTCAGGAACTTCGAAAATCTCGAAAAAGGATTGCGGGATATGTACCGGGTTTTAAAACCCGGCGCCAAAACTGTGATTGTGGAATTTTCAAAACCAAAAAAATTTCCGATGAAACAAGGATATAACTTTTATTTCAAATATATTCTGCCTCAGATCGGAAAATTGGTCTCCAAAGATAATTCTGCTTACACCTATTTGCCGGAATCCGTACAGGCATTTCCAGATGGTGAAGATTTCCTTTCAGTACTCAAAAAAGTTGGCTTTAAAAACACACAATGCAAACCGCTCACATTCGGCATCAGTTCTATATATATAGGAGAAAAGTAAGCTTTTCCATCTTAGGGATTTTTTTTCTGATTAGCCAGGCAAGTGGTCAATCAAGATTCAATGAGATCAGTGCTGCAGGACAGGATGATAAACTCATTTCCTATGGTTTTTTCCTTGCCGCCCATACCAATTATTGGCAATTAAAATACTCCGATGCTTTTTTGGACCCGAGTAATTCCTCTCTCAACGATATACAAAGTATCATACCTGTTTTTACTCCGGGTTTTTCCTTGGGGTTTTTGATGACATTCAGACTTCATGATCAATTGAATATTCTTTTAACACCCAAAATCGGGTTTTATGAGTTCAGAACTGATGTGAATTACTTTGAAGGTCTGCCACCCTCCAACAACCAGGATATCCCGGTAATCACCCGTAGACAAACCTACCTCAATGAAGCCACAATGGTAGAAATTCCACTTCTCTTTAA
Source organism: Aquiflexum balticum DSM 16537 (assembly GCF_900176595.1). Classification (GTDB taxonomy): domain Bacteria; phylum Bacteroidota; class Bacteroidia; order Cytophagales; family Cyclobacteriaceae; genus Aquiflexum; species Aquiflexum balticum. Next base: position 480,286 of record NZ_LT838813.1, read on the forward strand.
GTATAAAGCCCAAAGATTCAACAATTCAAGGATGTTTTTCACGGGAGGAGGAAGTGCCATGTTCCGAACAAAGGACCAAGATGAAGCGGATATTGAAGACATAGCAACCTTAGGGACAGACATTACGGTAGATTTGGGTATTGGTTTTGACCTCTATTTCAAATATTTCAAATTTTCACCCGAAGTACGCTTTTCACATGGGTTACTGAATATGTATAGACCTGAACAAACCAACCCGGCATTTAGGGACGCGATTTCTGAGCTTAGGCGAAAATCAATTACCCTATACCTTCATTTTCAATAGTTGCATAGAAATTCTACCATTGACATAAACCGGAGCTGCCGTCACCCTGATCCCGATAGCTATCGGGAGAAGGGTCTCAAGAGGTTCCGGGAAAGGATGATTTTGAATCAAAAGGTAAAGTTTTTCCAGTAATTCAACCGTCTAATTGTACCGCTGGAGATCCCTCGTGCCTAACAATGACATCATCATCGGAGCAGCCGTCATGCTGAACGTAGAGAAGCATCTCATGGGGATCAGAAACGGTTAATATAATCATAAATAGGACCGCTGGAGATCCTTCGTACCTCAGGATGACGGGCAGCTTGATGTCATTCCGTTTCTGTAAATGCCAATTTTCTCCACTACCATTGACAGAATTCCGGAGCGTCACTCTGAACGTAGAGAAAGCCTGTCCCGTCCCGATAGCTATCGGGATTCGGGGAGTCTCCTGAGGTATAGGGGATTCTTCACTTCGCTGTAATATTTTCACATTGCTATAAGTATTTCAGAAAGCTCGTTCAGAATGACGCAGAACCCGATGTCATTAACATTTCTGTAAATACCAATTTTCTCCACTCGGAATGACTGAATCATGGGACAGGTTTTGATTCTGATTTCAAAATTTCTTTATTGCCACCTTTCCGCTTTCAAGCGGGAATAACCACTTACCTACCCCACAGCCTTTGAATAAACTGACTGCTCCCCCCCTTCTTTTCCACCAAAAATCCTGGTTTTTGATATTGGGGATATTATTGGTTGCTTTCAATTTAAGGCCTTCCATCACTGCGGTTGGTCCTTTGATTCCATTGATAAGAGATGACCTTGGACTTACCAATGGCTGGGCAGGATTTCTGACCACACTGCCTCTTTTGACATTCGCCACTTTTTCAATTTTCTCTGCTTCCCTTGGCAATAAATTGGGTAATTCCAAGGCTATTTTATTTGCCCTGATTCTACTTGCAGTAGGAACAATTGTAAGGATATTGGGAGGTTCATGGCTGTTATTTCTAGGAACAGGTTTGACCGGGATCGGTATTGTGATCTGCAATGTTTTGCTGATTCCGTTTATCAAAAACAGGCTACCTTCCAAAATCGGATTAGTTACCGCTGCTTATACCACCGGAATGACCATGTTTGCGGCCATAGCCTCGGGGATTTCAGCACCTTTGGCTTTGGACATGGATTTGGGATGGAGAGGTTCATTGTTTTCTTGGATTGGACTGCTGATTATTGGGATTTTGGTTTGGGTTCCACAAGTGAAGAACCATCCCGTCAATAAAAATAAAAGTGATGACCATATCAAAGTAAATGTGTGGAAGTCAAGATTGGCTTGGAATATCAGCCTGTTTATGGGAGTACAGTCTTTGTTGTTTTTCACTTTGATCTCTTGGCTACCGGATATGATGATTTCTAAGGGACTTTCACCCGTTGAGGCAGGATTGGTAGTTTCCCTCATGCAGATTATAGGTTTAAGCGGATCCTTTTTTGCACCGATCATCGCTGTAAAGTTTAAAGACCAAGTGGGAATCATTTGGGTGCTGGGCCTGATGTATCTTGTTGGATTTTCCAGCTTGTTTTCAGAGGTACTTTGGGTCAATTATATTGGACTGGGCATTGTTGGATTGAGTTTGGGTTCAAGCGTCTCAATGGCGTATACTTTGATAGGATTGAGAACTGACCATGAAAAAACAACAGCTTCTCTTTCAGGAATGGTCCAATCCACGGGATACTATTTGGCAGCTTTGGGACCATTGCTTTTTGGAATCTCCTTTGATATTTTCCAAAACTGGAATTTTCTGATTTACCTGGCTCTTTTTTGTTCCGTGATGTTTATTTATTTCGGTGTCAAATCCGGGAAATCCAGGGTAATATAGTATATCCTTTTTAGCACCAATATTCATGTTTTCCCTGTTCTATTGGACGAAGCTGTTACCTTTGCAGTATAAATAAAACTATCTGACATGCAAGAATATTTTACGGCCCTGGGCATCCCCAAAGAAGTATTTGACTATCTGATCATGCCTTTGTTGATTTTTTGTGCAAGGGTAATGGATGTGTCCATCAATACGCTTAGGATCATGTTTGTTCTTAACGGTAAGAAAAAAATCGCCCCTATCCTCGGATTCTTTGAAGCCATGATCTGGCTGTTGGCCATTGGACAGATTTTTCAGAATATCAATAACCCCATGTCGTACGTAGCCTATGCAGGTGGATTCGCCATGGGAACATTTGTCGGAATGACGATTGAAGAAAAATTGGCTTTGGGCAGGGTTCTGGTAAGGGTGATTACACCTGAACCTATGCCAGATTTGATTGAATACATGAAAGATCGAAACTACCGGTTTACCAGTGTTGGTGCCGAGGGAAGGTATGGGAAAGTCAACCTGCTGTTCACAGTAATGAAAAGAGAAGACTTACAGAAGTATATAGAAAAAGTAAAAACCCTGAACGACAAGGCATTTTATACCATTGAAAGTGTCAAGAGAATCAGTGAAGATGATCTGAATGTAATGGAAGATAGGCCTAGGTTTACAACTAAGGTATGGAGTAGATTAAGAAAATAGGAGACTCGGGAAGTTGGTTGAAATTAACCCTATTCTCAAATTAGAATAGAAGCTGGAATTTTACATTTCGATTCGATAATTCTTCCAGAATTATCAGAGGGATTTTGAGTAAAATATGGATTGATTTGCTGTCCCTTTAGGGACAAAATATGGGTGGACAGAGTTTGATAATGTTGGATTTTTCCCATCATTCAAAGTTTCCCGAGAGAATTCGGTTTTATATGGGGAAACCAAAAAAGAAAAAAATTGCTTGGTTAAAATTCTTAAAATCGAACTTCAACCAAGCAATCAAAATTTTTATAATGGAAATGAAGTTATTTAGCCTGGGGAATAAAACTCATCAATTCCTTTGCACCGTCCAATAATGTCAATTTATCTTTATTGACTTTGAAATTGGAAACCTGACCAAGTGCGGACAAAAAATCCTGTTCACCACCACCCTGACATGCCTTTTTGGTCATTGCGCCGGGATCTAGGTTTATACCTTTTCCATCTAATTTGAACGCACCATTAAAATCGTTGCAGCCTGTAGAACCTGTCAATTTTCCTCCATCAAGAAAATTCAAAGAAGGGATTCCGCTGAGGAACTTTGCAGGATCTAAAGCTTTGCCCATTAAAGAATTCAACATCCAATTATTGCCAGTCAAAAGGCTCAATGGATTTAAGTTCCCAACTGAACTGCAGGAAGAAAAACTCAACACTAAAGTGAGTACCAGAATGCTTGATAATTTTTTCATAATCAAAGTGGTTTAAATTATTTTTTGTTTAAAATGATAAATAAAAGCAAATATAAAATTTAAATCATTATATAATCAACTATAACAATTCTAAGAACTTAATTTAATTAGGATTTAAAAAGTCAACTGATGCATTCAGATTTTGTTTACAGAAATACGCAATTGATTTCATTTTTTTCCATTGAGGTGACTTTTCAAAGCACAAAGCCAAACAATATATGGAAAGAGTTATTATTAAAGGATTAAGATTTTACCAACTCACTTGTATAAATGATAATAAATAGATGATTGCCTTGAAAAAACAACAAAAACATTTTTGCTTTTCGGGAAATTGTACTTAAGATTGCTCCATCAAAAAAACAGACTATGTTTTTCACAGCCAATGACACCATTATTAAAGATTTCTTCAGCACCCTTGCTGATGAAAGCTGTGCCATGGGTATGTCCAATACCACATTTTTTACTACCACCATTACGGGTTAATTCCCGTCTTCTCACACATATAGACCCTTAGCCATAAGGTCCGGTTCGGATCGATTGAAAATATTATATATCCCAAAAAGAAAAACCAATTTTTATGAAAATCTTAAAATTCGGAGGATCATCAGTAGCCAATCAGGAAAATATCGAAAAGGTTTTCCAGATTTTGAAAAGTCAGTTTCATCAGGAAGAAATTGCGGTTGTATTTTCAGCTTTGGGAGGAGTCACGGAAGTTTTGCTTCAAAGTGCCCATAAAGCCAGAGAAGGGGACAAATCCTATGTTGAAGAAATCAAAGTCCTGGAAGACAGACACTATGATCTGGTCAGAAAAATGATTCCCATTCAGCAACAATCGACTGTGCTGACATACGTTAAGGTACGTTTCAATGAATTGGAGGACTTGTTCCATGGGATTTATTTGATCAAGGAATGTTCCCTTAAGACTTTGGATTATGTAGGTAGCTTTGGTGAAAGACTTTCTGCCTTTATTCTTGCAGAGGCACTAAAAGTTGAAGGCTTGCCGGCACATTATCTTGATGCAAGAGAGGTAATCCGTACCAATAATAGATTTGGCAATGCTAAAGTTGATTTCCCGCAAACCAATGACCTGATACAGGATTATTTCCATCAACACAAAGGGCTGAAAGTCATAACAGGATTTATAGCTTCCACCGAAAAGGGTGAAACTACCACATTGGGTAGAAGCGGTTCTGATTATACTGCTGCGATTTTCGCCTCAGCGCTACAAGCTGAAAGTCTGGAGATTTGGACCGATGTTTCCGGTGTTATGACTTCTGACCCAAGATTGGTTTATTCCGCTTTTACCATCCCCCAACTCACCTACAGTGAAGCCATGGAGTTGTCCCATTTTGGGGCTAAAGTCATTTTCCCGGCTACCATGCAGCCGGCAATGCGGAAAGGGATTCCAATTTATATCAAAAATACCTTTGCGCCTGAGCATCCCGGGACGCTGATCAATAATGACGCTCCCAGCGGTAAACTGATAAAAGGAATTTCCTCGATGTCAGGAATTTCACTTCTGAACATTCAAGGAGCGGGGTTGATCGAAGTAGTGGGAGTAAGCAGAAGAGTATTTGGTGCATTGGCAGATGCAGGGATCAATGTAGTGTTAATTTCCCAAGCATCCTCGGAGCACAGTATCTGTGTGGCCATCAAAACCATAGAAGTGCCCTCAGCCAAAGAAGCTATAGAAAAAGAGTTTCTTTATGAAATCAAGAACACCGAAATGGATCCGGTAGTGGTGGTTTCCAACATGGCAGTAGTGGCTGCTGTCGGTGAGAATATGAAGCATAACCCCGGAGCAAGTGGCAGGATGTTCCAAGCTTTGGGGCGAAACAATGTAAACGTATTTGCGATTGCGCAGGGCAGTTCAGAATTGAATATCTCAGCAGTGGTTTCTCAGGCTGATTTACAAAAGGCCCTCAATGCACTCCATGAGGCTTTTTTCCTTTCTGAAAATAAAGTGCTCCATATCTTTTTGGTTGGCGTAGGGTTAATCGGAAAGGCATTGATCAAGATGATCGCCCTTCAAAGGAAAAAGCTACAAAAAGAAAATGATCTGGATATTCAGATTCACGGGATTGCCAATTCCAGGTTTATGGCATTTGATGAAGACGGATTTGACCTGCACAATTGTCCGGCACCTGAGGACGCCAAAGGAGCAAAGCCTATGGATCTAAAAAGATTTGTTTCCAAAATGGATGAAATGAATTTTTCGAATACGGTTTTTGTGGATTGTACTGCCAGCCAGGAATTGGCTGAAATTTATGAACATGTTCTTGAAGCCAAAATAGCCATCGTAACCCCCAACAAAAAGGCAAATTCGAGTTCCTTGGAAAATTACAAGGCTTTGAAGAAACTGGCCTATAAGCGCGGTGTGAAGTTTTTATATGAAACAAACGTGGCGGCAGGACTTCCTGTCATCAGTACCTTGCAGGATTTAATGTTAAGCGGAGATAAGGTCATTAAGATTGAAGCAGTCCTGAGCGGATCCATGAATTATATTTTCAGTGAACTGGAAAATGGAGCCCCCTTCAGTGAAGTGGTCAAAGTAGCCAAAGAAAAAGGGTATACCGAACCTGACCCAAGAGATGATCTCAGCGGAATGGATGTGGGAAGGAAAATTTTGATTTTGGGAAGGGAAGCAGAACAGGACCTGCATTTTGATGATATCTCCATCCAAAGTATGGTGCCTGCGGATTGTGTGGAAATAGAAAATGTGGGCGAGTTTTTGGAAAAACTCAAGGCCCATGACGAAGAATTTGCCCTTCTATTGGAAGAAGCAAAAGCCAAAGGAGAAAAACTCAGATTTATGGCAACGCTTGAAAACGGCAAAGCAAAGGTAGGACTAAACTCCCTTGATAGCAGTCATCCATTTTATACACTGAGAGGCTCTGACAACATGATCTTGTTTACCACCGAGCGTTATCATGATTATCCAATGATCATCCGGGGACCCGGTGCCGGGGCAGATGTGACTGCCGCAGGTGTTTTTGCTGATGTGATACGAATAGGTAACATCTCCAGATAATGTACAGATCCATCACAGCCTTTGCGCCAGCTACTGTTGCCAACGTATCCTGTGGCTTTGATATCCTTGGATTTGCCATAGATGGCATGGGGGATAAAGTCACCGTTTCTTTCAATGAACAAAAGAAGCTTTGTGTAACAGGTATTACCGGAGATGGAGGAAAGCTGCCTTTGGAAGTGGAAAAAAATACCTGCTCTGTAGCCATTCAGGCTTTATTGGATCAAATGGGAACCCCAATTGGGATTGATATTTATTTGGAAAAAGGATTGGCATTGGGTTCAGGTATGGGTTCATCGGCAGCAAGTGCCGCTGCAGCTTTGGTCGCGACCAATACTTTGTTGGGCAATCCCTTTACAAAGGAGGAATTGGTTCCATTTGCCATGGAAGCTGAGCGGATTGCCTGCGGATCTGCTCATGCCGACAACGTAGCTCCCTCAATTTTGGGCGGTTTTGTCCTTATCAGAGGATACGAGCCTTTGGATATTGTCAAATTGCCCGTTCCAAAAGGAATCTATTGTACATTGGTCCATCCGCATATTGAACTGAAAACATCTGACTCCAGGAGTGTACTGAGAAAACAGATTTCATTAAAGGAATCAACCGTGCAATCCGGAAATATTGCAGGATTTATAGCCGGATTATATACCAATGATTTTGGTTTGATCAGCAGATCTTTAAAAGATGTCATTGCCGAACCTTCACGGGCATTGTTGATACCGGGCTTTTATGAATTGAGGGATGCCATCAAGTCCATAGGGGCATTGGGTTCAGGGATATCAGGTTCCGGACCGACCATATTCGTCCTGTCCCCAAATGGAGAAATTGCCCTTGAAGCCGGAGAAAAAGCCAAAGACGTCTTTCATAAAATCGGCTTAGGAGCAGATGTCTATGTTTCGGAGGTGAATAATCGGGGAGCGTTTGTTTTGGGTTAGACGTGAGATGTGAGATGTGAGACACAAGACGCAAGACATAAGACATAAGACAAAAGAATTAGAGGTAGCTATGAGTATTGGGAAGAAAAGTAAATGTAATACCTGACTTAAAACCCTGAAAGGGTTGAACTTTGAATAGCCCCGTGTGAAACGTGGGGTAATGGAATAATTGAAGTTGATCCATCAACCCTGAAGGGGTTGAACATTTCGTTAGTTAGAAAATAATGTTTCAAGTAACTTCATGATGTTTCAAGAATTGAGAGGCGAGCGCCAAGAGACAAGAAATCAAAACACAGCGTATAAATAGACAGATAATTTTCCAATCTTAAAATCCGCCTCGGCGGACAAGTCTTTTCAATTTTCCAATTTTAATTCTACCTCCTATGAACTTCTACAGCACCAATAACCCCAACCATCTTGTAAGCCTTAAAGAAGCTGTGGTCAAAGGACTAGCTCCGGATCAGGGATTGTATATGCCTGTTGAAATTCCGGTGATGTCCGAAGAGTTTTTTGACAAGTTGCCGGAAATGACCTTTAAGGAAATAGGTTATGAGGTGATTGGGACTCTTTTCGGAGATGAATTGAGCAATGAGCAAATCAAAGAATTGGTGGATCATACATTAGCATTTGATGCGCCTTTGGTAGAGTTAGAGCATGATATTTTCAGCCTGGAGCTTTTCCATGGACCTACTCTGGCATTCAAGGATTTTGGGGCGAGGTTTTGTTCCAAGCTGATGTCCATATTGATGGCGGGGGAAAGTAGGAAAGTTCGTGTCTTGGTCGCCACCTCAGGGGATACCGGTAGTGCAGTGGCGAATGGGTTTTTCAAGGTGGAAGGAGTGGAAGTCATCGTCCTTTATCCAAAAGGAAAAGTCAGCGAATTGCAGGAAAAGCAGTTTACCACTTTGGGTGAAAATGTAATGGCTATTGAAGTGGACGGCGTTTTTGATGATTGTCAGACATTGGTGAAGCAGGCCTTTTTGGATAAAGAACTCAATGAAAAGATGTTGCTGACCTCAGCCAATTCCATTAATGTTGCCAGATGGATTCCGCAATGCCTGTATTATTTCTATGCTATATCAAGACTTCCAAAATCAGGTAAGAAAATAGTGGTCTCTGTTCCCAGTGGTAATTTCGGTAACCTTGGAGCGGGTATCTTGGCTGAAAGAATGGGGCTGCCCATCGCCCAATTTATAGCCTCCACTAATATCAATAAGGTCGTGCCGGATTTCCTGGGAGGCAGCCCTTTTGCTTCCAAGCCTTCCATCGGCACCATCAGCAACAGTATGGACGTGGGTAATCCAAGTAACTTTTATAGGCTTTTGGCGCTTTATGCCAATAATGAAAAATTATTCCGTGAAAAGGTAAAAGGATTTTACTTTGATGATGCGGATACCAGAAACGCCATGATAAAAGTCAGAGATGCATCAGGCTATATCATGGACCCCCATGGTACTGTGGGTTATTTGGGGTTGAGGAATTTTATGAAAATGAATCCCGGAGAATACATCGGTATTTTTCTTGAAACCGCCCATCCTGCCAAATTCAAATCCGTGGTCGATGAAACCTTGGGCATTGACCTGCCGATTCCTGATAGGTTAAAGGAGTTTATGAAAGGGGAAAAACAAATTTTGGAAATGGGGAATGATTTTGGGGAGTTTAGGGTGTTTTTAACTACAGATTTCACTGATGGACACAGATAGGTGCTTTTGAAAGTGAACATTATAGCCGAAGTGAGTGTCTCCACTCACTTCCATTTCAAGTTTGAAAATGGAAAAGCTTGCGATAAAACTGTGGGTCGTCAGTTGAGCCACTGCTGAATGCGTAAAGTCGATTCCCATCTTCTTAGCTAATTTGCAAAATAGTGGCTCGCATTTCAGGAATGATTTTCATAAATTTGAAATATGGAATGGCAAAAATATTTAACATCAGACAATACCATACTTTTAGGAAAGCCTACTATCAAAGGAACAAGGATTTCAGTCGAACATATTATTGGGCTATTGGCTCAGGGTTGGACGGAACAACAAATCCTCGAAAATTATCCCCGCTTAACCCAAGAATCGCTTCAAGCTGTTTTATCTGCGCCAAAGTGAGTGTCTCCACTCACTTTCCCTGGGTGGAGTTTAAGCCAATCTGATTTTCCTTTACTCACATTATTTTTAACCTCCAAATGCGATTGATGGATTAATTTATTTAAATTAGACTGGTTCAATTTTTAAAATGACTTTTTATGGAATTAGAAAGAATGTATTTTTTCACTGCGACCATCCACAAATGGATCCCACTGTTAACTGAAGAGAAATTTAAAAAAATTATCATTTCCAGTTTAAAATATCTTACAGATAAGCAATTGATCAAAATCTATGGATTTGTGATCATGCCAAACCATATCCACCTGATTTGGGAGCTATTGGATCTAAACAAAAAGGAAATGCCACATGCCAGCTTTCTAAAGTTTACAAGCCATCAGTTTTTAAAGGACCTGAGAAAAAATAATCAGGAATTGTTAACCAAATTCAAAGTTGAAGAAGTGAATAAAGCCTATTGCTTTTGGCAGAGGGATTCGCTTCCCATTGAGTTATACAGCCCACAAGTAATTTTTCAAAAATTGGAATATATCCACAATAACCCATGCAGGGGAAAATGGATGTTGGTTGATAATCCCTTAAATTACCCATATTCATCATTTGGATTTTATGAAAACGGTATTGATGGGTTTGGCTTTTTAAATCATGTGGGGGAGAGGATTTAAGCTGAAATGATTGTGTGACTCCAAAAGTGAGTGTCTTCACTCACTCCATTTGGGATTAACTTGAAAACAGGAGTTGCTATAAAAAAAGAGGGTCGTCAGTGGAGACACTGACGACGGCGACAGAAAAAGTATTGATTTTTGATTATTAATATTTTCTATTCAAAGATTCAATTTAAATGTGTGCTAAAAATGGAGAAAAACCTTGACCATCGACCTGCCAATTCCTGATAGGTTAAAGGAATTTATGAAAGGTGAAAAACAGACTATGGCTATTGGTAATGATTTTGGGGAGTTTAGGAAGTTATTAAACAGTAAAATAGAGCCGTCAGGAACATAATTCCTGATGGGCCCTTCTTCTATCCGTACCCCGATATTTGGGATATGCTATGCGATTTTACCGCATAAGACTTTCCTAACATTTTCGCAAAAGGATTTGTGGAACTTAACCTTCTCTCGGATTTTGAGGAAGACTATGAAGAGGCGCATTATCCGATTTTGCTCCCCTCGATGCCAGTAACCTGCGTAAATTAGTTAAAAGCCAATTCTAATTGGCTACCCCTGGATTATTTTAGATACATCTATTTAAAAAATGATAAACCTAATTAGGTAAAGGAAAAGATGATTTTATAATCAATTTATTCAATTTCAAGTACTTAACTAATTCCTTTTGATATTTAAAAGAAAAGTTTAATATTTGAAAAAGTATAGTCTGTTCAAAAAAGAATTAGACAATTTTAGGAACAAGAGAATTTTATCTAGCTATGAAAACCTTCATTTTTTCCCTTTGTTTTTTTCTCTTATTCATTTCCTGTAATAGTTCAATTGTAGATGGTCAAATCAAAGATCCTAAGCCTGAAAATTTGGCTCCAGAAATTTTTAAAGTTTACATAGACAGCATCAATTACGACCAAGCTCATATTCGATGGGAGTTATCAAATGATCCTGAAGGCTTCAAACCCAAATACCATATCTCTTTAAATGAACAATTTATTCTCAAAGACACTAGTGGTACAAGCTATGTGATAGAGAATCTTGATGAATTGACACAGTACAAAGGCAAAGTGATAGCTGAAGACCCACAGGGTATGCAAACTGCTGTTGATTTCGAATTTACTACTACAAAATATTATCTCAATTTCCTGACTTATGTGAATTTCAATCCTGATCAGGAGTGTTCGAATGGTTTCATCAACTCTATTTTGAATACTCAAGACGGAAATTATTTGGTATTGGGAAAAATCTTAGAAAACAGATCCAACTACCTTAACTATGCTACAAAAATTGATCCGCTGGGCAATCAAATTTGGATGAAGTACTACCCTTATGACAATGGTGAAATCTGGGATTTTGGTTCCGCACTTACTAATACGGGATTTTTAATTATTAGTGATAATCATGTCTTGAAATTAGACCATAATGGAAATGAGATTTGGGTAAAAGTTATTGAAAGGTTTAACAGACATATAGGCGGTGTGGAAATTAAAGATATCATTGAAGATAGCAATGGAGACATCTACCTTATTGGAGATTCAGAATCGGAAAAAACTGATGTGCTTTCTCAGGGGATTTTGATGAATTTAAGTGAAGGAGGAAATATTCTTTGGGAAAAGGAATTTGATAATTCATTAAGAAATAACTTTAAAAAAATTATTATTACACCTGATCAGAACTTGATAATTCTTGGTTCGCGGGAGATTAATGGCTGCACACGCGAAGAGTCTTACTTTGGGTCTTGCGAACAGATTGATTTTTTACTGATAAGCTTAACAAAAAGCGGGGAGATTTTATGGGAAAAAACCTATGGTGATGAAAACTACGACTTTCCGGAATCAGTAATTGCTCTCAGCAATGGGAATTATGTTTTTGGTGGATTTAGGGCAACCAAGACAGATTCTTATCGAGCTAGAATTTTTGAAGTGAATGCTCAAGGGGATGAAATCTGGAGTCAAACTAATGAGTTCGCGCATTTTTATTCCATTTTGGAAACTCCTGACAAGGGATTGATTGTCCTAGGCAGAGCTGATGATAATTCTTATGAAGCGAAAATGAGTCTTACAAAATTTAACCAAAATCGAACCGAAGAATGGCGCTCAATATATGGAGAATGGACTTCAAATATTTACGCAAGGGATATCCTCGTGGATGATGATATGGGTTTTAGAATTGCTGCAAGTAGGTGGAATTTAGGTTATTGTCACAGCAAAATATTATTTATTAAAACAGATCCATTTGGGAATTTCCGAAAACTTCCAAGTGAAGGTTAATTCTATAATTTAATCGACTCAATAATTTATATGCTTTAGTTATGAAATATTGCCTTTTACTTATTACAGGATTATTTTTTCTTGTGTCTTGCCAAACCAAAGAAGACCAAGAGCCAGTGGTTCCACCCTACGTTATCGATGGTGGCGAGGATTTTTTGAATGTGAATAGATTCTCAATTCAACTTAATGCTGATAGTTTAAAGTTGAGTGAAAGCGGCCTGTGGACGATCCTCAGTGGGCTTGCTGAAGACAAAGTTTATTTCGAAGATCCAAAGAATCCCAAAAGCATTTTTCATGGAATGCCCGGGGAAAAATATCAATTACTCTGGGAGGTATCGAACGGAAAGAAGAGCAGTTCAGATACTGTCACAGTAACTTTTGCTCCTTTAGAGACCGAAATAACGGTAGTGAGCGACTCATCTTATCAAACGAGGATTATGCTAAACGGCAAAACCTATGATAAGGGTCTATGGACAATAAACGGAGATATTCATCATCTAAGGGGATTAAGTAATCAGGGTTTAGATGATGAAAAAGATCCTAATGTTCTCATTTATGGATTTGAAAACAAAACAGTAGAAATTACCTGGACCACTTGGTATGGAAGCAAATCTGCCTCAGCCACTGTGGAATTCAGCAGTGGAGAATACCAACAACTTGAAGCACTTCAGGAGTTGGGCATTTTGGATAACAAGTACTATTATAAAGAAAATGAAAATGGAGATGTGGTTGAAATCACTATGCTTGGAATAGGAAGAGCTTGGATCTTCAGCGATCTGGAACAATTTCCAGAACTTCAGGCTCTTAAACATTTAGAAAAATTAGTATTACCCGGGAATCCAATCTACGAATTTCCAGAGGTGATCACGAAAAGTTACCATAAGCTGAAGTACTTAGACCTCTCTCACAATTACTTTACCAGTATTCCGGAGGACTTTGGAAATCTTACAGAACTAGACACGCTGATTATAAGCTCAATCCCTTATATCAGTACACTGCCAGAGAGTATAGGTAACTTAAAAAAATTAAAATATCTGGATATGGTGCATGCTGGGTTGACCAGCCTACCTGAAAGTTTCAGTGAAATGACCAGCCTTAATTATGTAAGTCTGGAATTGAATAACATAAAAAAACTTCCCGAGAATATTGGAAATCTTAAAAACTTAGAAACTTTTAGAGGCCCTGTTCTATCAGAAAGTATTCCTGCTTCTTTTTCAGATTTATCCTCTCTGAAATTCTGTTTTTTCACAGTCACAGGATATAATAATGCTGTTTTTCCGGAAGACTTTGGAAGGTTAACAAATCTTGAAACCTTATGGCTTTCTGGTGATTACCGAAGACTTCCTGAAAGTTTTGTCAATTTGACGCAACTAAAGGATTTGTCTATAGGAAGCGGCACAGGATTAACGGAAATCCCAGCAGAATTCGGGAATTTGAATAAATTAAGGAGATTACTATTAGTGGTGAGGATGCCAAGGCTTCCAGAAAGCTTTGATCAACTTGTCAATCTAGAATCTCTAGGTTTACATGGAGAATTACACTACTTACCAAATGACATTGGAAATCTAAAAAACCTTACTGGACTAAGTGCCAGCAACTTAAAATTAAAAGAATTACCAGAAAGTTTTGCAGAGCTCAAAAACTTAAGGGATGTAAGATTATTTTCTAATGAAATCATAGACCTACCCTCTTCCTTAGGAGAGCTAGATAATTTATATATAATGGATATAGGAAGAAATAAAATTTCTGAATTTCCTCCTTCAATGGCAAAACTGGCAGATACACTTCGATATTTAGCAGTCAATGGAAATAATTTCTCAGAGAGTCAGCTAGCTAAGTTGAGAGAAATGCTTCCAGATACAGACATAACCTTTACTTTACCAGGCGATTAGATCTCTTGAAATTTTAGGGGGTATCATTAAATAATACTCAACTATCAAAAGAAGAATTTTCGATTAAAAATCATGTATACGATATTGACCATTTTAGATGTGTTTATATTGGTTTATATGGCTTTTTTTAAATATTAGGGTTAAATATCGAATAACTCCTGGATAATGCTAAAAAGGATTATTTAAAGATTTTTTTCATGAGTAAATTAGTTGATTATGTTATTACAATCGGAAATACCTTCTTTTTAAAAGCAATTTCAAGAGGTTTTTAAAGATGTTGTATCGATTTTATTCATTTTCTTGGAATATACAACCATTCCCACCCTATCAATATGGGCTTGAAGTTCGGGATTGTTGATTTTGTTGAAATCCACCAAGTCAATTTTGTAAATTAATTCCAAGTCCTCCAAGGCTACTTCGATATCCAATAGATCTTTCAGTACAATATGATCTCCTTTTACTGCCAGGTCAATATCTGAACCTTCCCTGAAATTACCCATAGCCCGTGACCCAAAAAGGATAACCTGATTAATTTTGGTAAACTTTTCAAAAACCTCTGTGATTTCATTCCATACTTCCTTTGATAATCCTGTTTTCATGAGAATAAATTTCCAGTTCTACCGCTTCTTTGATTTTCCAATTTCTCCAGAAGAAGCTTAAAACAGCTCAAAATATTCATTGATGATAGCTTCAGCAATGATTTGGGCTGTTTCACTATTTGAGAATCTTTGCTCCCAACGAATGTCTTCAGTCATTTGATTGTTTTTGATAAATATAAGGATATACCAGCATCAATGTAAATTTCTACCCAGCTTTCAGTAAGACCCGGCGCCGAAGTGAGTGTCTCCACTCACTTCCATTCCTAGATTGAAAATTAGGTTACGATAAAATCGAGGGTCGTCAGTGGTGACACTGACAACGGCGAAAGATTAATCCAAAACTATTTCTTCTTAATTTTTGAAATTTTAACATTGGTTTTAAAATTAAAAGATTAATTTCATCCCCGATTAACCTTATTATTTCCATGAAAAGTATCATGTTGTTTTGCTTTCTAAACGGGGTATGCTTCATTTCTTTAGCCCAAAAAGTCACGGTCAGTGGGACTGTAAAGGATGCGGACAATGGCGAGACGCTGATTGGCGTCAATATTTTTGACAAAAAAAACCAGAAAGGTGCCATTACCAATAATTATGGTTTTTTCAGTTACTCTCTTTTTGAGAAAGAAATTGACTTGATATTTAGCTATGTCGGCTATGAACCAGTGCTGATTTCTTTAAATCTTGAAAGGGATACCCTTTTGAATGTGGAGCTTCAACCTGCGGGTTATCTTCAAGAAGTAGTGATTGAGGGGCAAAAAGATGATCCAATTCAAGAAAGTTCCCAAATGGGCACAATCAATGTCCCATTGAGAGACATTAAGAATCTTCCGGCATTGATGGGAGAAGTGGATATTTTCAAAGTCATCCAATTATTACCTGGGGTTCAATCAGGTTCTGAAGGGGCTTCTGGATTGTATGTCAGGGGGGGAAGTCCTGACCAGAATTTGGTTTTGTTGGATGGGGTACCAGTTTACAATGCCACCCATTTGTTTGGTTTTTTCTCTGTTTTCAATGCTGATGCCATCAATAATGTGGAGCTGATTAAAGGCGGATTTCCTGCCAGGTATGGAGGAAGGCTTTCTTCAGTGATAGATATTAGTATGAAGGAGGGTAATATGAAAGAATTCCAAGGTGAAGGGAGTATTGGTTTGATAGCTTCCAAACTTACCTTGGAAGGGCCTATTGTAAAGGATAAGACTTCATTTTTACTGTCAGCAAGACGGACATATCTTGACCTGATTGCCAGACCGATCATCAGAAGCTCAACTGGCGGACAGGAAGATGTGGGGTACTATTTCTATGATGTCAATGCAAAAATCAATCATATTTTTGACCAAAAAAACAGGCTCTATGTCAGTTATTATGGAGGAAATGATGTG
This sequence comes from Aquiflexum balticum DSM 16537, assembly GCF_900176595.1. Taxonomy (GTDB): domain Bacteria; phylum Bacteroidota; class Bacteroidia; order Cytophagales; family Cyclobacteriaceae; genus Aquiflexum; species Aquiflexum balticum. The sequence continues at coordinate 496,722 of NZ_LT838813.1, forward strand.
GCTTATTCCAGTTATAAATCCAGTTATGAGCGCTGGGATAATGAAGGTACCGTACAAAGTCATGAGGAGGCAGGACTTGGTTGGGGAAATAATATTGCAGCTGTGCGCTGGAACCATATATTCAATCAAAGGCTATTTGCCAATTTCACCGGAACATTTACAAAGTATCGTTTCAAACTTTTCTCCGAATACGAGGATATTTTTACAGAAAACCAGGGCGGGAATGTTACCCGTGACTTTTTTGTGGCCAATTATTCCTCAGGAATCAGGGATTTTGCCTTCAAAGCTGATTTTGATTTTATCCCCAACCCACAGCATTATTTTCGTTGGGGAGGGATGTTGATTGACCATAAGTTTACACCGGGTGTTTTTGTGGCAAGAGAAAATGAAAGACCTGAAACAAGAGAAGGGGCCATACCATCAGATTCCCGTGAATTGTCCATGTATATAGAAGATGACTTCAATGTGGGTGGTAGGTGGAAGTTCAATATTGGCGCTCATTTTTCCGGATTCTTTGCTGATACCAAAACTTACACTTCCTTTCAGCCGAGGATAGCTATGAGGTATCTTATTGATCCGACTTCCTCATTAAAACTTTCCTACGTGCAGATGGCGCAATTTGTACACCTGCTGACCAATGCCGGATTGGGACTGCCAACAGATCTTTGGGTACCTTCAACCGACAAAATAGGACCTCAGGAAAGTTGGCAGGTTGCGGCAGGGTATTTTAAGAATCTTGGATATGGACTGGAGTTTTCGGCTGAAGCCTATTACAAAGATATGCAGGGTGTCATTGAATATCAGGACGGTGCTTCTTTCCTCAATACTTCTGAAGATTGGCAGGAAAAGGTTACTTCAGGAGAAGGGAGAAGTTATGGACTTGAATTGTTGTTGCATAAAAAGACAGGAAGGACTACAGGTTGGATAGGGTACACCCTTTCCAAGACAGAAAGAAGATTTGAGGAGATAAATTTTGGGGAATGGTTTCCTTTTCGGTATGATCGCAGGCACGATATCAGCGTGACAGCGGTGCACAAATTATCCGAAAGAATAGATATTTCAGGGACTTGGGTATTTGGAAGCGGTAATTTTATCACTGTGCCCACACAGAGGTATCAGCATTCTTTTTCGGTAATCAATGATACCAACACCAGTTATGGAGGCTTGTATTTGGAGCATTTCGATTCCAGAAATAATTTTCAGATGCGGAATTATCACAGAATGGATGTGGGGATCAATTTCAACAAACCCAAAAAGTGGGGTGAAAGAACCTGGAATATTTCAATCTACAATTTATACAGTAGGTTGAATCCGTTTTATATGGATATCTCATACAATTATGATCTGCAGCGCAATCAGCTGCGGCAGTTCAGTTTATTCCCGATTACTCCTTCCGTTTCTTACAGATTTAGCTTTTAATTATGAAAATCAATTGCCACAAATTTATTCTTATCGGTTTAATTGCCATGATTTCCTGTGAGCAATTTCTTGAAGTCGAATTGCCCGATCAAGAACCAAGACTGGTTTTGAATGCCCTTTTGGAGCCTACAAGTACACTTAAAGTATTTCTTACAAAAAGCAGAGGAGTTTTAGAAGGAGGTGATTTTTATGATGATCAATTTGAATTGGTGGAAGGAGCAAATGTTTTTATCAAAGCTCAGGAAGGGCAAATTCTCCCATTGGTCTTTGTAGACAATAGTAAACCATGGGAAAACGACGCGCATTATCTCCTTGACGGATATGAATTCAAAGAGGGAGAAACTTATGGGATTTTTGCTGAAAAGTCCGGTTTGCCATCAATCAGCAGTCAGCAGGAAATTCCAAAAAATGTAAATATTAAATCCATAGATATGGTCAACCTAGGTCCAGATGGTTCATTTGATTCTCATAATATTTTTGAAGTTTCAATAAAATTCGAAGATCCCTCAGAGAGAAATTTTTATGAGATTTCGGGTCAGATTTTCGGAAGTGAGATTGTGGTAATAGATGGAGATACGACACTTTTTTATTACAATTCCGATCTCTCTCCCGAGCCCGTCAACCCCATTTATAAAAAGGATCATTTGATGAGGAATGTTATCCTTTTTACTGATGTCCTGCTTAATGGGCCAGATTCAGAAATTGTATTCAGAACCAGCATTATAAGAAACAGGGACTTGGAAGTTACTATCAATTTCTCCCATGTGACAGAAGCCTTTTACAGGTATTATGATACGGCAGACCTTCAACGGTACAACAATGGGGATATACTTTCCCAGCCGGTGCTTGTCTATAATAATATCGCAAACGGCCTTGGGATTTTCAAAGCAAGGAATACTGATCAAAGGGTGATTGAAATGAGGGTTGAAGATTGAAGTTTAATAGACGTTTTGTCAATAAACTTTAACGCCGAAGTGAGTGTCTTCACTCACTTTCCCTTTCGTGGAGGAATGAAACGTGGTTGCGAAAAAAAAGAGGGTTGTCAGTGTCTCCACTGACAACCGCGAAAAAAGGAAGGTCGTCAGTGGAGACACTGACGACAGCAAAGAATAACTAACCTAATAAATTGCAATAAAAAAGCCTATACTTCTCCCCAACCTTCGTCCCAATCAAAAAACTATCCCCCCCATCCTTCAGCCTATATTTCTTCTTGAGCTCATCGGCTGATAAGGCGTAATTTCGGGTAATGACATTGACTTTTCCAGTTGGGAAGAGTTGTTTCAGTTCTTTCTTGGGATTGTTGATTTCTTGGATCAATTCGAAAATCCTTCCAGGAATTTCATCAGGCAAAACCTCGCAGGTATATACATGTGAATTTGGATGCAGTTTTTTCAATCCAAACCTTCCCCCAAAACTTTTGAAAGCCCCGGCTTTCAAAATCGGAGAATAAGGTTCGATCAGGAATTTTCCGACTTCGCCAAAAATACTTTCACTTGATTCCTCTTCTTCATAAGTAAATGAAAGTTCCCTTGGACCTCCTGACTTCAAATCGATAGCGTGGATAATCCTCTCGTTACTTACTTTTCCTTTTTCCCAATAAAGCAGTACCTCCTTGACTTCATTTTTTACAGATACTACCCAAACTTGTTGGATATCAGGTATTTCAATGATTGCCTGCTTGATGTCCAACATGGGAGAGGCTTTGACCAAAATGGATTGGCCTTTGGATTTCAAAAGCTCCCAATGGCTGACAATGTCGGGTTCGCAATCTGCAAGTTTATACAGTTTTTGGTTGTGATTTCCCCTTCTGGCAGGGTCCACAAAAATCAGATCAAAAGTCATGTCCGACTTTGCAAGGTATTCGAAAGAATCACCTTGGGATATTTCAAATTTATCTGGTTTGAGCAGATTAAAATTGTGTTCGACTATTGCTGACAGTTCGGGATTTCTCTCACAATAGACTGCCTTTCCAAAATTTTCAGCTAAATAAAAAGTATCCACTCCGAATCCTCCTGTCAGGTCAACCATACTTTTTCCCTTTGTAGGAATCCCGCATTTGAATTTGGCGGTTTCTTCAGAAGACGCTTGCTCCAAAGAAAGGCTAGATGGAAAAATCAGGTCAGGCTTGGCAGCCCAAGAGGGGAGCTTTTGTTTTGCTTTCTGCCTTGCCTGAATCTGCTGCACTGCGGCTTTCAGGTCAAAATCAGTTTTCCCCGAATAAGCAAAAAGCAATTGTGCAGGATCCTCCGATTGGTGGTCCTGCACAAATTGTTTTAGTGATGCTGTATATTTTGTTGGTGGCATTACTTAATGATTATTTTTATTCACGACATGTCGCATGAATATAACAATATTCTTAAGCCATGCTGTGTTCCATCAGGTATTCTGCAATCTGAACGGCATTGGTAGCAGCACCTTTTCTCAGGTTATCTGCCACGATCCACATGTTCAGGGTGTTTGGTTGGGATTCGTCTCTTCTCAGTCTACCAACAAATACTTCGTCCTTCTTATGTGCTGTCAGAGGCATTGGGTATATGTTGTTTGCAGGATCATCCTGAACCACTACACCCGGAGTATTTGATAGGATTTCCCTAACCTCATCCAGATCAAAATCATTGTGAAACTCCACATTCACTGATTCCGAATGCCCACCCATAGTTGGGATTCTGACAGTAGTTGCAGTAACCTGAATGCTGTTGTCTCCAAAAATCTTTTTGGTTTCCAAGATCATCTTCATTTCTTCCTTGGTATAGCCATTGGGTTGGAAAACATCAATATGTGGCAATACATTCAAATCAATTTTATGGGGATAAACCATTTCAGCAGGTTGTCCGGCCCGTTCGGCCATCATTTGGTCCACAGCGGCTTTTCCGGTGCCCGTAACAGACTGATAAGTAGATACCACAATTCTTTTAATTCCGTATTTCAATCGCAATGGATTCAAAACCAAAACCATCTGAATGGTAGAGCAGTTTGGATTGGCAATGATGCGGTCATCGATTCTCAGGTCTTTGGCATTGATCTCAGGAACAACCAGTTTTTTGGTAGCATCCATTCTCCATGCAGAAGAGTTGTCAATAACAATTGTACCCACAGCGGCAAACTGTGGTGCCCATTCCAAAGAAGTACTTCCGCCTGCAGAAAAGATCGCAACGTCCGGCTTCTCAGAAACAGCCTGTTTCAATCCAATTACCGTATACTCCTTGCCCTTGTAAGTCATCTTTTTACCTGCTGATCTTTCGCTGGCTACAAGTAGCAATTCGTCAAATGGAAATTGGTGCTCATCCAGCACCTCGAGGATTTCTGAGCCTACCAATCCGGTAGCTCCTACAACGGCTAGTTTCATTTTTTTGTGTTAATTGGTTTTTATAAATGAAGGGCAAAGGTAAGGCAAGAATTTTCAAAAATGATATAGAGTCAAATGATAATTGCTTTATGTTCAAAAAAATATGCTGTTTTTTGAAAGAAATTGAAGAAGATTCAGTTATCCGTTTATTTTGAATCTGAAGCAAGGTTGATTATTTATATTTAGGTATATGAAGCCTAGGTTTTTTGTAGGGGTTTGGCTTGCTTTAACTCTACTAGGTTGTTTTTTAGACCGAAACAAAGTTTTTGCACAGGTTCAGGATTTTGAAAGCAGCTTTGACATTGTCAACCATCCTGAAGAGTTTTTGCCAAATTGGTCGGCCAATGAGCTGAGAAATACTGCTGCAAGAGTTTTTCAAGCCTCAGGGGAAGGAAGAAATGGATCAAAGGCTTTGGGAGTTCAGCCCATTAGTTCTTTCAATGGGGAGATATATTTCAAAACCTCAACGCTAGACCTGGCTGATCCCAAAATCACCTTTTTTGGAAAAACGAGACAAAATGGTACGGGGAACAGGCCTGCTATTGTAGAAGTTTCATTTTCCAAGGATTTTCAGGTTTTCGAGTCAAAAACTCAGGTCGGGTCCAATGTGAGTTTTCCTAATCTCAATACAGCATATAGCCTTTATGAAATTGCCGTTCCTGAACAATTCTTCGATCAGGAATTATTGGTTTTGAAAATTGAAGTAAAATATGGCCCCGGAACAGGGTCAGCTGCAAGATTTTTTATGGACGATTTTGGGGTCTTCCAGGGTGACCAAATCGTAGACCCGATTCAGGTTAAAAGTGCAGTTTTGTTGGATCCTTATTCGGTGGAAGTGGTCTTGGATAGAAAAGTTTTGGAACCTACACTGTCGCAGGTCAATCTTGGAAGGTATCCCATAAATAAACTGATTTTCCATACCGATACCTCTTTTGTCTTAGTTTCCTCCTCTTTGATCCAAGATGAAAGAATCTGGTTGAATCTGGAAAGGATTCAGGAATTGGATGGACGAATGACAGATGAGATTGAATATGAGATCGGCAATACCGAAATAAAAATCGGGAAGATAATTATAGAAACTCCTGACAGGCTCTCCATCAGTTTTTCACAGCCATTTCTTCCGGCTTCTGTTTCGCAGTCTTCTCATTTCAAAATCAACGGAATACCCCCCGATGAAATTGAGCTTTTTGAAAATGGATTTTCAGTCTTGCTGAGTTTGGCTAAAGAGCTGGTATTGGGTGAAAAAGTGGACATCGAAGTCAGCAATATCCAAAATGTTCAGGGGCAAATAATGAGTGGAGTCCAAAGGAAGTCTTTCCTCTATCATGATTTTGTAGAAGCTGTTTATTTGGAGTCAGAAACCAAACTTATAATTGTCCATGAGATCGATCTAGATTTGAATTCTGTGGATGTTGCTGGATTCAGTGTGGATGATAATCCAGATTATAATTTTTCGATCAGTTTCCCAAAGCCAAACATCATCCAACTGGAAAGTAACATGGCATTCCTGGAGGGTCAGGTTTTTATTTTTCAAATGGGGGTTAGAAAAAGTGTCAGGGGATATATGATTCCCGGATCAAAGCGGGATTTTGTTTGGGACACTACTCCACCTGAACTTGTAAATGTCTTACCTGTGAACAGGAACAAAATACTGGCAGTTTTTTCGGAACCATTGGATCCTGTTTTTGCCCTTATCCCGACAATTTATGGGATCAATAGTATTCCGCCAACTTCAATATTGCTACAATCCAATCCTAACCAATTGATTATTGAATGGGGATTTCAATTTGAAGAGGGAAGCGAATATACACTGACTATTGATGGAGTTTCGGACCTAAATGGAAATTTTGCAAACAATTTATTATATCCTTTCAGTTTTACAGATCCGGGTAAATTGGCCTTCAAAGAAATTGTCATCAATGAAGTAATGGCCGCACCTCGGGCTGGAAATAGCCTTCCCAATGTGGAATATGTTGAACTTTTTAATTCCGGAACCCGCCCGATTTATCTAGGCGGACTACAATTGGCCAATTCAAGAAGAGTGACCACAATTCCTTCCGGAGTCTTGGAACCAGGTCAATACATTATTTTTGCCCCTAGAAATCAGGCTAATCAGTTCACTTCCTATGGACAAGTTTTAGGTTTAACGAATTGGCCCAGTTTACTCAACTCTTCGGATAAAATCAAATTACTGGATGCGGACAATCTCGTTATCGACAGTTTGGATTATAATACAGCAAGCTATGGGGGAAGCGCTATAGCTTCGGGTGGCTACAGTCTGGAAATTGTAAATCCCTTTGTGAAATGTAATTTACTGAACAATATCCGGCCTTCTTCTGACCCAAAAAGAGGTACCCCCGGCTCCATCAATTCAGTATTTGAAGAAACTCCTGATAAATCAGCGCCTGTTTTTGTCAAATCGCAAATTATCGGTGATAGGCGTGTTTTACTTTCTTTTTCAAAAACGCTCAGCGCCAACATTCAAAATCTACAATGGGAGTTCCGGCCTAGCCTTGATCTGAAAAATGTAAGCCAAGGAGAAAACGTAACTGATTTAATCCTTGAATTCGAGGAAATTCTGGAACCTGACATTTATTACCAAGTTGCAGTTAAAGGATTGCGGGATTGTATCGGCAACCTTTTGGATGGAAATAGCCAGGTGTTTTTTGTAATTCCTTCGAAAGCGAAATTTGGAGATATAATAATCAATGAGGTGTTATTCAATCCCAGAACCGGTTCCCCAAAGTTTGTGGAAGTTTATAATGCCTCATCCAGTTATATCAATTTGAAAGATTGGAAGCTGGCAAATCTCAATGCAGATGGAGAAGTGGCCAATAGAAGAGTACTCTTCAGTGAAGATTTTGTCATTGCCCCTTTTACGTTTTGGGTATTTACCACTGACAAAGAGAAATTGAAGTCCGAATACCCCAAAGGAAGGGAAGAAAAATTCTTGGAATATTCCTCATTGCCAAGCTATCCCATATCATCGGGAAATGTGGTACTGTCAAATTCTGACGAGACAATTTCGGAAATATTCAGCTATGATGACAAGATGCACCACAGACTTTTGAGAGAAACTAAAGGTGTTTCCTTAGAAAGGCTTTCTCCCCAAATTTCTGTAAATGATCCAAATAACTGGTACTCTGCCTCCGCTTCCGAAGGTTTTGCTACACCTGGATATAAAAATTCTCAGATTCATGATGGATTTGTTGGTTTTGGAATTGAGGTATCTCCACAGGTTTTTGTACCTGATGGAGTGGGTGAACAACCCTTCACAAGTATCAAGTATAAAATGGATCAAACAGGGATGGCCGGAACCATTCGGATTTACAGTGTCAATGGACTGTTGGTAAGGGAATTATGTCAAAATGCCATCTGGGGAAATGAAGGATTTTACAATTGGGATGGAACCGATTCAGGGGGCGTTAAAGTCCGGGCGGGGTATTATGTGGTATGGGTTGAAATATTTGACTTACAGGGAAATGTAAAGCAAATAAAAAAAACCGTAGTTGTTGGAACAAAATTTTGATCCCTTGTGAAAGATTTCATGAAAAATCTGTAACTTCATTTCACCTCAAACAACCTGACCCATGAAACCTGATATTATCACTGAAACATTGAAAACTTATTTCTTAAAAAAAGGAAAGACCTTAAAGGTCATTCAAAGGTATCTAAGCATAAGATACCGCTTATCTACAGACGAAAAATTGCTGGCAAAGAGGTTGCAAAATCTTTCCCCAAATTAAAAACCGTCATAGACGGTTTTTTTATTTTTGATTTTAAAAAGGTAAGCGTATTTTAGGGGACTTTTCAATCACCTTTGTTATTCGATTGGAATTAAACACTTAAAAGATAAAGCTATGAGTCAAGAAGGAAAAACAGCTTATGCCCCAGATGAATTAAAGGAATTTGAGGAAATCATATTGAAAAAATTAAGCATAGCTAAAGAGGAATTACAATCGCTTAAAGAAACACTCAGCAAAAAAAATGACAGCGGGACTGATTTTACCGCCTCTACAGCCAAGCTTTTAGAGGATGGTGCAGATACCTTGGAAAGAGAAAACATGAATCAACTTGCTGCAAGGCAACAAAAATTCATTATTAATCTTGAAAATGCTCTGATCAGAATCAAAAACGGAACTTATGGGGTTTGTGTAGATACGGGCAAATTAATCGCCAAGGAAAGATTGAAGGCAGTACCGCATACCATGCATTCTATAGAGGCAAAATTGGCCAAGAAATAAGTTGGATTTTTTAAACAAGCATATTGAGGCGCTGATATTTTGCTCCCCATCTCCGTTGGGTATTGACCAAATCCAGAAATGTCTGACGGAGATGTTTGAATCTGAAATTCCGAAAGAGGATATTCTTGATGCTGTGGTTTCTTTGCAGGAAAAGTACAGCAATGAGGAATTTTCATTTGCCTTGGATCAAATTGGTGGAGGATATCAATTTTTGACCAAACCTGCCTATCAGGTGAGCGTGTCAATTTTGTTGAAACAACAATCACAAAAAAGACTGTCTACTGCTCAATTGGAAACCCTTTCCATCATTGCCTACAAGCAACCAGTTACCAAAACTGAAATTGAACATATCAGAGGAGTAAACTGCGATTACTCTATTCAAAAATTGCTTGAAAAAGAATTGCTTGTTATCAAAGGGAAATCGGATTCGGTAGGCAGACCGATTCTATACGGGACAAGCAATAAATTCATGGAATATTTCGGAATCAATAATTTGACGGATCTCCCCCAGCCCAAGGACTTTTTTAGCGAAGAAAATCGAATTGGGGAGGAGAAGGATTGAGAAGGATGAAGGATAAAGGAAGAGGGATGAGTTAGTCCGATGTCCGATGTCGGAAGTTGGCAATGTCGAAATTAAACAACTTAGGGGTTATTTACTGTCTGAACTGGTAAGGATTTCATTTTCAATAAAAGTTCCTAATTTGACTTCCATTCAGCGCAATTAGCTCTTTAGCTACTCCACCCAACATCGGTCATCCGACATCGGACTTCTGTCAACCAAGATCAAGCAATTACCTAAATGGCATCCCACGCCTAAAAAATCCAAACACCACCTTCATACTTTCTTCACCTCAGCATGTGCTGAGATCAGGTATTTTTTCCCGGTGTTGACCTCTTGACACAAGACCCTGGTTCTTCTTGTGAGTTCTTTTTGAAATTTCCGTCCCTGAAGTTCAAATACTTCTCCCGGGGTTATATCCGCCAATAAAGAGACATCAGGTTTCCTGTTTACATCATAATGTTTGATGGCTTTGCTCAAAAAAAGATCCGCCCCTGAACTTGCTTTGGGATTGGACATATGTCTTTTTAAAGGAATCAGGATGTCTTTGGGGAATACAGTTTCAGTTAAAATCGGAGAAATTAAATTCCTGAAAACAGACTTCCACTCCATGCCATGCGGTTTGATTTTCAACCCATATTTCTCAAATGCTCTATAGTGGGCAACTTCATGGACATAAGTGATTAAAAACTGGTAAGGATTCAAATCATGGTTGATGGTGATAGTTTGGATTTTCCTGTCCCTTCGGTACCTGAAATCCCCCAATTTGGTTTGACGGGTTTTTGATATATAAAAATTGAAAGGCGATTCTTTCCACAATTGCCAACAGTATTGGGCGGAATTTTCAGGGACATGTTTTTTAAAAGCTTCCAAAAATTTACTGTCCTGATTCATGCCCTGAATATAGAATATTCCATAAAAAAAGTCCCACATTTCTGCAGGACTTTCTTAATTTTTGAAGGAAAATTAACCTTCTACAACTTCTTCAACAGACTCTTCGATAACTACTTCGATTTCTTCAGTAGTTTCTTCAACAGCCTCTTCAACAGCCTCTTCAGTTTCTTCGATAACTACTTCAACTTCTTCAGTAGCTTCTTCAGTCACCTCTTTGTTTCCGCAAGAAGCAGAGAATAACATTCCTGTGATTGCTAATAATGCAAATACCTTTTTCATGTGTTTTGTTTGTTTCTTTTAAATAAGCGTGCAAATGTAATTCTATTAATTGCATTGTCAAGCAATCGGTTAAAATTTATTTACTTCTTTTTATAAGTGATTTTTATAGGAACACCTTCAAAATCAAAGTTTTCCCTAATCCTGTTTTCCAAGAATCTGGAATAGGGAGATTTGATGTATTGCGGAAGGTTACAAAAGAAAGCAAAAACCGGATTTTTGGTCGGTAATTGAGTGATATACTTGATTTTGATGTACTTCCCTTTGAGAGCTGGTGGAGGATATTTCTCAATTTCTGGAAGGATCAAATCATTCAGTTTGGAAGTCTGAACTTTCCTTGTCTTGTTTTCATAAACCTTCACTGCCAATTCAATAGCCTGGAAAATTCTTTGTTTGGTTTCTACTGAGGTGAAAATAATCGGGATCCATTTATTTTCACCCAATTTTTCAATCATGTCTTTTTTGATTTTATCCAAAGTCTTGTGGTCCTTTTCTACCAAGTCCCATTTATTGACCATCACCATGATTCCTTTGTTGTTTTTGATACCCAAAGAAATAAGGTTGACATCTTGGGCTTCTAAGCCTCTTGTCGCATCTATCATGATAATCAGAACATCTGATTCTTCCAATGTCCTCAAAGAACGCATTACAGAATAAAATTCAATATCTTCTTTGACTTTTGCTTTTTTCCTGATTCCTGCTGTATCTGTGATGATAAAATCCTGACCGTACATTTTGTACCTTGTATGAATTGCATCCCTTGTGGTGCCGGCTTCATTGGTAACGATAGATCTTTCCTGACCCAATAGGGCATTCAAAAAGGAAGATTTCCCTACATTAGGCCTTCCAAGGATTGCAATCTTTGGTATTCCTTCATCAGGGTCCTCTTCTCCTTCATCCGGAAAATGTTTGATTACCTCGTCCAATAAATCCCCGGTACCGCTTCCGCTGACAGCCGCAATGGGGAATACCTCATTTTCTCCCAATCCTAATGCATAAAATTCTGCTGCCAATAAGGATTTCTCAGGACTGTCCGCTTTATTGGCTACAATAAAAATGGGTTTTTTGGAACCCCTGAGTTCATTGGCAAAATCTTTATCCATATCCGTCAGGCCATCCAAACAATCCACCACAAAGAGAATTACATTTGCCTCTTCAATGGCCAATTTTACCTGTTTCCGGATTTCAGCTTCGTACATATCATCCGAACCGATGACATATCCACCGGTATCAATGACTGAAAAAAACTTGCCGCCCCACTGTCCATGACCATAATGCCTGTCCCTGGTAACCCCACTGACATTGTCTTCAATGGCTTTGCGTTCTTCTACTAATCTATTAAAGAAGGTCGATTTCCCAACATTGGGCCTACCTACTACTGCTATTATATTTGCCATTCTGCTATGTTCTTATTGGTCGTAACCAAATTTCTTCAACTTGTTTTTGTCTTTTCTCCAATCGTCTTCCACTTTGACGAAAGTCTCCAGGAATATTTTCTTTCCAAAGAACTTCTCCATCTCCATACGTGCCTGAGTACCAACTCTTTTCAAAGCCTTTCCTCCTTCCCCGATGATAATGCCTTTTTGGCTGTCTCGCTCCACGTAAATGATGGCACGGATTCGGATGATTTTTTCCTCTTCATAGAAATCCTCAATAGCCACTTCAGTACTATAAGGAATTTCTTTTTTGTAATTAAGAAATATTTTTTCCCTTACGATTTCAGATGCAAAGAAACGCTCCGGTCTGTCAGTAAGTTCCTCCTTGTCATAGAAGGGTTCGTGAATGGGAAGCCTGTCTAGGATTTCCTGAAGAATACGCTCAGTATTGAAACTTTCGGTCGCAGAGATCGGAATTACCGTCTCTGATTTGATGCGTTGGGTCCAATAAGCGGTCACTTCATCCAATTGATTTTCTTTGGAAAGGTCAATTTTGTTGATTACTAAGAGCACAGGAACACCTGACTGGTTGATTTTTTCAATTACGTCTTCTATTTCTTCGTCAGTTTCAAATAGATCGGTTACGAAAAGAATCACATCTGCGTCCTCCAAGGACATGTTGACAAAACTCATCATGTTTTTATGCAGCTCATATTTTGGTTTGAGCATTCCGGGAGTATCCGAAAAAACAATCTGGTAATGGTCCTCATTGATAATGCCCATAATCCGGTGACGGGTAGTCTGGGCCTTGGAAGAGATGATCGAAAGTCTTTCACCTATAAGCACATTCATCAGCGTGGACTTGCCTACGTTGGGTTTCCCGACGATATTGACAAATCCTGCTTTGTGTGTGTTTTCAGTCATGACTTATAATTTTTCACAAAGGTACTTGATTTTTTCTTAGAACGCTTAGGATGTGGAGAAAGAGACCAAATAAACTTTGGAAAATTGTTGGTTAATTCGGTCTTAATAAGCTTTTGCTATTGGAAAAATTGAAAAAATGTGTTTGAAAAACTGATTTTGGCTAAATGGATACTTGAGGGTTTATTTGAGTAATAATAATTTTTTATCTACTGTGCCTTTGTATTTTTAATAAATACCCTTACTTTTGTACCACTAAATCGCGGTATGGATCCGCCGCGGCGGACACAAGTTCGAGTTCGCTAATTAAAAATGATTTGAAATATTGAAAATATATCGCGGGATGGAGCAGTTGGTAGCTCGTCGGGCTCATAACCCGAAGGTCACAGGTTCGAGTCCTGTTCCCGCTACTACGAAGGATACTGGAAACGGTATCCTTTTTTTATTATTTAAACTCTATTCAAAACAAATACCGAAGCTGCCAACAATTTTCACAACTTTATAATCAAAAAAATTAACCCTCCAAATTCAACTCATAGCTAACCGACCTTCCAGTACCACCTTTGCTTAACATCCCATGCCTATAGCAGATTTCAAAGTGAATTTATAATTACCTGTATTTGAGCCTGACATAATCGTAATGTGCCAGATTAAATATACTTTTTCCAAGTCTCATTTTAATCTATCCAAGGAATTTGGACTTATAAGCTAATTTAGAATAATATTTCCCCATAACGGAATGATTATTGCTTTTACTGTATTGTTGTGATAAATAAGTTTCAAAAAATGAAATAAAATTCTGTTTTACAGAGTTTTTAAAGTCAATCACGAAAGTTTTTCTAAATTAAAGTTCAATTAAAACCAGCAAAAATTTATGAATCCCTCAAAAATTCTCATCAAGTATGGTGGGAATGCGATGACCAATACAGAACTCCAGAAAAAAATTGCAGGACAAATTCACTTATTAAAACTTGCAGGACATCAAGTAGTGCTTGTTCATGGAGGGGGACCATTTATCAACCGCGCACTTGAAAAAGCTGCCATCCATTCAAAATTCATAGAGGGCCAAAGGGTAACCAGTCCGGAGGCTTTGGTTGAAATCCAAAAGACGCTTATCGGGGATGTCAATGCCAGTTTGGTAAAGACATTTAATAATTGTGACGTCCGGGCAGTGGGACTCTCAGGCTTGGATGGGAGAATGGTTCTGGTGACAAAGAAGTCGGTTCAAATGACTTTGGCTTCAGGAGAAATTGAAAATCTTGATTTAGGCAGTGTAGGTGAAGTTATCCGAATAGATTCTGATCTTATTGAAATCCATGTCAGGAATAACTTCACACCCATTATCGCCTGTATTGCTTCCGATATGGAAGGTAATACCTATAACGTCAATGCAGATAACTTTGCTGGAGCATTGGCAGCAGCCATGAAAGCTGATTTTTATATTACGCTTACAGATGTAGATGGCTTATACCTGGATTTTCCTGACCCTGCAAGTATTTTGGATCAGGTCTCCATCAAGCAGCTACAGGAACTTTATGGGACGGTTATAAAAGGAGGTATGATTCCCAAAATACAGGCCATTGAAGCCGCCCTAAACGGTGGATTGTCAAAAGCACTGATCTTGAATGGAACCAAGCCGGAGCAATTGTATCAGTTTTTTGAAGAAAACAAGAGAATCGGAACCAGTATCATTCACTAACACAAATGGAAATTATGCAAAACATAGATTTACATCTTTTAGATCAAAAATACTACTTACCTACTTTCAAAAGGATTCCACTCACTCTGGTAAAGGGAAAAGGAAGCAAGGTATGGGATATTGAGGGGAAGGAATACACTGATCTTTTAGCAGGTATTGCAGTAAACAATGTGGGACACTGCCATCCTCAAGTGGTGAAGGCAATGCAGGAACAGGCTACAGAACTCATGCATATCAGCAACTTTTTTGTCAGTCCTCCTCAGGTAGCACTGAGTGAATTTCTGGTAAAGCTTTCAGGATTGGACCGCGTTTTTTTCACCAACAGTGGTGCAGAATCTGTAGAAGGAGCGATAAAAATTGCAAGGCGCTATGCACATGCCAATGGTAGGGGCGGTTCGATAATCTCTATGGAAAATTCCTTCCATGGCCGGACTCTGGCAACCATAGCCACAGGACAGGCAAAATATCAAGAAGGATTTGCACCTATTCCATCGGGTTTTTTGCAAGTACCATTCAATGATATCGCTGCATTGGAATCTAAACTCAGTAATGATATAGCAGCCATAATCTTGGAACCCATTCAGGGAGAAGGAGGTATCATTCCTGCAAATCCAGAATATCTCAAGTCAGTCAGGGAATTATGCGATCAGCATGATAGTCTTTTGATTTTTGATGAAATCCAATGTGGAATCGGAAGAACAGGCAATTGGTTTGCCAAAGACCATTTCCGTATTCAACCTGACATCATCACATTGGCCAAAGGGCTTGGGGGAGGTTTTCCTGTTGGAGCCTTTTTATGCACAGAAAGGGTCAGCAGCGCCATTCAATTTGGGGACCATGGGACAACTTTTGGAGGCAACCCATTGGCCATGGCTGCTGCTATGGCTACGCTCAAAGTAATAGCAGAAGAGAAACTTTGTAAGGAAGCAAAAGATAAAGGGGATTGGTTGATGATGAATTTGGAAAGCATGAAAAGTGAATTTCAGGAAATCAAAGAAGTCAGGGGAATAGGTCTAATGATCGGAGTGGTCTTGGACAAACCTGCGGCACCTTATGTTCATAAATTTCTAAAAATGGGCTTCATTACTAATGCTACTGCTGTCAATGTACTGAGATTGGTCCCGCCACTAAATATCCCAAGGAAAGATCTGGAAGATTTCTTGAAGACATTCAAAAAGGTACTCGAGATGGAACGTGTTTCTGCCTAAAAGTGTGGGCAAAACCTTTGAGGTCTTTACAAACGAACCTTGAACCTGATCACTGAGGTTTATGACCTCGAAGGTTTCTTTATCAAAAGGAGGCTTAAAATCAGATTATTCAGCAAAAAAACAACAATGAAAAAATATAAAATAGCGATTGTCGGCGCTTCGGGATTTACAGGTTCCGAATTGGCCCGCTTGCTCGCAAGGCATCCCCAAGTAGAAATTACTGCCATTACTTCTGAGACCCATACCGGCAAACTATTTTCAGACCTGCATCCACAATTCTTTGGAATATTGGATATGTCCTTGGTCAGTGCAGAATCCGTTTCCAATTCCGAAGTTGATATCATCTTCTTGGCCCTACCACACAAAATATCAATGGAATATGCAGCGAAATGGAAAAATCTTTCCGCCAAAATCATTGACCTTTCAGGCGATTTCAGGTTGTCAAGCCCGGAAGTTTATAAAGACTGGTATCTAAAGGAACATACTTTTCCGGAAGGCTTCAAAAATGCAGTATATGGTTTGCCGGAATTGTTTGCTGACCGAATAGCTAAAGCATCTTTGGTTGCCAATCCGGGATGCTACCCAACAGCATCTATTTTGGCATTGGCACCTTTGTTTGCAGAGGGCGTTGTTGAATCAGATTCGGTCATTATTGATGCCAAATCAGGATTGACCGGTGCAGGTATCAAAGCCAGTGAAGCCACCCATTTTTCCAATGTCAATGAAAATTTCAAGGCCTATGGGATAGGGGTTCACAGACATACCATAGAAATTGAAGAGCAACTCTCTGCATTGGGCCATTTCAATTCAACCATTCAGTTTACTCCGCACCTGCTTCCTGTAGACAGGGGAATCCTTGTAACTGCCTATGCTACACTCAAAAACCCCGTAAAGCAGAATCAATTGGATGAAATTTATCAGAAGTTTTACAGGGGAAAAACTTTTGTGAGATTGAGAAATTCCCCACCCGGTATCAAAGATGTAAGGGGAAGTCACTATTGTGATATTTTCCCGACTTGGGATGAGCGTACCCAAAGGGTTATTATCATTTCAGCCATTGACAATTTACTTAAAGGAGCAGCTAGTCAGGCAGTACATAACATGAACCTAATGCTTGGAATGGAAGAATCCATCGGGTTAAATCAAATACCATTAAGACCTTAAAATCATGACCATGATCAAAAATATTACCAATGTACGTGGAATCAAATGCTGGGGAGCCCATACGGGTGTTAAGTCCATGCGCCGGGATTTGGCTATCATATATTCCGAAGTCCCGGCGGCAGCTGCAGCAGTTTTCACCCAGAATAAGGTTCGGGCGGAACCTGTCGAAATCAGCGAAAGAAATATAAACACCAATCACCGCGCCCAAGTCATAGTATGCAATGCAGGCAATGCCAATGCCTGTACGGGAGAACAAGGAAGATTGGGTGCCGAAGCCATGATGAAAGTGACTGCAGAGATGCTGAACATTCCTGAAGAAGATGTCATCATTGCATCCACAGGATTGATTGGTGAGCCTTTCCCTACTGAAGATGTGGTAAATGGCATTAGAAACAATATCCATAAACTCAGTGATGAAGCCAAAGCAGGTTCTTTTGTGGCCAATGCCATATTGACTACTGATACTTTTGCAAAAGAAGGTTTTGTCGGATTTGAGCATGATGGCATTCAGATCAATATGGGCGGGATTGCAAAAGGTTCGGGAATGATTCACCCCAATATGGCAACTATGCTGGCTTTTGTGGTGACTGATTTGAATATCGAAAACAAATTGCTGGATAAAACCCTCCGCTATTGCGTAGACAGATCATTTAATATGATCACTGTAGATGGAGATACCTCCACCAACGATATGGTAGCTATCATGGCAAACGGAATGGCGGACAACACCAAAATCAAATCTGAGTCGGATCCGGGATATATCATCTTCAGAGAAAAACTGCTGGAATTGCTCACCCATCTGGCCAAACTAATCGTTTCCGACGGAGAAGGGGCTTCCAAGTTTATTGAATACAAAGTCACAAAGGCTAGAACAGAGGAAACGGCCAGGAAACTTGTCAGGGCCATTTCTGATTCCACATTGGTCAAAACGGCCATGTTTGGAAGGGATCCAAACTGGGGAAGAATCGTTGCTGCCTGTGGCAATGCAGGAATCAATTTCAATTACAGAAAAGTAAACTTATTTTTGGGAGATCAGGAAAAGATGGTTCAGGTACTGGAAAAAGGAAAGCCGCTGGATTTTGATAAAAACTATATCAAAAAACTGCTTAGAGAATCTCAGATCAGGGTTCATTTGGAAGTGAATAACGGCAAAGAAAGTGGTATGGGCTGGGGTTCAGACCTTACTACGGATTACGTTTTGTTCAATTCCGTGTATACCACATAGAGAAAGTTTTCCTCTAAATTATAAGTCCAAACAAAAAAATCATTTTGAATTCTTTGAGCCAATGTGTCACTGTGTTCTAAAATAATAAACTAGCCACGAAGTCACTAAGGCTCAAAGAAATGGTTCCGAAAGATGGTATTGATTCCAAGAAATATTATTCTTAATGAATAGTCATTTTTTTAATCTTCTTTTCCTGCACCCTTAAAATAATCATCCTTATTGGCAAAGAGTACATTGAAGGTGGTCAGAGAACCGTAGGCACGTGTGATATATTGTTGGAGTTGGACGCGGTCTTCGTCATCCAGTTTTTCATGGTTGTTGATGTTTTGCTCGAGTACACGGAGTCTTTCTCTGACCATCACTATTTTGTGAAAAAATGTTTTTATCGGAATTTCTTTGTTGCTCATTTCCGGGTTGTAGGGATTGATAGTTACTGTTCCATTGATCCACTTTTGGGCCAAGGTTACTTTTGGCAGGTCTTCTTTGGGTTGGTTTTTTCGGATGACGTTTTCAACGGCAGTTTCGATTTCGGCTAAAGTGATGGGCTGAAATTCAGCCTCTTTTTTCTCCACCAATTCAAAATTGGGAAAGTCCCGTGCGATGGTCTTGACCTCTGCGGTGAAATTGAAATAGATCTTGTAGTAGGACGCATCTGATTCCACTACGACTCCTTTACCAAACTTCGGATGTCTGATCTGACTGCCGATTCCTAAATCCATTGCTGACATATTTAAATATTTTGTTCTTAAAAATTAGGTCAATATAAAAGGTAAATTTATATTTTCACAATCCAATCAAACTCCTTTATGAACTCCCTAGACCGACTCAGATTGCTTTTTGAAGAACAGATCAATGTCCTGCCGATTGCTGAAAATCTGGTCATCTTCGAAAAGGAGAATTTTAGAGAGGAAATGGAAAAGAGAAATTTTCATTCAGCAGTTATCAATATGGACGGTGAACTGATGAAATACGATGAGGGGTACGAAGGCCCACAAACCATCTCCGAAGAAGATTTGATGGAAGCAAGTACCCCATTGTTGAAAGCTTTTAGGATGCTGATTTCCCAAAGAAGGTTTTTTATCAAAGATGAAGAAGGTAATCTAAGCTATATCGTGACAAGGACTGATTTGGATAAAATCCCTTTGAGGATAGGGTTTTTTGGATTGATCAGTCTACTTGAAACGCATCTCAAAGATATGATCCGCAAGCAACTACCACATTGGGAGAAAAGCCTCACTGAAAACAGACTTAATCAGGCCAGAAACCTTTATGAATGGAAGAAAGCGCGAAAGGAAGAGATCGACTTGGTCCAATGTTTACAGTTTGGGGACTTGGGCTCGATTTTTTCCAAAAACCAACGCTTCAAAAAGTTTGATGCTTCATTTAGCAGGGAACGCTTTGTACAGACTATGAACAATATCGGAAAGCTGCGTGATGCTTTGGCCCATTCTCAATCGCATTTGGGTTTTTCCTGGAGTGAGATCGATCAGATGATAGTCTTTATTAGAAGCATCATTGACAGGGAAGATCCGGTTTTTGGGGAATAATGAAACTTATCACATGTCTTCCAAAGAAAAACATCGGTATTCAACTTCGAAACCTTTAAAATCAACCAGAAGATTTTTGGATTTTAATTTTAGTCCAGGTAGGTTGTATTTCTCCTTATTTGCCTTTACTTCGGCTATCAATATTTTTTTCTCAAGTTCATTGATGGCCACTATATCAATTTCATTTTGGTTTCCTTTTTCCCAATAGGTTCCGATGGAAGTATAGGATTTTGATTCTATCAATTTAGCTACGAAATATTTTTCTAAAATCGGTCCGGAATAGGTGGAAAAGTCCCTTTCGACAATTTTTTTGATCAAGTCAAAATTCCCGATTTCAATTGTACTCCGATGTTTGTAGATAAACCTGAACCAGAAATTCAGAAAGTTATCCTCAATCCTGTATTTGATCTGCCTACTTGTTGGCTTGGAGAGAATTGGCTTAACTCTTTTGATTATTCCAAAGTCATTTTCCAACTTTTCCAAAAAACCACCAACACTTGTTTCCAATATTGACTCAATTTCAGGCCTAGAAGTTTTTGAACTCGCAATTAATGTCAAAATTGAAAAGTAAGTTGTATAATCTTTCCCAAACTCTTCGATCAAAACGTTCCTTCCTTCTTCCAAAAAAAGAGAATTGGCTTGAAAAATTTCATCAATGACTACTTCAAATGAAAAAGCCTCTGAATTGACAAGATTTTCTACATATTTGGCAACACCACCAGTAATAGTATAGAATACCAATAAATCAAAGTTTGTATAAGTAGGATTGAAGTCCTTCAAGATTTCTTTAAGTGTTTCCACACCAAATGGCTTGATATGGATTCTTGCCGTTGCCCGACCAAAAAGGGGTTCTTTGGCATCTTCAAAAACCTTTTTCATTAAAGAATATATCGAACCGCAAAGGATAAGATTCATCTTTGAACTGTCTTTTTTGCTATCCCAAATATTTTGCATTTCACTGAAAATAGAAGGGTTTATGGTAAAAAATTCCTGAAATTCATCAAGAACCAGAGTCATTGGTTGTTGAACTGAATTATCCATTAAAATATCAAAGAGATCCTTGTAACTTTTCAAATCGCCATATATCGGAATATTTAATTTATTTTTAACCAAGTCCGAAAACTCACTGACCAAAAGTGATTCGGACTTTTTGGCAATAAAAAAATAGATAGCTCTTTTGTTTTCTATGCTTTTTTTCAACAGAGAGGTTTTTCCAATTCTTCGTCTGCCAACCATGACGGTCATCTGTGAGGTGGTCTGTGCTTTAATTTCTTGCTTTTTCAGGAATGCCAATTCCTCTTCTCTATCGTAGAATTTCATAATCATATTATTGTAACACAAATTACAGTAATATCTGTTACAATATCAATACCTCCCCACCTCAAATGCAGTGATATCTATTTTACTGTTGATGCCTTCATGAAGTTCTGCAAGGATTTTTCCTGTTCCCGGTGCAAGACTGATGCCCATCATGGCATGCCCGGATCCGACTAACACATTTTTCCACTTTGGTGCTACACCGATATATGGAAGTCCATCAGGGGAACAAGGCCTTAAACCTTTCCAGATTTCATCCTTTTCGGGGAATTTACTCTGAAAATCAGGATAGAAACGGTTGATGGACTCAAAAATCCCTTTTACCCGGTTGATATTGATGGATTCGTCTGTACCTGCTATTTCCATGGTTCCACCAAAGCGAACTTGTTTACCATAGGGACTTACAGCGACTTTCATTTCAGTTAAAATGGATGCCTGTTTGATTTCCGGATTATTTTCCTGCACAAAACTATAGCCCTTCCCGCCCATCATGGGTAGTGAAAATTCAAGCATTTGAGCCAATTCTGAAGACCATGCTCCACCACAAAGGATAAATTTTGATCCTTCGATTTTACCTTCATTGGTAAGTACTGCATTTACTTTTTCTACATTCTTCTCGAAGCCAGTTACTGTAACTTTATTTTTGAAGATGACTCCTTTTTCTTCCAGATGCTTTTTTAGAAAGCTGTATAATGTTGCAGGCGATAGATGCGCATCTCCCGGAAATAAGACTGCCCCTTTTGCTTTGACCTCTATATTAGGTTCTAATTGGCGGATATCCTCGATTCCCAAAATTTCTGCCTCCAAGCCATGTTTTCTTGCCAAATGTGCGAATTCAATTTCTTCTTTTTCTACCTCGGAAGTCTGATAAAGCATCATAAGCCCTTTTTCCACCAATCCCAAATTGGAATCCTGATGTTCATTTCTGAATTCCTGATAAAGGGATTTGCTCATCAAACTGAGGTTTTTGAGAAAAGGGATACTATTAACCACATGTTTGGCATTGGCAGCTTTGTAAAAAAGCCAAGACCATTCAAAGAGTTTGCGGTCAAGCCTGGGATGGATATAAAATGGGCTTTTGGAAGAGAACATCCAGGAAATCCCCTTACTGATCATTCCCGGTGCGGCCAAGGGGACAATATGACTGGGCACTATCATGCCGGCATTGCCTGTGGAGCAATTGACTTCCATGTCTCCTTTATCTATAATGATCACTTCCACTCCGGATTTTTGGAGAAAATAAGCTGTGAACAAACCGACGATTCCTCCGCCGATTATAATGGTTGGTTTCATTTTTTCAGGTTCTTTAAATTATATTCAAGAAATAGGGATGAGTTTTTGGTATTTTGATTCCAATTTTTAGTGGGTCATTTGAGCTTCTTCCTGATTAACTCAGTAATTGTTAGGTCGGCATTTGGACAGTATCTGATGGTTGAATAATTTTTCGTTTTTAATTATGTCAAAAAAAACGTTAAGGTAGTTTTTCGCTCTTTTAAAGTCGTATGGACTTAAGTGGGCTTCATATTGATCCAAGATGTCCATCATTTGTGGTTCCAAAGTAAGGTATTGATTTCTGATATATTGGATTAACTCAGGATCTCTACATAAGCCCCTGTACAATCTTTCCTGAACCGTTTTTATGGGCAGGTAATCGTAAGGAATGGCATATGGGGCACTTACAATCCCAGACATATCAAAATCATAGGGTAAAGGAAAATGGATTTTATTTTTATCCACCAACATTTTTACATTATGCTGTCCGGTGTTGGACCAGTCAGTATTTCCAATCATAAAGGCAAAAATATCCTGCCTTACGGCGGTTGTATCGTGTATGGTATTGGGAAGGACAGGTTTAGCATCGGAAATCATGAATTGATGTCTTTTGGCCACCTTGTCATCGTCTTCAATCAAAAAAGCAGTTATATTGTGGGTTTTGCTTTTTCTGTCATTTTGGTCGGTCAGGGTCAGATTCACCAATCTTGTTTTAAAATGATACGGAGTGATTTTTTCATAAAATTTGTAGCACATGTATTCTTTTACAATCAGACCATTAAAGGGATTGGCAATTTGACAGGGAATCACCAATTTCAAACTTTTATCTTCCTCAAAAAGAGAGTTTTTTGATTTTTTCTTTTTGATTTTCATCCTTATCGGAGGGAAATAACACATGGATCTTCGCGAATTTCCTCTTGCCCTCAATTCCACTTCTAAAGAATCCCAACTCCCGTCATCATTTCCATATCTCATTTTAGCCATAAAAAAAGTAGTGTCAGATTCTGACCGACGAAGCTCACTGAGAGAAGTGATCAACTCCATCTCAAGAGGCTTTTCAGTGCTGAAAAGCGGGGAATTTTGAAATGCAATGCATTCAACGCCAAAAAGAAGAAGAAAAACAAGAAGCGGAACTGTGTAAAATAAACGGATTTTCACGGATTATCCTGTTGAGTTTTTGGCATAATTAAGGAAGGGATTTCAACTTGCTCTACATTGAGATAAGATTTGTTCATTAAATAGCTTGTCACTTTTTAGAATGTTGAAAAATTCTCCCAGGAACAATTTGATATCAGCAATGTCTTTCGGGTTAAGTTCAGAAGACAGATCATCCACAGATTTCATGATTTGGGATTCTTTTTCAATAAATTCGGCACGAACCTGTTCAAAATCCTCCGGAGTCCTGCAAAATCCACGATATATCCGTTGGCGCACATTGGATATGGATAATAACTCACTGGTAACGGCATAATTGGCATTAACCAAACCACTCATATCAAAGTCATAAGGAATTGGGATATACTCTTTGGTGTCGTTGGTTTGCATCACTTTGATATTATGTTGGGCCATAGCGGACCAATCAGTATTTGCGATCATAAATTCAAAAAAATCAATCCTGACCGAGGATAATGCCTGCTGCCTAAGAGGCACGATCTGCCTGTCTTTTGCAATTTTGCTGTTATGCCTTTTTGCAACCACATCATCATCTTCGATGAAGAATCCTTTAACCTCAAATGTTTTGGGATTTTTACCACTGATATCAATTAATGTCAGGTTTGCCAATCGGGTTTTAAAATGATAAGGAATAACAGGTTCACTAAGCTTGTAGCAAAGATACTCCTTCATCACAAGATCAATATCTGCCTTACCAGACTGACAAGGGACTACCAACTTGAGGTTATTATTCCCTTCAAATAATGTCCCTTTTGCGTCTTTCTTTTTGATTTTGATCCTGATGGGTGGGAAAAAACAATTATTCCTGCGGAAATTTCCTCTTGCTCTTAAATTCATCGTCAAAGAATCCCACTCTTCGCCAGGAACTTTGTAATGTACCACGGAGGGAAAATAAACAGAATCCTGTTTTTCTTTTTTCAGGGCTTTGATCGAATAGCTTAACTTTATTTCCATGGTTTCCTGATTTTCAAAAAGTGGGGAGATATCGTTTTCCTGGGCAACACCTAAAACAAACGATAGGAAGAAAACAATAAATGGCAAGGATATTTTGTGTAAAGTTCTCATAAAAAGGCAGTTTATGCTTCAATATCGCTATTTAGGTGGAAAAAAACAAAATATATTTTTTAATGCCTTTGTCCCGAATTAAGACATTAAAATCATTTCAAAAATACCACAATGGTTGCAAATTAATCAGCGGAATTTTAATCAAAACTGGTACCCCATTGACCAGAATGGTTTTATTCACAGCAGATAAAAAATACTGTAAATCATCCCCAAATTAAATGCAGCATGACAAAGCATAGCAGCCAGGATTGATCCGGATTTTCTTCTAAACCAGATGAACAATAAGCTCAGCAAAAACATACCCTGTACCCAAATCAGTGTCGGAAATAGAAAGAAATCCCATTTACCATCGATAAACACCAATCCGAAATGGGAAATATGTGTCAACGCAAAAGCTGAGGCATCGATTAAAGTTGCCCGACAATTTCCAATTGACTTGGCAAAACTTGAATGTACAATTCCTCTAAAAAACAACTCTTTGATAGTAGCACAAAGCTTGATTTAACCACTGAACCGCCACTTTTGGGTAAGTGCTGTTAGCCACTGTTTTTGTTTAGTTCTTCATATGCCTTTTTCCTTAAGCCTACTGCGAAAACATCAAGTTTCTTCAATTTTTTTTTATCTGGATTAACTGGAATCTGGTGAAATTGAAAACACATTTGCTTCCAATTTTCCTTGAAGTCAAGATTAAATCCTGATTTAATTTAATAGAAGCACAAAGCTCCAAATTTGCACATCATCCCGCCTGATGCAAAACCCGTGTTGGGCACAGTTATTTGTTTTTGGATAATTCCCAATCCGTTATTTCCACAAGTACAATTCCATAATTTTCCTCAACAAAAATCGGCTCGTTAAGTCCCCAATAAAACCAATATGTCGTTGTGCCGTTAGCGTTTTCTTTTGAATTATCTGTCCCACTTTTGGTATATACAACTATCTTATCTCCAGCCTTAACTTTCTTAGGCGCAAACCAAAAAGCCGACTTTGATCTGTTATAAAAACCGCCTGATTTACTAAAACTTGTCCTAAAAAGCTGGTAGAATTTTAGTTCACAATCTTTAATGACATTAAATCCGATTCGTTCATCTTTCAAAACTCCACGGTCGCTTATTCCTGATATTTTTAGCTCCATTTTTTTACAAGTTTTGATAAAATTCCACCTACAATTAATATTCCACCTGCGACAAGAAATATCCATCCCTTCTTCTCAATCTCAAACAGTGGAGCAAGTCCAATTAGTCCCGAACCGATTGCTAAGCAAAAACTATACAGGACCTCCAAAGAATTATGAGTTTTTAACTTTACTTCAAGAACTGCTTTTTCTTTGTCAGTCTTATGAAAGTTAGATTCAATTAACTCTAGTTCAGAAATACGAAATTCGAGTTTGTCAATTTCGCTTATGAGTAATTTTTGAACTGCTGGATTTGATAAATCTTCATCGGCTAATTCTCGCCTAAGTTTGGAATATGGTTTTCCTGGGACATAATTAGAAGATTCCTCTTCTGTCCCTTTACCAGTATCCTTTTCAATTTCTGGTTCTTTCATTTTTTCTTAATTGTGCCCAAAATATATATACCCCTGATAACTATTGGGCTAGCTAAGCCTGATTTCTCAACTTTTTTTATCAGGGGTTATCAAAACTACACTTTTATTATAAATCATCAAATGGTGAATATATTTTTTCAAAGCACATAAATTGAAATGGGTGAGTAATTTAGTTGTGTTTCTGCTGCGGTGTCCTAATTATTCTTGGATTTCAGGCATTCTTCCTGAGCAGTCAAAAAAAACATTAATACATTGACGTCAAGCCACTGAAAGAAGCAGCGAAATTACTACTAACCATGCAGAATTCATGGAAGGACTCCTGGTCCTGATTGAAAATAACCTGGAAGTATCAGCTTTCATTTTCCAAGACACTAAAAATAATATTTGTTTACGCTTTATAGGATTACTATTGGCGATTGGCGCTAGATTCTTGATTCTAAATTCTAATCTCGCGCTTTTCAGCTCTCGGTTCTCGCCTCTCCCTTCTTGACTCTTGTTTCTTGACTCTTGGCTCTTGTTTCTTGTTTCTTGTCTCCCTGATACTCGGGGCGAGCATTGGCTCTCGTTCCCAAAATCTCACCTATCGCTTCTATATCACCTGAAATCCATGGACATAAGGATCTTCATCATCGAGAAAAATCGTATTGTATCCCGTAATCACTGCCCATCCTTCAATACTCGGAATGATGGCTGGAATTTCTCCAACGTGGGTTTCTTCTTCTACAATCCCTGTGAATTTGGAACCAATGAAACTCTCATGAATAAAAGGCTCACCTTTTTTCAATTTACCCTTTGCATGCCATTGTGCCATCCTGGCTGAGGTACCTGTGCCGCAAGGCGAGCGATCGATGGCTTTGTCCCCATAAAAAACGGCATTGCGGGCAGTGCTTGTTAGATCCAAAGTTGTTCCTGTCCACAGCACATGGGACAAGCCCCGGATTTGGGAATGCTCAGGATGGACAAAATCATATTTTCCATTCATCTTTTGCCTCAGGTTTCTGGCCATGGAAATCAACTGTTCTGCTTTGTAGTGTTCCAAACCCGGGAATTTTTCCTGTGGATCCACTATGCAATAAAAATTGCCACCATAGGCTACATCCACTGTCAGTTTGCCCAACTCTTCAGTTTCTATTTCTAAACCCTCTGCTGCCAAAAAGCTTTTGACATTGGTGAGTTTGACGGATTTTACCTTTTTCCCTTCCTGCTTGTATTCGACCAAGACCAAGCCTGCAGGAGCTTCCATTCTCAGAAAACCAGGAGTTTTGGGTTGGATCAATCCCTCCTCGATGGCGATGGTAATGGTGCCAATAGTTCCGTGCCCACACATGGGCAGACAACCACTGGTTTCAATAAACAGCACAGCAAAATCATTGTTGGGATCATGGGGCGGAAAAAGCATAGACCCTGACATCATATCATGCCCTCTGGGTTCAAACATCAAACCTTTCCTGATCCAATCCAGGTGGTCCAAAAAATACTGCCGCTTCTCCAACATATTTTTTCCTTCCAAAAAAGGAACTCCTCCGGATACAAGTCTCACAGGATTGCCACAAGTATGGGCATCAATACATTGGAAGGTGGATTTCATATTTTTTTAAATGAAATGTAATAGAAATTAGGTGGAAATAAAGTTGAAATAAAATAGAAATAGGGTTGAAATAAAAAGGGTAAGTTACCCCCCCATATTTCCATTTATTTCGCCGTAGGCATATTTCAACCATCTTTCGTGAAACATATTTCTACAATATTTCACGAAGTTATTTTATTTCTTAAATTCTCCATCAACCATCCTCCAAATCCCCAAAGGATTTTTCTCACTAAGCGCATCCGGTAATAGGATATCGGGCATATCCTGGAAGGCAATTGGGCGGGCAAAACGTTTGATGGCGTAAACTCCTACAGAGGTGCTTCTACTGTCGGTGGTGGCAGGATAAGGTCCGCCATGCTGCATAGCAAAACCAACTTCTACTCCTGTGGGCACCCCTTTGTAAAGCATCCTTCCACATTTTTCTTCCAATAAATTGATCAGATAGAGTTTGTTGTTCAGTTCCTCTTCTTCTGCCCAAATGGTAATGGTCAATTGACCATGGAGCTTTTTGGCGATTTCGAGGAGTTCATCTTCACTCTCGTAAACCACCATCAAGGCGAATGATCCGAAAACTTCTTCCTGGAATTTAGCGTCTTTCAACCAATCCTTGGCTTTGATCTTGGCCAAAGTCGGGTGAGCTTTGATCAGGTCTTTGGCTGCAGATATTTTGACCCATTCCAACTCTTCCCTGCCCTGTAGGTATTGAATGGCAGCATAATAGGCATCAGCAATTCCTTCGTGCAGCATGGGTGCTGCGGCGATATCTTCCAACTCATTTTTAACAGCTTCTGCAAATTCTTTTTGCAGGGACTTGGGCACGAAAATCAATCCGGGGTTAGTGCAAAACTGACCTGCCCCTAAAGTAAGTGAACCTATAAAAGCTTTAGCATACCCCGCAATGTCCTTTCCCAGTTTTCTTTCAAATGTAAATATGGGATTAACTGACCCCATCTCCGCAAATACCGGAATAGGCTCAGGCCTTTGACTTGCTAAGGCAAATAAAGCCATTCCCCCTGAATGACTGCCTGTGAATGCCACAGCTTTTGCCTTGGGATGTTTGGCCAGATCCTGCCCCGTCTGAATTCCGCCTTCCACATGCGTGAAAAGCCCAAGGGGCAATGCCGAATCAATAACCGCTTTTTGGATAACCTGCCCTACCAATCTGGATGTTTCCGGATGAGCAGGATGTGCCTTATAAATAACAGGACAACCGGCAGCAAGAGCAGAAATGGTGTCTCCGCCTGCAGTGGAAAATGCCAAAGGGAAATTGCTCGCTCCAAAAACCACCACAGGACCCAAAGGAGTCAAAAATCTTCTGATGTCTGGTTTAGGAGCCGGTGCTCTATTTGGATCAGCATGATCTATGGTAGCTTCCACCCAACTTCCCTCTTCAACCAAATTAGCAAAAAGCCTGATCTGTCCACAGGTCCTTCCAAGTTCACCGGTAATCCTTCCTTCCGGCAAATTGGATTCCCCGCAAGCCACTGGAATCAATTCATGTTTTACAGCTTCAAGACCTTCAGCGATTTTTCTCAGAAAAGCAGCTTTTTCCTTTCCAGGTAGGTTTTTATAAAATAAAAAAGCTTCTTGGGCTGACTCAAATATCTGATCTAGGTTCATGATTTTTTTGGTTTAATAGGTAATTTATTTAAAGGAAATAAGGTTGAAATAGGATAGAAATAAATTGAAATAAATTAGGATAGTTACCCATATTTCCATTTTATATCGCGGAAGGACATAACTTGTCCACCTCAGGAGGATGTCAATAATGCTTCACCAAGGATATATTTCCATTTAATTCGCGAAGCATATTTCAACGATATTTCACGAAGTATATTTCAAATAATATCTTAATCAATTCTTAATACTTCCAAAAACCTTCGAGGTCTAAAAAAGACCTCAAAGGTTAGGTCTGTGTTCCAATCCCCGTTTGATAATGTTTTCTACTTTTACTCTTTCTTCTCCTACCAAAGTCAATCTTGGAGCTCGGACCCATTCGGTACCAATGCCGGCCATTTGCTCTGCAAGTTTGATGTACTGTACCAACTTGGGATGGATATCCAACTCCAATAAAGGTAAGAACCATCTATAGATTTTTAAAGCTTCTTCGTATTTTCCTTCCTTCACTAAATTATAAACGGCAACGGTCTCTTTCGGAAATGCACAAACCAATCCGGCAACCCAGCCATCTGCGCTCATCAACAGTTCCTCCATGGCCAGAGTATCTACACCACAAAGCAACTTAAAGCGATCCCCAAACTGATTCCTCATTCTTGTCACATTCGAGATATCACGGGTAGATTCTTTGATAGCCTGAATGTTGTCACAGGCTGCCAATTCCTCAAACATGGACAGCGTCACCAAAGTCTTGTAATCGACCGGATTGTTGTATATCATAATTGGCAAGTCTGTGCTGTTTGCAACGTCTTTGAAATATTGCACCACTTCCCTATGATCTGCCGCATACCTCATCGGAGGCAAAATCATCAAAGCCGCAGCCCCCATTTCCTTGGCTTTTTTTGCCCAAAAAATCGCGTCTCTCGTAGCACCCTCGGCAATATTGAGGATAACAGGAACCCTGCCCTTGATATAATTTACCGTATCAGTAGTTAGTTTGATTTTTTCATCCTGACTAAGCACACTTGATTCCCCCAAGGTTCCTCCTAGAATGATACCATGCACACCGGCTTCCAATTGTGCATCCAGGTTTTTGAAAAACATGCCCATATCCAAACTTCCATCCTGATGGAACTTGGTGGTCACGGCCGGAAAAACGCCTTTCCAATTCATAGTCTTTTTGGTTTTTTTATCAAAGGTAGCCCAGTATTTGTGCGAATACTTACACCTGATTAGTCAATAATGATACAATATTGATTTACTATTAGATAATTTGATTAATTCAGATTAATATCATATTGCAAATGTCAAAAGTAATACCCTTTAAAATACCAAAGTCCCAAATGGAGTTCGTCCGCTATCAGGTGGATGCTGGGCAACATTTTTATGACAAACTACACCAGCATCCTGAGTGGCAGTTGACTTGGATCAAAGAGGGAAAAGGTCAATTAATGGTCGGCGATTATTTGGGAAGGTTTAAACCCGGGGATGTTTATCTGTTTTCAGCCAATATGCCTCATGTCTTCCGGTCTGATCCTGAGTATTTTTCTCCTGAATGGAGCCGACAATCAATAGGATATACATTGTTTTTTGATTTTGAGGCATTGGGAAATCATATCTGGGAAGTAGAGGAATTTGCCCCGCTACAGCAATGGCTGCTACAAATCAAAGGCTGTTATCATGTCAAAGGGATGACCAATTCCTTTATCCAGGAAGAATTAATGCTTTTTGGAAAGAAAGAGGGACTGGACAAGCTGATGGGATCATTACATATTCTTCGACAATTACAGCAATCCAAGGAAATGAAATTGCTCAATAAACTCATCCCTCAAAAAAACTATACCGAAACAGAAGGAAAGAGGATGGGTCAGGTGATGTCATTTATTCTTGCAGAAAGTCATCGAACAGTTCAATTGCAGGAAGTAGCAGATCTTGCCAATATGAGCAAGGAAGCATTCTGCCGGTTTTTCAAGGAACGAACGGGAAAAACTTTGACAGAATTTCTGAGCCAGGTGCGTATCCACCATGCCTGTCAACTCCTACAGGAAACTGACCTTTCAGTTTCCCAAATTGCATATCAGAGTGGTTTTCAGAACCTTTCTTATTTCAACAGGGCATTTAAGAAATTCAGAGGAGAGACACCAAAAGAGTTTAGGGAGAAGTTTTGAGATTTTGAAATAGATAAGGCTAAAGAATCATCCCTGCAAATTTAAAACTGAATTTTAAATTTGCAGGGATGATTTTGATTTTATAATCTTAGATTAGGTGAGAACTTTTCCAAAGTTTCACCCTTTGAAAATGTTTTAGGTCAAATTGAAATGCCACTTAATTCCTGTTTTTAGCTAAATTTGTGAACTCACCTTCCTAAATTTAGCTAAATTCGTGAAGTTAACTTCATATTTTTAGCTAAATTTGTGAAGTGAAGCTTTAGGGATTAATTTCAAACTAATGAACATTCAAAGAATAATTCTCTCTCATATCAGGAAAAGACTGTACAAAGGAAAAGTGGTAATCCTATATGGAGCTAGAAGAACAGGAAAAACTACGCTAGTCAAAAAGCTGCTGGGAGAAACCATTGGAGAAGTCGCCTATTTCAACTGTGAGCTACAGGAAAACCAAGAGCTTCTTTCACATACGAATTCTATTTTACTGAAAGATTTTGTGGGGCAAAAGCGGTTAATTGTCTTAGATGAAGCGCAGCATATCCCACAAATTGGATTGATCTTAAAAGTGTTAGTTGATACTTTTCCTGAAACCCAGTTTGTAGCAACAGGATCCTCAAGTTTTGAATTATCCAATAAAATTTCAGAACCATTAACAGGTCGGTCGAGACAATTCTTACTTTTACCCTTTTCTTTAGAAGAGATCCATCAAACACAGGATTTGATAGCCATCAAGAGCAGTCTTACCAATTACTTACGCTTTGGATTATATCCTCAGGTTTTTTTGGCAGATGGAGATGAGAAAAATGAAGAATTGATGGACATCAGTTCCAATTATTTATACAAAGACATCTTTCAACTGGAGTCCTTAAAAAAACCAGAAATATTACAAAAATTACTCAAGGCTATTGCTTTACAGATTGGCAGTGAAGCATCTCTTAATGAATTGGCTCAGGTTTCAGGCACTAATGTACATACTGTTAGCAGATACTTGGATTTGTTGGAAAAGGCTTTTGTGATTTTTAGGCTACCCGCGTTCAGTAAAAACCTCAGAAAGGAAATCAATAAGAGTCAAAAAATATACTTTTACGATGTTGGCATTAGAAACACAATTATTCGCAACTTCAATAGAGCTGAAGTTAGGTTGGATATGGGAGGGTTATGGGAAAACTTCTGTATCGCTGAAAGAATAAAATATAATCAAAGTCACAGAAAGTTTGCCAATATGTACTTTTGGCGGACCTATGATCAGCAGGAAATCGACTATATCGAAGAAATAGACGGAAGTCTCAATTGCTATGAATTTAAGTACAGTCCGATAGCAAAAGCAAAATTTCCCAAAATATTCAAAGAAACATACCCTGAAGCTAAATTCAAGGTCATCACACCCGAGAATTTCTACGAACTTTTTTTATTCGAAAACAAGGCTTAAAAAGATAGTCCTCATATTAGAACATATCAAAACACCACCGATCAACCAAGTCCCACCATTGGTCAATGGGGTATTGGTTTTTCGTGGAAAATTAGGTGAAATTGGTTCAGTGAAATATGATAGAAAAATGCAGTTGGCGATATAAAGTTGAAATAGAGGTTCGGGACCGTTATTAAATCAACTATATTTCAATTATATATCTATTTGTTTCAGGAAAACCTATAAATAATATTCAAATATGAAGAAGTCGCTACTTTTAATTATACTGACCATTTCAGTCTGTATTTCATCCTTTGCCACTGAACTCTACCCAAGCATCATGAGCTATCAGGCAGATAGAACTGCCCTGAACAGAAAATACAACAATCCGCTTTCTGAGGAGTATTTCCAACGTTTTGAGAAACTTTATCAAGAATGGCTCAAAGCCCTGGAAAATATGCCTTATGAAACCTATTCACTTGACGGAAAAATGGACTGGCAACTTTTTAAAAATCACTTGGAAAAGGAACTGTTCTTTCATGGATTGGCCTATGAAGATTTCAAAAAAATAAACCATGTGGCAGACTTTAAAAATGACTTGGAAAAATTCTATAAAAGCAGACGTATGGCTGTCAAGCCTAATGCCCAGGAATTGGCCGCTACTTTTTCCAAAATAGAGAAGGACATCAAAACCAAGTGGGAGTCGATGAAAAAATCAAAGCCATTTGACGCTTGGCAAAAGGCTGAATTGGCTTCCCAAACTGTAGAGGCTTTAAGAAAAAGCACCGAAGAAGCTTACAACTTTTACTATGATTATGATCCGGAATTCACCTGGTGGATGAAAGAGCCCATGAAAAGTCTTGATAAAAGCATGAAAGACTATGCGGCATTTTTGAAGAGCCATTTTGAGAATACAGTAGTAAAAGATGACGGATCGGGCATTATCGGCAAACCTGTCGGCAAACTGGCTATTGAAACAGAACTGGCTTACAACATGATTCCTTACACAGCGGAAGAACTGTTGAAGGAAGGGGAAAAACAATATGCTTGGTGTGAAGCCGAAATGATCAAAGCCTCCAATGAATTAGGGTTCGGAAATGATTGGAAAGCAGCATTGGAACATGTGAAAAACACCTATGTCCCTGCAGGGGAATGGCCCCAAATAGTGGCTGAGATGGCAGAAGAAGCCATTGCATTTCTGGAAGACAATGACCTGATAACCGTACCCGAAATGGCCAAAGAAACCTGGCGTACGACCATGATGTCCGCCGAAAGACAAAGGGTAAACCCGTTCTTTCTAGGTGGTGAAAGCATAATTATCTCCTATCCTACCTCCACCATGACCCAAGAAGAAAAAATGATGAGTATGCGTGGAAATAATCCCCATTTTTCAAGAGCGACTGTACAACACGAACTTATTCCCGGTCATCACCTACAGCAATTTATGAATCAGCGGCATTTTCCT
This sequence comes from Aquiflexum balticum DSM 16537, assembly GCF_900176595.1. Lineage (GTDB taxonomy): Bacteria > Bacteroidota > Bacteroidia > Cytophagales > Cyclobacteriaceae > Aquiflexum > Aquiflexum balticum. The sequence continues at coordinate 531,215 of NZ_LT838813.1, forward strand.
CATAGAAGGATTTTCAACACCCCTTTTTGGGTGGAAGGATGGACTTTGTATTGGGAGTTTAACCTTTGGGACAAAGGTTTTCCCAGAAATGCAGAAGATAGAATCGGGATGCTTTTCTGGAGAATGCACCGGGCTGCCAGGATTGTTTTCTCTTTAAATTACCATTTGGGGAATATGACCCCGCAGGAATGTATAGATTTTCTGGTGGACAAAGTAGGTCATGAGCGCGCCAATGCCGAAGCTGAAGTCCGAAGGTCATTTGAAGGAAGCTATGGACCTTTGTATCAATTGGCCTATATGATCGGCGGATTGCAGGTGTATTCTCTCAAAAATGAAATGGTCCAATCCGGAAAAATGACTGAAAAGCAATTCCATGATTTCTTTATCAGCCAAAACTATATGCCTATCGAATTGCTGCGTGCAAGGATGAAAGGAGAGGATTTGCCGAGGAATTTTAAAAGTAGCTGGAGGTTCCTGTAATAACCTTTGAGGTCTTTTTCAGACCTCGAAGGTTTTTTTGTAGAAACATGGTTGATTCTTAGGAAAAAGACCTTCGAGGTTTGGGAAAAAACCTCAAAGGTCTTGCAGAAATCCTAAGGATTGTTAATATTTTGAGTGTAGGAGATATTTCTTACCTCTCATACTCCTCCCTCTTGTCTTTTTTCAAAGTGATGATTATAAGACCGTTTTTTGCTTTTTCACCATATTTATCAGTTATCCATTTGTCCTTTACGACTTCAAGACTTTGGATGTCATCAGGATTTATTTTGTCAAAATTATCAACCTGGACCATACCATCTTTTGTTGAAATTAACACCAACGGGCTATTCTCCGAATCCGCTGAAAGTCTAAGTTTTACGTTTGGATTTGTGTTGGCTTCAGTTGCTGTTTTGCTTCCAGTGCCATACAAAATGGTCGTTGGTCCAATAGTTAAGGGCTTATTGGTAATATCGTATTGCTGGACATTACTGACCGCTTTCAGTTCCTGCAGTTCTTTTTGCTGAGCTTCGTTGAGTTCATTTTTGATAGCAACCAAAGTTGATAACTGCTTTTTCTTCATTGAATTTTCTAAGTTTAAGACTATATCCAATTGCTTGGAAACTGCCTCGGGATTGGGTTTGGTCTCGCTGAGCATTTTCTTCAACTTAGCTGAAGCTTCATCCAGATCCCATTTGATTCTTCTGAATTCAACGGAACTCTGGCTATGAATCTTTTTGATTTTGTCCGCCTGCTGGTCAGTAAGGGAAATGGCAAAACTATTTTGAAATACTAGGTTGGCTGAAAACAGGACTTCCTGAAATATATCCTGGGCATTAACCACACCGGAGCATAGTATCATCCCAATTATCAATAGCTTTTTCATATCAATTAAATTATGTTTAAAATTCTGTCAAAAGAGAAGAAGTCGGGGATTCCCAGGACTCCAATTCGGTAGTGGATTCAATTTTGAATTGGAGCCCATAGTCTTTCCCTTCTTCCAGTGTAATGATGATCACATCGTAATCCAAAGTTTGGATGGGTTCATCTACCCTATAAAACCAAGCCAATAGAGCTAATGAAGCCGCAATTCCTATTGGAATCAAAACCCATGATTTTGATTTCCTTATTTTTGGAAATTGGGGAACCACCATTGCTGAATCCTTTGCTTTCATGTCGCTAAAGAAATGCTGCAGGTTTTGGTCTTCGGAATTATCTATTGTTTTCATGCATTGTCTTTTTTAGGATAAGCGCTTTGAGGTTTGTTTTCCCTCTGTCATAATGTGTCCTGACTGAACCAATACTGATACCCATCACCTCAGCAGCCTTTTCCAAGGTAAGGTTGTGGTAGAATACCAACAGCAAAACCTCCTTTTGTCTTTCAGGCAACCTTTCGATCAATTCTTCATGGGAGGCAGCAGTGACTTCTTGTTCTGTTTCAGCTGCATCAAATTCCATTTCCAGCGGATAAATATTTTTGTCCTTCTTTTTCCACTCCGTTGCGGTAAACCTGATGACAGAAAACAGCCAGGTTTTGACTTGGGATTTTTCTTTATAGATGGCCTTCCCCTCGAGAATTTTCAGGTAAACCTGTTGCAAAACATCCTTTGCCAAATCCTCATCGAACGAGCAGCACTGTCTTGACCAGTGGAATGCTTCTTGATGAAGTTCTTTCAGGAGGTTTTCCAATTGAGGTTTTTCCATTCTTACTCATTAGTGTTTAAAAGTTAGTTTTATATGACAAGGGAAGAAAGTTATTTTGAAATAAGGTTGGAAAAAGATTGAAATATATTGGAAATAGGTTCGATATAAATTGAAATAAAACTTTTTATACAAAAAAAAACCTGCCAACTCCTATGAATTTAGGGTTGGCAGGTATATGGAAAATTTTTTCAATTAATCTATCGGGAATCCTTTGGCGGCCCACCAGATTCCTCCATAGATATGTTTGAGAAAGTCTGCATCCATAAATGCCCAGTCTGTATGGCCCATGGCTGTGTAGAAAATCCTTCCCCCGTCATATTCATTTGTCCAGGACATGGGGTGAAATTCTCCCATACCGTCTTTGGGATCGTAGGTTCTTTCGTCGGCTGTAATCAGGACTTTTACATCAGGGTTGAAGTTTTTGAAAGCATAAATCTCATCTGACCAAACCCACTTTTCCGGGAGGTGGTAAGTTGCCGGATGTGATTTGTCGACAACATTGAGTTTGAGGGTTTGCTGGTGAGGGTGGTTCAAAAACTGAGCCCCAATTAGCTTCGTGTACCATGGCCATTGATACTCTGTGTCTGTGGCGCTGTGGATTCCTACTATTCCTTTTCCTGCTTGGACAAAACGTTGGATGACGGCTTTTTGCTCATCGTTGAAAATCGTCCCGGTAGTGCTCATCATGACGATGACATCAAAACGCTCCAGGTTTTTGTCGGTGATGTAGCTTTCATCTTCCGTGGTATAAATATCAAATATCTGGTCTCGGGCTAATTTTTTCAGAGCTACAACGCCATCAGGAATCGATTGATGCCGGAATCCTTTAGTCCGGCTGAAGACCAAGACACGGAATTGGGGATTGCTTTGCGCAAATGTTTCCAAGCTCAAGCCCAGCATTATGATGCAGACGAGCAGTAGGGAGGATAGGGAGGTTTTTAGGTTTATCATTTTTTTTTAGATATGAGATGTGGGATTTGAGACATGAGATTTAAGAACCAAGATGCAAGAACCAAGACTTGGGTTTAGGAGAGAAATTTTAAAGAATCAAAGCCTACCAAAAGCAGGCAGATACATGAAATAAGAAGTTTTGATTGAATATAGGTGGTTAATTTTCCAATCTTTCAATTTTATAATTTTATAATTTCATAGATTCCACTATCCATTTTGCCATCCTTTAGCCCCTCACTTCACCATTCCGAATTTTTCGGCGGCTTCTTTTCGGGAAAAGGCATTGAAATGCCACCATTCAGAGCCAATTCCTGTAAATCCGCCGTATTTCATTACTTCTCTGAGTATTTCACGGTTGGCAATATGTTCTTCAGTAATTTTTCCTTCTTTGAGCATCTGTCCTTCCCGATCGGGATAAGCAGGATATCCGAAATAATCGTATCCAGTTCCCATATCTAGGGCTTCCCCAGTATCTGCATGCGCCAAGGTAAGATCCACGGCAACGCCGAAATTATGCAGGCCACCTACTTGAGGATTGGCTACATAAAGGGGCTTGATGCTGTCCGGTTTGTCCAAGTTGTCCCAAAGGATCTGCTGCACACTTTGGGGCCTTACGCCATCATAAATCAGAAATGTCAGTTCGGGATGATCTGCTTGGAGTTTTTCATGCGATTTTTTCAACATCTCCGCCACAACAGGTTGTATGTAGCAGCGGGTCAATTCCCCATAGACATCCTCCCCAAAGAAATTATCAGTAGTAGAGTACTTCAGATCTACAAAAACACCGGGGATTATTACTTCCACATCCACCAATCCGGCATCGATAAGACTTTGTTCCAGATCTCCGACTTTATGGATAATTTTAAACTGCTCTCCTCCAATATCAGCGATTTCATTTTCATGGATGTCATAGCCGGTTACGGTCTGTTCATTCATTTTGGATTCACAGTTCCAAAAAGCAATCGCTGAGAATATGATCAGGTATTTTTTCAAGGATAGTGGTTAGATTTTCTTTTTCAAAACTGTGGCAGAGGCTTGGGCTGTCGGCAAAATCACTATATCAGCCAATACTACATGCGCAGGTCTACTTACCGCAAAAGCAATGGTGTCGGCAATATCTTCGGCAGTCAAAGGTTGAAGACCTTGGTAAACTGTTTTGGATCTATCTGCGTCTCCTTTGAATCTGACCAGGGAGAATTCAGTTTCTACCAATCAGGGATGGACTCCAATAACCCTGATTCCAAAGGGATTCAAGTCCAAACGCATGCCGTTGGTAATGGCATCAACCGCATGTTTTGAAGCGCAATACACATTGCCTTTGGGATAGACTTCTTTTCCGGCAATAGAACCAACATTGACTATAGTACCGGATTGTCTTTCAACCATACCCGGCATGATTTCTTTGGAAACATAAAGCAGGCCTTTGACATTGATGTCTATCATGGCATCCCAATCATCAATATTACCTGATTGAATGGGATCCAATCCATGGGCATTACCTGCGTTATTGATCAGGACATCGATATTTTGCCAGAAAGCAGGAAGAGAGTCTATTGCTTCCTTTACTGCTTTTTGATCTCTGACATCAAAAATTAGTGTATACAATTCAATACCTGAAGGTAACTCATCTTTCAGACTATCAAGCCTTTCCTTTCTTCTTCCTGTAGCGATAATATTGTATCCCAAATTGGCCAATGCAATGGCAGAAGCTCTTCCTATTCCTGAAGTAGCACCAGTTATAAAGGCAATTTTTCTTTCCATGCCCCAATCTAAAAAGAATTGTTAAGGAATGAAATGTGAAATTTATGGTTGGTTTAAAATAGGTGAGTTAAGAGGCTAGGGTTAGGATATGAGTTTGTACTGAAGAATTTTGTAAAGATAAATCCTGCCCCAAAATCGGAGAACCAAGAGAAGTCAAACCTGAGGAACAATTTTTAAATTTCAAAATCCACCACGGCGGACAAGTTCTTCCGATTCAATACGCCCGCCCAATCTTATATGGCCTTAGGAATTCTTTTCTACCAAATCCTGTAAACAGGCAACCCAGGTATCACCGGAATTCAAACTTGGTACCAGGTCCCATCTTTCACCCCCCAATTCCTCAAATTCTTCTTTATACTCCTCACCTACTTCCACAGTAGTTTCCAAGCAATCTGCTACAAATGCAGGTGAAAAAACGAGTACTTTTTTTACTCCTTTCGAAGCCAATTCTTTGATCACATCTTCTGTATAGGGTTTGATCCAAGGATCTTTGCCCAACCTAGACTGAAAACAGGTCATCACTTTATCATTTGGAAGTTGCAGTTTTTCGGCCAATAATCGGGTGGTGTAAAAACATTGTCCTCTGTAACAGAACTGATTTTTTTTGGTGTAATTGCCGCAACACTTATCACTCAATTGGCAATAGCCATCGACAGAACCTTTTCTGATCTGCCTTTCAGGTAAGCCGTGATAGGAAAACAAAAACATATCATAATCAGCCTTTTCCATCATTTCCTTACCCAATTCGGTCCATGCCTCCAAGAATAGGGGGTGTTCCACAAAATTGTTGATAAAAGTAATATTGGGAATAATCTGCCATTCCTTGGCCAGTTCCATTACTTTATCCACCACAGAACCATTGGTTGCAGACGCATATTGCGGGAATAAAGGAAGCACAATGATTTTTCTGACATTGGCATCATTCAGTTTTTTTAGTCCCTCTTCAATACTTGGTGTCTGATAGCGCATGCCCATGGCCACCACATATTTTTCAGGATCCAATTTCTGAATCAATTTATCCCGCAGGTCTTCGGTATGAAAAAGCAACGGAGAACCTCTTTCTGTCCATAATTTCCGGTATTCTTTGGCTGACTTTGGAGCGCGAAACGGTGCAATGATCAGATTGACCAGCATCCATCTTGGGATATACGGAAAATCAATCACTCTCCAATCCATCAAAAATTCTCTCAGGTATTTCCTGACATCACCTGTAGCGGTGCTGTCCGGTGTCCCTAAATTGACCAATAAAACTCCTATTTTTGCTTTATTCTTGCTCATAATGGCATTTGTACGGTTTATCCTGTTATCAGAACCAAAAATACATCCTTTGATTAGATTTAATCATCTGGTTTAGGACTTTTCCTCTCCAATTTTACAGGGTTCAATGCCCATTTCATCAATGGTCCACTAGTCATACTGGTGATTATTGCCATGACAACCAGGGCAACAAATAGCTTTTCATCGATCAGGCCATTTTCCAAAGCAATCAAACCAAGGATTATTTCCATGGCTCCCCGCGCATTCATCCCAAATCCGACCGCCAAAGATTCTCTGATGTTGAATCCGCCCTTAAAAGCTCCATATCCACTTCCGATAATCTTTCCTGCGAAGGAAATCACCAAAACTGCCAAAGTGAGCATTAATTCAAAATTGGTGAAGAAATTAATTTTCAATCCAATAGAAACGAAAAACAAAGGGGCAAAGATATTATTTATAAACTGATGGACAATCTCCTTTGCCCGTTCGGACATATGTTCTGAATCTCCCAATGCCACACCCAAGAGGAATGCACCGAATATTGCATGGATACCCAACCATTCAGTAAAAGCTGCTGCCAAAAAACAGAAAGCCATTGACAAGGATAAAACTCCTCCCGGCCAGGCCAATTTTTTATTGACCCAAGGCAACACCCTATTGATGATCAGTTTGCCTAAAGTCAGCATAAAGAATGTGAATAATAGGGTAATTCCTATTGTTTGAAAAAGGGAAAGATTACTGCTCTTGCCCATAAATGATAAAATGACCGAAAAAATCAACCAACCGATAATGTCATTGACCATAGCTGAGGCCACAATCAACATACCCATCTTCGTCTTGAACAAATCCATATCCATCAGAATTCTTACCACTACCGGCAATGCTGTAATAGACATAGCCGTTCCCATAAACAAGGAAAACAACAACCTGTCCCCATCTGCCAATCCAAAAAAAGAGGAAAAATAATAGGGAAATACGAATCCCAAAGCAAAAGGCACAACCAATCCCAAGAGAGAGATACTCAATGCCGATTTTCCTTGAGACCAGACCAAATGTAATTCCACTTCCAATCCTGCGATAAAAAGCAATAATACTACAGCTATCTGCACGAATCCGTCCAAAGCTAGATTGGCACTTGGATTGGACATAAAGAGATATTCGTGTAAATCAGGAACAATAGTCCCTAGAATAGTGGGCCCTAATAAAATCCCAGCCAAAAGTTCTCCCACCACAGCAGGCTGCCTGAATCTTTGGGCAATTTCCGCAAAAACTCTGGCCAAAAGCAGCATTGCTGCCAATTGAAGCAATAAATTAACTACATCCTGATGGGTTAAATTTTCCATGTAGTCTTTATAAATTTTTTAGAATCAAAAGATTGCAGGGCAAATCACTTAATATATCCTCCAAATCATGAGGAAATAACCTATCAAGAAACCCCAATTTTCCCTCGTCTCCCACAATCAATAAATCCGCTTTGGTGTCAGTGGCAAACCTTGCCAATTCTACTCCCCATTTACCACAGGTTATTTTTATGCTCACTTTAAGGTCACCTTTATCCAATTTATTTAAAATATTTTCAACGTAAGCCACTTCTTCAGCCACCAGTTTTCTTCTGGTGTTTGAAATTTCTTCCTCTCCCCCCTCTCCAGCTGTAGCCATCTGAAACCCATACATTTTAATCTCATTGACAATAAATACCTGTTTTGCCTGATCATATTTACACCAATCCAGTCCCTTTTCGATAACAAAGGGAGTTTGATCCTGCTGCGTGCCATTGATGACAACCCTTTGAAAAGGTGTGGGTTCTTCCAAAGGGTCCACCAAAATTAAAACTGAGCACTTCGCTTTTCGAATAATTTTCCTGGCAATAGAACCAATATAATATTTGAAAAACCCTTCAGTTTTTAAGGCGCCTGCCACCAAGAAGTCGACATTTTCTTCCGTGCAAGTCTGGATAATTTTGTTGGCAGGATTCCCTTTTTGCCATATAGTTTTGATTTGGCTTTCATTAAGACCGTGTTTGGTAAGCAATTGTTGTAGATTATTTTCTAACTCAGGACTTTTTTCACCTACATGAATGAGAAGCAATTCCGCACTGAAAATATCTTTGATTCGTTTGGCCTCACAAATCAAAGCCTCCAACCTGGGCGAGAAGGCTATGGCTAAAGCAATTTTTTTAAACATGGCATGGTTTATTGTGGACTTGTAAAATACCAAAATTTTTTACTTACAAGTATTATAAAGTCTTTTGTTTTTCAATAGTCTTTGCATCGCTTCCACTTATCCATACTTAAAACCATTTAAAATCCTTGAAACCTGAAAACCTAAAGGCCATTTAAATAACCATGTATTTTTTGTAACATCGCCTCAGCAAATGAGGCCAAATCAGCTAAATGCCTGCTAAAAAACTAAACCTAATATATACTTTATGAATAAAATGTTTCTATCAGTAGTTGCTGGAGTGGGAATGCTTTTTTCCGTTCAATCGACTAGCTTGGCTCAGAGTGATTATCCTACGCTCAGCCAAGTCGCACAAAGACTCCAGGCCATTTCCGGCAGTGGGAGTTCGGCTAAACTCAGTTCACTCACAAAAACAGAAGGCGGAAAAGATATCTGGGTTGTCAAAATCGGTAAAGGAGATTTGGACAACAAGCCTGCCATTGCAGTAGTAGGCGGAGCAGAAGGCTTTCATGTTCTCAGCGTTGAATTGGCGGTTCAATTCGCAGAAAGGTTGGTCAAAGACCATTCTGATGCTTTGGACAATAATACTTTTTATGTTTTTCCCAATATGTCACCTGATGCCTATGAGCAATACCATGCGGCCCTGAAATATGAGCGAAGAGGCAATGCAGCAAAAGTTGATCATGACCGGGATGGAAAAATCAGTGAAGATGGTTATGAAGACCTCAATAAAGACGGTCTGATCACAATGATGCGGGTAGAAAGCCCAATGGGTGATTACAAAACCTATGATAAAGATGAGCGTGTAATGGTCAAGGCCGATGTGGCAAAAGGACAGAAAGGCAGCTACCTCCTTTACCCTGAAAGTAAGGACAACGACAAGGATGGTAATTTTGGCGAGGATTTGGTTGAAGGAATTGCTTTTAACAAGAGTCTTACTTACAAATTCCCAATCTTCACTCCTTTGGCCGGTGACTTTGCTGTTTCTCAAGTTGAAAGCCGCGCAATGCTGGATTACTTATTTGAGCAATGGAATATTTTTGCAATTGTTACTTTCAGCCCTGCAAACAACCTTACTTCTCCATTAAAATATAATGCCGGAGATGCCAAAAAAAGGGTAATTACCTCTATGCTGGAAAAGGATGTAGCTATCAACGGTATGGTTTCGGGTATGTATAATGAATCGGTAAGCCAAAAGGCTTTCAATCAGTCCAATCAAGGTACCGGTGGAGATTTTTTCCAGTGGGCTTATTTTCATTTTGGAAGATTGAGTTTCAGCACGCCCGGATGGTGGATCCCTGAAGTGAAGGGAGAAGATGGCAAATCAGAAAGCAATGCAGAAGCAAACTTTCTCGCTTATGCCGCCCAAGAGGGAATAAACAATGCATTTGTTCCATGGACAACAGTCAACCATCCTGACTTTCCAAACCAAAAAGTGGAAGTGGGTGGAATAAGACCTTTTGTCATGTACAATCCTCCATTTGATAAAGTAAATGAAATCGCCCAAGAACATACTGATTTCATTTTGAAGTTAGCCGCAATAAGCCCAAAACTGGAGTTTCACAATGTAAATACAGAAAAACTCGGCAATGGGCTTACCAGAATCACTGCTGACCTATTCAATAATTCAGCTTTACCTACCCATTCCGAAATGGGTGAAAAATCGCGTTGGTTGAGAAAAATCAGGGTGGACATCAACAGGGATGCCAAAGACCTGATTTCAGGTGACAAGATCAAATTGATCAACAATTTGGGTGCCTATGAAAAAACCACCCTTACCTGGATTGTGAAAGGTTCAGGTGCTGTGGACATCAAAGCAGGTGCAGCCCATACTGGTATCGCAACTCTCAATGTGAAACTCTAAACCGACACAACAATGAAAATCAAAAACTGGATATATACAGCTGCCTTAGGAGTCGCAATCAGCTTCCTAGGCATACAGGAGACAGAAGCCCAAGTCGCACAAGAAAGATATTTCCGTGCCATAGGTACTCCACACAACCCAAAGGTTCAGGTTTCCTGGAACAGGTACCACACCAATCTGGCCTTGGAGGAAATCATGAAGGACATGGCCAAAAAACACCCAAACTTGGTCAAACTGCAAAGTATAGGCAAATCATTTCAGGGAAATGATATTTGGGTACTTACCATCACTGACTTCAACGTTGGAAAAGAAAATGAAAAGCCCGCTATGTGGATAGATGGCAATATTCACTCCAATGAAATTCAGGGAACTGAATTTACTTTATACGCAGCTTGGTATCTTTCTGAGATGTATGGCGAACTGGAATTCATTACAGAATTATTGAAAGACAAAACCTTCTACATCGCTCCTACCATCAATCCTGATGCCCATGATTATTTTATCAAGGAAGCAAACAACCTAAACTCCCCAAGATCCGGAATGATGATTTTAGATAATGATGGAGATGGAATCGCGGGCGAAGATCCTTTTGACGATCTTAATGGAGATGGCCACATCACTTTTATGATCAGAAAATCACCTACAGGAAGATATGTAAAGGATCAGATGGATCCCAGAAAGCTTATCCCTGTGGCAGCCGATCAAAAAGGCGAATATGAAATGTTAGGTTATGAAGGTATCGATAGAGACGGTGATGGCGTAGTTAATGATGATGGTATAGGATATTATGACCCTAATCGAGATTGGGGATGGAACTGGCAGCCGGATTATGTGCAAAGAGGTGCATTGAGATATCCTTTCTCCGTACCTGAAAACAGGGCGGTGGTAGAGTTTGTATTGAATCATCCCAATATTGCCGGCGCTCAGAGTTACCATAATTATGGTGGCATGATTCTGAGAGGCCCGGGTGCTGAGGAAGATTTGGGAACTTACAACCAAACTGATATCCGTATCTATGATGCTATTGCCAAAAAAGGTGAAGAGTTTATGCCTGGATATAAATATTTAGTGGTTTATAAAGACCTCTATTCCGTATTCGGTGGACAATTGGATTGGTTCTATGGAGGAAGGGGTATTTTCACCTATTCCAATGAACTGATGACTTCCTATCTGTATTTTCATCAGAATGCAGGAAGAGGAAACCAAGATGAGCAAATGAAGGTGGATCAATACCTGACTTTCGGTGATGCCTTTGTGAATTGGGAAGAATATGACCATCCACAATACGGCAAGATTGAAGTCGGTGGTTTTAAGAAAAACTTTGGAAGACTTCATCCCGGATTCCTGATGGAACAGGATGCCCACAGAAATTCTGCATTTACTATTTTGCATGCTTATCACACTCCAAAATTGAGCGTGTCAGAAGTAAATGAAAAAGATTTGGGTGGTGGTTTAAAAGAAATCACTGCTACTATCTACAATGAAAGATTGATCCCAACCCATTCCAGTCAGGATTTGAAATACAAAATCGAAAGACCTGATTATGTCAGTATTTCGGGGGCAAAAGTTCTGGCAGGATTTGTAGTAGAAAATGAAGATTTCAACAAACTCTCAGAGCAAAAAGTCAATCCTGAAAAAATCTCCGTGGCCAATATCCCTGGAATGGGAGCGGTCAAAGTGAGATGGGTTGTGACCGGAGGCAACAATTACAGTATCAATGTGGATTCTGCCAAAGGCGGAAAGGCTTCATGGAAGAAATGATTTAAAGAAAATAGACGATAATAAAAAAGGAGGGCAATTGTCCTCCTTTTTTTTTCCAAACTTTGGATTATTGAAAATGGCTAATTTTAATAACCACAAAAGTTACAAAAGGTCACAAAGGAATGGTGATTAGATCTCAGTATTTAAAACTTTTGTTTTCTTTTGTCACTTTTGTGGTTCATTAAAAAAAATTCTTCCTATTTTTTTTAACCCTAGTTTTTCAGGTCATGGATTTAGGATTGCATTGAATATAAATATGTAAAACCCAAAACTGAATTTGATTTTACTTCTCTCCTGACTTCCGCAGGTAATTCACGGTAATTTTTTAAGTTATTGATTTTCAATGTTTAAGAATTTTTATATTTTGGTTTTGGGTGTCCCAGAGCATGATTTTATTAAATTAGTCCATGTTTGTTCGCAAAAAGCCAAATAAAAGTGGACTTGTCAGTGTACAGGTAATAGATAAAAGCCAAGGGAAATATAAGGTTCTAAAGACCATTGGCTCAAGTAAAGATACCTTAGAAATTGAGCGTCTGGTTGCCGAAGGTAAAAGTTATGCTCAAAAACAAATGGGGCTTCAGGAGATCGACTTTACCGATCACAGGAGGATATTTACTGATGTGCTGTCTTCAATCAGTTCACATAAGCTTGTGGGCATACAGTATGTTTTGGGGAAGATATTTGATGATATTGGTTTTACTCAGATCAATGAGGAGCTTTTCAAAGATCTTGTGTTATACCGTCTGGTTTACCCTAAAAGCAAGCTTAAAACAACAGAATATCTTTACCGTTACGAACAGAAGTCTTACTCCGAAGACGACATTTACCGCTTTATGGATAGGCTGCATTCCAGGTATAAGGATCTGGTCCAAAAGATCAGCTTTGAACATACCCTGCAAGTTTTGGACGGTGGCATCCACGCGGTTTTTTATGATGTTACAACCATCTACTTTGAAATAGAAAAAGAGGATGATATCAGAAAGCCCGGGTTTTCAAAAGACGGGAAGCACAAACATCCCCAGATTGTACTGGGTTTGCTGGTGAGCAAAGACGCATATCCATTGGCTTATGATATTTTTGAGGGAAACAAATACGAGGGGGATACATTCCTTCCCATTCTGGAGGGCTTCCGCATGAAATACAATTTTGAAAAGCTCACAGTTGTTGCAGATGCAGGCCTTCTTTCAAACAAAAATGTGCAGGAACTTGTCGAAAAAGGCTACGAGTTTATTTTGGGAGCAAGGATTAAAAATGAAAAAGAATCTGTCAAAAAAGAAATCCTGGGGCTTGACTTCGAAAAAGACCAGAGCAGGGCAATTAAGAAAGAAGGTATGACCTTGGTCGTTACCTATTCGCAAGACCGGGCAAAAAAGGATCGGTACAATAGGGAAAGAGGTGTCAAAAGGCTAGAAATGCAGTTGAAATCGGGGAAACTTACCAAGTCGAGTATCAATAACAAAGGCTACAACAAGTTTCTTAGAATGGAAGGTGAAGTGGCGTTGGCACTTGACCAGGAAAAAGTGGATATGGACGCAAAATGGGATGGGCTCAAGGGATACTTGACCAACTCAACTATGACCAAAGAGGAAGTTCTGGAAAACTACCGCCACCTTTGGCAGATAGAGAAAGCATTCCGGGTTGCAAAAAACGAATTGAAAATAAGGCCTGTTTTCCACCATAAAAGGGAAAGAATAGAGGCCCATATATGCCTGAATTTTACGGCATACAAAGTGTACAAAGAACTTGACAGGATACTCAAATCCAAAAAGGCCGGATTAAGCCCCGAAAAGGCAATCGAGATCATACAGAACATCCATGAAATAGGTTTGGTCACCCCAAACAAGGAAGTCATCAAGAAAACAATAATCCTTACCGAAGAACAGAAATCAGTACAAGAAATATTCGGATTTTAATCAGGGTGTCCCAGTGCGGAAGTCAGGAAAATGGCTAATTTTAATAACCACAAAAGTTACAAAAGGTCACAAAGGAATGGTGATTAGATCTCAGTATTTAAAACTTTTGTTTTCTTTTGTCACTTTTGTGGTTCATTAAAAAAAATTCTTCCTATTTTTTTTAACCCTAGTTTTTCAGGTCATGGATTTAGGATTGCATTGAATATAAATATGTAAAACCCAAAACTGAATTTGATTTTACTTCTCTGTTAAAGGCATCTCGATTTCCTCTCCCCAAACATATTTGCCAAACCATTGCCAATTGTGCCATGTAGCAGCAAGTCTTTCTTTAGGTTTTGTAATCCCATGACCAAAACCTTTATAAACAATCAACTCAGCTGGAACACCTTGATCCCTCAGGCCCTGCAACAATTCATAGGCATTTGGAATTGGAACCCTTTTATCGAATTCTCCATGTTGGATGAGAGTCGGCGTAACCGCTTTTTTGATGGTAGTCATGGGTGAAGTCTTTTTATAAATCTCCTCATTATCCCATGGATTGGCTTTAAGATATTGGATGGTAAATGGATGGATGTCAGTATTGACATAATAAGTCATCCAATTGGAAATTCCTGCACCCACACTGATCGCTTTGAATCTATCGGTATTGGTAGTCAGGAAAGCAGAAATATAACCTCCCTGACTCCATCCCATTACTCCGATTTTATCGGTATCAATCATCCCTTTGGCACTTAAAAAATCAACCCCTGTCATCACATCCCAAGCATCCCCTACGCCAAGATTTTCTACATTCAAGGATCTGAAAGCTTCTCCATACCCTGCAGATCCCCTATAGTTTGGTCTGAGGACCAAAGCGCCTTTATTCAGCCACTGAACAACGGGGTAGACGTAGGCAGGAACAGGCTGAGGGGTATCTATTCCTGTAGGACCTCCATGAATCACTACCATCAATGGATATTTTTTGGCCGGATCGTAGTCCTCGGGTTTGTGTAAAACCCCTTCTATCAGCGTACCATCAATACTTCTCCATATCACTATTTCGCTTTGGGCTACTTGCCAGTTTTTAATCTGATCGGTCAATTGGGAAATTTTTTTGGGAATCAAGGATTGACTATTATTGACTGCAAGCCATATTTCATTCAGTTGGTCGCCGTTCCTTGCATTTAGGGCAAACTTTTCGCCTTTTTTGGAAAATGCAAATCCATTAACTATATCCGGTAAGCCAGAAAGCATTTGGTACGAACCATTAATTGGATCAATTCTATAAATTGGCCTTAAAGTCTTTTTCCAAAAAGCACCGTAAATCCCTTTTTCATTCCAAACAAGATTGGAAGGGTTTTCATCCAACTTTTCTGCTAATCGAAAGGTCTGACTACTTCCTATATCCATTCTGAAAATCTTGGTATTGGTATAATAGTTAGAAACCGTATCATCCAGATTGGTTGTAAATAATATTTCTTTAGAATCGGGAGACCATGTTTGGAATCTATCGGCGCCGGCATTGGATACTAAAGGTTTGATCTCTCCTGATTCCATATGATACAAAGAAATATCTGACTTCATCGAAGAAGTAATCAAAGGATCGGGCTGATGGTTAAAAACAATTCGTTTCCCGTCAGGGGAAATCTGAAAAGACGTAATTGTAAAATCCCCATTTGTCAATTTTTTAGCCTTGGGCCTTTCTATACATCCTTCAGCCTTCTTGAGAGAATCTGCTGCAGCATAGCATGGTAGTTCTGCTGGATCTGGGAAATTGGGATCAAAATCTATTTCCCATAGATGGGACAATACAAATTCCTGATCATCTATTTCATATGCACCGTACCTCTTTTTCTTTTCTTTGATGGACGGATCTTCTTTTTCCTGCCTATGAATCACCAACCTCTTGCCATCCGGATGCCACTGAAAAGCATTGATCCCTTCATCCTCGTCAGTGACAGGAAAAGCTTCACCCCCGGAAAGCCTCAAAGCATAGACCTGAACCTTGTTACCCCTGTCTGATAAAAATGCAAGCCATTTCCCATCAGGCGAAAACTCAGGAGAAGTGCTGTTGTTTTTTGGACTATTGGTGATCTGAATAGGGGCCGATCCATTTCTAACCATCCATATTTCAGTATCAAACCTATTTTCCACCCAATCTGCAGTCTGAAGGGTAAATGCGATCGCCTCACCATCAGGAGAAATCACAACCTGCCCGGCATTCCGCAAAGAAATAACTTCTTCAAAGCTCGGTGATTTTTTTTGCTGCTGAGACAAAACAAAACCTACAGGAGCAAAAGCTATAAGGGTCAAAAAGAACAATCGCATAGTGGTATGTGGGTTATAGGAATAGGAATAGATAATAAGAATTCCAATTTAGCAAGCAACAACAGAATTTCATACTAAAATGTCATTTCCAAATTGTCAATAATTAGTTTGCTAAAAGAGCAATATTTACATTATCGATAGTTATTTTAGTTATTTATTAATTATTCTGTATTTTTTTACTTGTTTTGTTGAATATATTTTAATGTAATGAATGTTTTGTTAACTTTGAATCATCAACAAAGACAAAAGGTCTTAAAACATTGTAGGATGTTGAAATTGGCAGACATGCCCTCCGGTCTCGGGGGTGGGGTCAACGGCATAAAGCAAACATGGAGCTCGTGTTTCGCCTAACCGCCCCGTGGAGGTTCGAGTCCTTCTCCTACAGCTCTATTAAAATGGAAATACAATAGGTGTTTCTTCGATTTTGAAAAATTTATACTGTAGGATGTTGAAACTGGCAGACATGCCCTCCGGTCTCGGGGGTGGGGAATTCAGCATAAAGCAAACATGGAGCTCGTGTTTCGCCTAACTGCCCCGTGGAGGTTCGAATCCTTCTCCTACAGCTGGTTATTTTGGGTTTATTGTTAATTGACTAAAGCTGTGAGATTTTGTTTCACGGCTTTTTTATTTTATAAATCCCTTGAGGTAACCCTGGAAGCAATCATTGCCGGCCTAAATGAAGCCAAAAAAGTAATGGTAATTACTGACACCGAAGTCCATAAAAAATCCCACCATACCATCTTAACAGGATAACTTTCTATAACGGAAGAAGCAATACCCAAAGAAACCAATCCATATTGATCTTGCAGCCAACAGGCCAAATATCCCAATACAAGACCGATAATGGCTCCGGTAAATGCAATTATTGCTCCTTGTTTTAGATAGATTTTTTGAATCATCCACTTTTTTGCGCCCAATGCAAAAAGAATGGCCGTATCCCTTTTCTTCTCAATGGCCATCATGGAAAGAGAAAAAAAGATATTGAAAGAAGCGACTGCCAGTATAAAAGTCAAAGTCAGGAATACAAATAACTTTTCAATTTTGATCGTCCTCAGGATTTGGGCATGCTGCTCGTCGGTATCTTTTACCAGATAATCCTCTCCCAAAAATGCCGAAACCTTGGATTTGACACGTTGGATACTATAACCTTCTGCCACTTTGATTTCAAGAGATGTCCGTTTTTCTCCATAATTGAGAAGGCTGCTTACAAAGGTCAGGGGTGCGATGATATAATTGTCGTCAAAATCCTTTTCAATACTAAAAAAGGCACTGGGTTTTAATATATCTCTGTTATATAATTGATTCGGGTCAATGGTCCCCGCACTTCTTGGCGCTTTGGGATAATATACCTGAAGCAGGTCTATAGGATTATCCAGGTCCACGGAAAGAAAGAAACCAACTCCCCTTCCGATAATTGCTTTGGGCTGCTTCTCACTGCCCAAATCCAGTTCTCCCCAGATATAACCTTTGTCAAACCTCCCCTGTTGCAGGTAATTTTCAGAAACGCCTTTGATCCTTGCCAAATGTTGGTAGTCACGATATTTAAACAGGGCGTTATCCTCAATCACTTCAGTAACTACGCCTACTCCTTCAATTTCCTCAATGCTTTTCAACCAATCCTCTGTAACCAAAAAAGATTTCCCTTTAGTTGCCTCAATCTTGAGTTCGGCATCAAAGGAAGCATAAAGCCCTCTTATCAGATCTTCCAATCCATTGAATACAGAAAGCACCATAATCAAAGACATGGTACCAACCGCCACTCCAATCATCGAAATCCGTGAAAGTATGGTGATGAAGTTCCGCCTTTTTTTACTGCGGAAATATCGATAGGCTATAAAAAACGAGAGGTTCAACGATCCGGAAATATAATTAATCTTCTTCTTCTTCCTCCTCATCTGAAGCCTCTGGAATATCAAGCGAATTGATTACTTTATCCATGTATTGGGCATAAGATGCTGAGTCATCTATAAAGAAGGCCAATTCAGGTATAATTCTTACTGATTTCCCTATCCTATTCCCTAAATGCTTTCTTATTTCACCTTTCTTTTCTTCTATTATTTCAAAAGCTACTTTGTCCTTGTCCAATAAAAAACTGAGATAAACTCTTGCAACACTCAAATCAGGACTGATGATTACCCTTGAAACTGTAATAAAAGCATTCCCGATGAGATGCTTTCCTTCCTTCTGAAAAATTTCACCCATTTCCTTTTGGATGAGTTTATTGAATTTCTGTTGTCTTTTGCTTTCCATCGTTTTATTAATTGTGACAAATTTAGTGAATTAAATGTGTAACACTTAATTTCGTGGGTCCTGTTTGTAACACCTTTAGAATTAACCCGAACTTGCTGAGCTTTTTCCGTATCAACGACCCTTCCAGACTACTGGTTATCATAGCTTTACTCCTATTGTTGAGCAGTGTTTATATTTGGGTCTTGGATATCCCATTGTTACAGCCCGAGATGATTTGGCTGCTACTCGGTGAGAGGATGGCTGATGGCAAGCACATGTATATTGATATCATTGATGATACCGGACCACTTTCTTCAGGGATATATTGGGTTTGCTATTTGATTTTTGGCAAATCAGTGATGTCTTACAAATTACTGTCGTTATTGGTCATCATCTTTCAGATCGTCTATATCAACAACCTTTATATCAGATACAAATCCTTCGAAGAAAACACCTATATCCCGGCGTTGGTAATGGTGATTTTGTTTCATCTCTCTTTTGATATGATCACTTTGTCTCCTGCTTTGATGGGGAGTACCTTTATAGTACTTGCCTTTGGACAGCTTTTTTCCCAGACTGTGCTGCAAAAAGAGGGTTCCGATTCTATTCTTCTAGTGGGTATTTTCGGAGGAATTGCTGCTTGTTTCCATTTTCCCTTGATCACTTTTCTTCCTTTTCTGTTGGTGGCTGGTATAGTGGTCAGCGGTTTTTCATTTCGGCAATTGATTTTGGCGATCGTTAGCTACGCTCTGCCACTGACCTTTTGTGCATTGTACTATTTCTGGATAGATGGTCTTCCCGCCTTTCTCAATCAGTTTATCATTTCCCCCCGATTGATTGAAAGCTATGCCCATGTTACTTACAGGGATCTTGCTATATTGTTTTCTTTACCCTTGTTTTTCACGACTTTGGGATTTTTTGTAGGATTGATTGTCAAATCACAGACAGTCAATCAACAGAAGCAACTTCAACTCACTTTGATTTTTTTGATTTTTGCCGTTGGATCGCTGTTACTGACCAACAGAAGAACGCCTTATCAATTTATTGTGATCATTCCGGGGTTGGCATATTTTATCACTTTCCTTTTTGTGGCCTTCAAAAAAGGAGTGCCCATTAAAGTGCTCTCGCTCCTATTTGTTTTTGGAATTCCAATGATGGGATATAGCTGGATTTTTTTACAGACAAATTCAGGAAATATCTCCACTTATGCAGTATCTGTAACCGAAGAACATACTGTCTCAGAAGGGAAAAAAATATTGGTATTGGGCGAAGATCTGGGGTATTACCAAAAAGCATCTTTGGCTACTCCCTATCTTCACTATAGACTGTCAAAGATCCACTTGGAAAAAAATTACGGCCTTGAGAAAACCGCTGAAATCTTTCAGAATTTTCAAAAAGAAAAACCTGACCTCATTGTGGATGAAGAGGAGATTTTTAGAGGAATTTTGGAGAAAATGCCATTGTTGAAAGATCAATTCATTTTGGATAGATCAAATGTTTACAGAAGAAAGAAGTGAAAATTAAGTCTTTAATTAAAAATATTTTTTTTGAAAAAAATGCTATAATTATCCGGTTAGCATTTGTAATAATTTAATTTTTAATACTTATATTTATTATTCCTCGCAATATAAAAACCTATTGTTTATTGTGTTTTCGCAATCTATATATTAGGAAATCTAAAATTCCGCAGACTTCCTCAAGTATTTAAAAGTCCGAATAGCTGATTGTCGTTTTACAACCATTTGTAATATTTAAATTTCAAAAAAATGGATAATCATTACATTATTGGAGAAGCCACTCTTTTGTCCAAGGGATTAAATCTTGTTTTGTCGAATTTTGGACAGCAAACTATCAATCACCTTTCATTCCATCAAATCAACAACCTGCTGAACAGAGATTGGAATGGATCTGATTTTTTGTGGATGGACATTTCTCAGGAAATAAAAAACACCTTAAAAATCTGCCAGAAAATTTTCAAAAAAGATCGGGTACCCAAGGTATTTGTTTTCTGTGATAGCAAGGACCCCATAATAATTAAAAGCTTTTTGAAAGTCGGTGTCAACGGATATTTTCTCCCACAATGTTGTGCCAACACCATCAAAGAGGCCTTGATCCATGTAAAAAATAATAAAAAATACATTGACCCGACGCTTAGTCAGATTTTAACCCAGAGCATTTTGGATATTGAACCCTTGAAACCATTTCAAAATACGCTGACCAAAAGAGAAAAAGAAATACTTCACTTAATCATTGAGGAATATACCACTCAAGAAATCGCCAACAAGCTTTTTATCAGTTTTTGTACTGTTGAAACCCATCGGTTACACCTGATCCAAAAGATGGGAGTCAGAAACACCGCTGGTTTGGTCAGGGAGGCCATTTCAAAAAATATTTATCAAAAATCCATGAATTCCATGAGTTTCTAAAATCCATATTTTCATGGATTTTATTGCGGGCATTAATGATCAAATTTGAAATTACGAGTTGGAAGTAAGAATGAAAAAACACTTCCTTCATAAGTACTGTTTCAATTGATTTTTCAGACCCAGAAAGCTCGCAACATGATTGACCAGATTTTAAATACTGTTATTTCCCTCATGAATGATGATTTTGGTTCTATTGAACCAGAGGTAGTATTGGGAAATCTTGCACTGGTTGATACTTATAATGATGACCTGAATAACAGCATTACCGATAAAGTAGTCCTTTCTGTGGTGAACATCCAACAGGAAAGCATTTTAAGAAATACCCCTGCAAATAGGCAAGTGTATAATAATCTCGGACAGCCTAATGGGGTGGCCAGACATCCGGGAATATTTTTAAACATCTATATATTGATAGGCGCCAATAAATCAGAATATGCTATCGGGCTTCAAAGGATATCACAGGTACTGACTTTTTTCCAACGTTCTCCGATTTTTACCGTGGCACAGATTCCTTCCCTTCCTGATTTTTCTCTTGACAAAATCATTTTTGATCTACATTCTACAAGCTTTGAAGAGCTCAATCAGCTATGGGGTATTATGGGTGGAAAATATATTCCTTCTGTGATTTATAAAATGAGATTAGCTTACATAGACAGCATAGATACCAATGCTGAAATTTCTTTGGTCAGAAGTATTGATGCTTCCTTCACCAACAAATCGAAGTAGTCATGGATAGATCAGTCATTAAATTCGAAAAGCTGCTTTCAATACATTTTACTCATCCTGAGTACTCCTTTTCAGGGGCTTCAGGCGGCATCTTAACGAATTTTCTAAGAATACAACCGGATCTACCAACCAAAAAGCTATTTAAAAAACATGATATCCATTATAGGTTAGGGCAGGATACACTTTTGTTGTTTGTCAGAATCCGACTTGACCGGGATGCCCCTTATTTCAGATTACCTAATGTACTCACCTCAAGGTTTCTTTTTGACCTTCAGAAAGAAGTGTTGAACCAAACAGATATACCCGATACCCACGGTGCAGAAAATCTTTACCGTATCAGGATAAATCTTCGGGCCTCAGCAAATTCAATGGACCTTTCATCTGCCACCTTGGGACCCATTGAATCAAGAGAACCTGAAATGATCTTTCATCAAGTAGATCCACCATACTGGGAAACTGTACAGGTCAATATAAAGGGAACATTTGGAGTTATTGATCTGGTCACAGAAGGTTCCAGTAACCATAGACTGTATACAGATGTCAGCAATCAGAACTTGTATTATACACACGCAAATGGTAATGAACATGAACATTTATTCACGATTCATTTAAATACCTAAAAATAACATGCAACCATAAAACAATTGTCCAATGTCACAAATCAATGAATCAGCAATCAGAACGCCGGGCGTTTATATCAACGAAATCCCGTTATTCCCTCCATCTGTAGCCCAGGTGGAAACAGCCATACCGGCTTTTATCGGCTATACTCAAAACGATACAGATGAATTCGGGGATAGCTTGCATTTAGTCCCGACCAAAATTTTTTCCCTCAAAGAATATGAAACCTACTTTGGTAAGGCAGAAGATGAAGAGGGGATCACCGTGGCAGTAAACGTCACAACAGAAAATAGTACCGTTACGGGAATTTCTGCAGAAGCGGCCATTGCTACACCTTCCCCGTTTCGGATGTATTATAACCTGCGGATGTACTTTACGAATGGAGGAGGTCCCTGCTATATCATTTCCGTCGGAACCACTGATCAAACCCCAGATCCGGAAGATTACGAGGATGGCCTCGAAGTATGTGCTGCAGAAGATGACCCCACAATCATTGTTTTTCCGGATGCTCCACACACAATTGGAGAATCTGAGTATTACGCTTTGGTTTCGCTGGCAATAGATCAGTGTGCGGCACTTCAAGATCGATTCACGCTTATAGATGTACATACTCCTGCAGCAAATAATAATACCACCACTACTATTTCAACATTTAGAACTGCATTTACAAAAAATGACAGTCTCAATTACGGTGCAGTTTATTACCCTTGGTTGAATACCACCTTTGACTATGCTTACAGCGACGCAGATGTACAGGTTACCATAACTACTGATAGCGTAGCTGCTGCGGCAGTTGGTTTAGACACCTTGTTAACGTCTGAAACAGCCATCTATAATTTATGTAAATCCAAAATCAGAGAAAAATTAGGCCCGACATTGACTCCCGCTGCGGCCATGGCAGGTATTTATGCCAAAGTGGATGCTTCCAGAGGCGTATGGAAAGCACCCGCGAATGTTTCTGTGAATGCGGTTTATGACCTTTCTGCAAGAATCACAGAAGCAGAGCAGGGAGGAATGAACATCGACGCTACCTCAGGAAAATCCGTGAATGCAATCCGCCTGTTTCAGGGGAAAGGATTTTTGGTTTGGGGTGCAAGAACTCTTGCCGGCAACGACAATGAGTGGCGCTACATCAATGTGAGGAGGTTTTTTATCATGGTGGAAGAATCATCCAAAAAAGCAACCATGCAATTTGTATTTGAACCAAACGATGCCAATACCTGGGTGAAATTGAGGGCAATGCTGGAAAACTATCTTACCCTGCTTTGGAGACAAGGTGCATTGGCTGGGGCAAAACCTGAACATGCATTTTATGTCCGATGCGGTTTGGGACAGACCATGACGGCACAGGATATTTTGGAAGGAAGGCTGATTGTCGAGATCGGGATGGCTGCAGTCCGTCCTGCTGAATTTATCATACTGCGTTTTTCACACAAAATGCAGGAATCTTAAAATAATATAAAAATGAAATCATAACCTTAAAATAAGAAAATTATGGCTAATTATCCCCTTCCCAAGTTTCACTTCCTGATAGAATGGGGTGGAACCAAAATAGGATTCAGTGAAGCCTCAGGCTTGGAAGTTACCACTGAATTAATAGAATACCGCGATGGCGCAAGTCCCGAATATTCGAAAATAAAAATGCCCGGCATGCAAAGCTTCTCAAATATTACTTTGAAAAGGGGGATTTTCCAGGGTGATAACGAATTCTACGATTGGTGGAATACTGTTGCATTGAATACGATTGAAAGAAGGGATTTGATTATTTCTCTTTTGAATGAATCCCATGAACCGGTGGTGGTTTGGAAAGTTAAAAATGCCTGGCCCCTCAAAGTACAATCCACTGATTTGAATGCAACCGGGAACGAAACAGCCATTGAAACAATGGAGATTGCACACGAAGGACTAACCATTCAAAACGAATAATCATGTTTGCATATCCACCTGTAGGTTTTCATTTCTCTGTAGTGTTCCAACTATTTCCCCAAACCCCCAACGACTTCCGCTTTCAGGAAGTAAGCGGATTGGAAATGCAGATGAATATGGAAAGCATCACAGAAGGCGGGCAAAACAGGTTTACCTGGGAATTGCCTGTGCGGGCAAAATATTCAGATATCGTCCTCAAAAGAGGGATGTTTATAGGTTCAGGGATTTTGATGTGGTGCAAAAATGCATTTGAGAATTTTGTTTTCGAGCCAGTCAATATCATCATCAGCCTACTCAATGAACATCATGTTCCCATTCAAGCGTGGTACGTGGTAAACGCCATTCCCAAAAAATGGTCCGTGTCAAGTTTCAATGCTGAAAAAAGTGCATTGGTTGTAGAGTCGATCACGCTGAGCTACCAATATTTTGATATCATTAGTGTGGACTCCTTGCTTTCCTTAGGTGGAAGCATCGGTGGCTCGGCAAACATCAGCTTTTAAAATACAAATTATGCCAATCGAAATCAAAGAACTCCTGATCAGGGCATCTGTGGGAAGTCAAGCCAATGAACGCCCACGTGAAAACGCACCTGTCGCAAATTTGGAAAACCTGAAACAGGAAATCATCGAGGAGGTAACAGAAGAAGTACTAAGAAAACTAATGCTTAAAAACGAACGCTGATGCTGGATTTTGGTCATAAAGTAGAAAAACTCTATGTACAACCTTACAGGGATGCTGAATTTTCTCAGCCTGTCCCTGAAAATAAGTTCAGTGCCCTGATCAATCCGGCTACCTACAATATTTCATACAAATTCGAATTTGATGACAGTCAGGCTCCGGGCACTTCTGCCACCAATATGAAATTCAATAGGATTTTGCCCAGGGATTTCAACTTTGATTTTCTGTTTGACGGGACCGGGGTGGTCAAAGACATGTCTGTTTTAAGCTTGGGAATAGCCAATCCATTTGCTGAACCTGTCACAGTCACAGAGCAGATTGAAGCCTTTAAAAGGAAAATTATTGATTATCAATCTGACCGACACCGTCCCTATTACCTCAAAATCCACTGGGGAGAGCTCCTGTTCAAAGGAGTTCTCAAACAAATGGATATTGAATACAAAGTATTTGCACCTGACGGAAAACCTATCAGGGCTATGGCAAAATGCCAATTTGCGGAAAGTATTGCTGATGTGCAAAGGGCTGCTGAGGAAAACAGGGAAAGTCCCGATATCACACATGAACGAAATTTCAATGCAACAGATAGGCTTGATCATCTGACTTTCAAAATTTACGAAAAAGACGAGCCTTATATACAAGTAGCCGAATTCAATGGTCTCGATGGTTTTAGAAAAATAGCTGCCGGCACAAAAATTTATTTCCCTCCAATTGAAAAATAAGCTGTTTCATGCCTGTAATGTTAAATAGAGAACTGGTCACTTTTAAAATCCTACTGGGTAGCAGTGGGGATTCTCCTGCAACGGAAGAAATCCCCGGCAACGTTCAGGTGCTGGACATTTCTATTTATAGGGAACTCAACAAAATCCCCTATGCAACCATCCGGATAGTGGATGGATCTGCAGCAGATTCCGATTTTGAACTTAGTAATAGTGGCCTATTCAATCCAGGAAAAAGCATAGATCTCAAATTGGGCTATAATGGAATAGAGCAATCCGCATTTAACGGATTGATCATCAATAATTCCCATGTAATAAACGGTAGGCAGTCCATGCTTAATCTGATCTGCAAGCATAAAGCAGTAAACATGACTGTTTCCAAAAACAGCCGACATTTCAATGATCTGGGAGACAGCGACATAGTAGAGACGCTTTTTCAGGAATATGGAATCTCTGATCTTGAAATGGAGCCTTTTGGAAACACCCATGAACAACTTTTACAGGCAAATGTATCTGATTGGGATTATGCATTATCGAGAATGGACACCAATGGTATGGCCTGCAATATCAATGGCAGTGTTTCAGTATTCAAACCTGATTCTTCCCAAGAATCCAAGATGACCTTGGTCTATGGCAATAATATAATTGGTTTTAGAACAGAATCCGATATCAGAAGCCAAACCACGGCAGTTATTGCCTCTTCTTGGGATTATGCCAATCAAACAGTGCTTGAAGCAGAAGGAAACCCTCTTTCAAATGCCTCTCCGGGTAATATCTCTGAAAGTTTTCTGGCAGATGCCCATTCTCAGGATTTCAAGATCAAAACTCCGGCAATGTTTGACAATCAAGCCCTACAAGCAATAGCCGATGCAAAAAAACAAAAACAATCTCTCTCCAAAATTCAGGGAAAAGTGAAATTTCAGGGCACATCAGATATCAATCCTGGAGATTGGGTATCGCTTGAAGGTGTGGGCGAGCAATTTAGCGGAAAGGCTTTTGTATCCGCTGTGAAACATGACATTAAGAACGGCAACTGGACGACCGAAGCATCCCTGGGCTGGGAGGGAGATTTCTACACAGAAAAATTCAACCCTTTTTCCAACAGTGCTGAAAGCGGTCAATTTTCCAAAATGCAGGGTTTGCACATAGGAATTGTCACTGATATAATGGATCCCAAAGGAGAAGGGCGGGTTCGGATAAAACTCCCAATGGTCAATCCTAATGACGCAGGCATTTGGGCAAGAGTTGCCACACTTGATGCTGGAAACAATAGGGGAACATTTTTTCGTCCGGAAATAGAGGATGAAGTAATTGTTGGATTTATGAACGGTGATTCTTCGCACCCCATCATCTTGGGTATGTTGCACAGCAGTGCCAAACCTACTCCTTTTGACCCCGAAGATTCCAACGACAAAAAAGGATATGTCTCCAGGTCGGAAATCAAAATCACCATCCATGATAGCGATAAAAGTATAACTATTGAAACCCCGGGAGGCAGAGAAATCAAAATGGATGATACAGCCGAAGAAATTGAAATTAAAGATGGGAATGGGAACTCTATAAAAATGAACAGTGACGGAATCAAAATTGATTCCCCCATGGAAATCAGTATTACAGCTGGTTCAACCCTGAATCTGGCAGCTCCACAAATTGGAATAAAGGCAGATTCTTCGGCGAGTTTTGAGGCATCAGGGAGCATGTCCGTGAAAAGTGATGGGACTGCCGAAATCAAAGGGTCAATGGTAGATATACAGGGAAGTTTAGTCAAAATAAATTAGAAAAAATATGCCACCTGCAGCAAGGATTACCGATATGCATGTTTGCCCGATGGTAACTGGAACTGTCCCGCATGTGGGAGGTCCGATCCTCCCTGCAGGTGAGGCTACAGTATTGATCGGTGGAATGCCGGCTGCAAGAGTTGGTGATATGGCAACTTGTACCGGACCTCCCGATACGATAGTGAGTGGCTCAGGTACGGTTTTGATAGGAGGAATGCCTGCGGCAAGATTGGGAGATTCTACAGGACATGGTGGGACTATAGTCCTTGGATGTTTTACAGTATTGATAGGATAATATTATGGGAAAAATGCATCAGTCATTCTTGGGAAGTGGTTGGAGTTTTCCCCCACAATTTGATAGGGGCAGCAGCAAAACCAAAATGCTCAAGGACGAGGAAGATATTCAGTCCAGCCTTGAAATTTTGCTTTCTACCAAACAAGGCGAGCGGGTAATGTTACCTGATTATGGCTGTAATTTACATGAACTGATCTTTGAACCCCTTACCACGACGTTCAAAACATATATCAAAGATCTTATCAGAACAGCCATATTATACTATGAACCAAGAATAGAGGTAGAAAAAATAGAACTCAATGACACCGGCGAACTTGAAGGACGAATCCTGATTACCATTTCTTACAAGGTTCGGGCAACAAACTCAAGATTCAACTTTGTCTATCCATTTTATAAAAACGAAGGGACTGACCTGAGATAGCAATCCATTATGGCATGTAATGACAAAAATCCATTGATACGTGAAGGTGTCGACCGACTTACCAGAGCACTGGGATCTCTCTCACCGGATTTTGCACCTGTAGATGGCAGGTCAATGGAAGATCTCATGCTCTTTGCAAAAAGGTATGCCGCATTTTTGAATTACAAAAACCAAGACAATTCCAATGACGGGACTTGGGAAGACCTGATGAAAACAGATATCACTGTGGTATTGGCAATGCTTTTATCCATTGATGTTTTCAAGCTTTCGGATTATATCAAGCTTTTAATCAAAAAAGCAAAATTGGCTATTGCTGCGAATGATGAAACTGAAGCAAAAAGACAATTTAAATACCTCTTCGATTTGGTTTTTACCTTGGCCCACACCGTGGATGAACAATGTGCTTTTCTTAAAGATGAACCTGATTATCAAAAGGAGATCAAAGCTGTAATTGAAACAAAACTGAATGCTCCATTTTCAAAACTTCACAATTTTAAAAAAGACAATCAGGATTTAATCCTCATGTCCAACAAAACGGATGCCTCATCACCAATCATCACCATCAACTCCCGAGGTACAATTCAATGGACCAATTTTTCAATCACAGAAGAAAAACTAAAAATCACTATTCCAGGCGTAACCCCTGTTGATAAAATCAGTCATGTCATCAATCACAACCTTTTTAACAATCAGATAAATCAGCTTTTGGGGGGAGTTTCTTCAATATTGAAAAAATCAGAGATTTTGTTTCAGAAATCACTGTCCGAATATCCCAAACACGAAGCACATTATGCATTGTATCTGACTTTTTTGGAACTGTTCAAAAATGCCCAAGCAAGTCTCAATCAGTATACTAAGAAACACTTGGACTTTTATTTCAAGGATGTCTTAAGGGTAAAAAACCATGAGCCAATACCGGATAAAACACATTTGGTTATCGGACTTCAAAAACATGTTCAACAACATCTTCTGACAAAAGGAACGCTGTTCAAAGGTGGAAAGGATAGCCTCGGAAATGAAAGATTTTATAGCCTAACCGAAAATGTGGTATTCAATCAAGCCCAGGTTTCAGAAATCAAAGCTTTTCAAATGCATGACCAAAATCTGCTATCATTTTTAAAAGCAAATTCATTGGATGGAAACGGGCAGGAATTTGAAGGGGACGATAAAAGTTGGTCGGCATTTGGAATTAAGCAATCCGTACCAACTTCGGATGCAGGCTTTGCCATCGCCTCAAACTTGCTGTTCTTGAAGGAAGGCCTCAGGTCCATTGAAATCAAGATCACATTTGGCAAGTTACCCAAGACCAAAACAAATTTCATTACCACCAAATTCTCTAAAAAATCCATTCTGATTCCTTTCGAAATTTCATTGACAGGAGAAGAAGAATGGGTTAAACAAACAGTAGATGGACATTTTGATCCAGTGAAAAACAGCCTGACTTTGAAGATTATTTTGGATGTGGAAGAGCCTCCAATTATCCCCTATTCAGAAAAAATACATGAAAGTAATTTCGATACAGTTTTGCCTTTGCTAAAAGCCAAATTGAATCAAACAGAAAGTCAGGTAACTTACTCCGAACTGATGAATTCAAATATTTCATCTATCAAGCTCTCCGTAGACGTCAAAGGTGTCAAAGATCTTGCGCTCAGCAGTGATGGTGGCTCAATAGATGCTTCCAAGCCTTTCAAACCATTTGGGGATTTCCCAAAATCAGGTTCGGGTTTTTATATAGGCAGTAAAGAGGTCTTTCAAAAAAACCTCGATTCTTTGACCTTGAATTTCCCTGTTGGCGTACCTTATTCTAGCTCTTATCTCTTCAAAAACACCTGGAATTTTCCGTTAAAAGACCCAATAATCGGAGATAGTTACGAGTTAATCCCTGAATCTGATTTTTTGAAACCCGCTACTGTGGATTTTTCTCCCAACCAACTGATCCAGCAAACCTCTTTTGAAGGATTTTTGAGGTTACAGCTAGGTACCAATCAGTTTAGCATGAGTGAATTTATGAAGCGGGTAAGTAGCTATGTCAATCAGATGGTGGAAAAAGCCAAGCCAAAGGAAGGTACAGAAGGTAAAGAAGGCAAAGTTACTGTTCGAGCCCAAAGAATTGAAGAAGGCCCTACTTCAGCAGCGTTATTGGAAAAAGGAACTTCATTAGATAAACAACTGATCACCGAACTTGAAAAAGTTGGGATTTCAAAGAGTTTGATTGAGGACATTTCAAAAATAACCGGAATTCTCATCGATACGAATATCCAAATACCTGTTGCCGAAGAAGTCATAACAGAAAATTTTTCTTTGGATTACAAAGCATCAAAAGAGTTATTTGGATTGGAAATCAATTCCGATAAAAATAAATTTTATCACCTGACACCTTTTGGTTTTTCCCAACAAAACCTTCAGGGCGAAGTGTCTCTTATTCCCCGATTTGACCAACAAGGAGAGCTTTTGATTGGTATTGAAAAGGCAACCCCGCCCCAAACCATTCAATTGCTTTTCCTTTTGGAAGAAGGCAGTTCCAATCCATTGAAACCTCAAGAGCAGGTTTATTGGCACTTTTTGGAAAATAACAAATGGGTCGAATTCCCAAAAGAAAGGATAATTGATGGCACGGTCAACCTCACAAGGTCAGGCTTGGTATCCATCAACTTCCCAAAAGAAGCCTCCTTGCACCATACCATCCTAACAAGTGGCTTTCTCTGGATCAGGCTTTCGGTAACCCAAAACACAGATGCTGTTTGTCGGGTCATAGACATAAAAACCCAAGGAGCTTTAGTGGAACTTGTTCAGGACGAAAAAGTCGAATTTCTGGAAATTCTCGCTTCCAACAGTATCGCTAAACTAAAAAATTCTGACAGTGGCATAAAGTCCATTTCTCAACCAATGCGTTCGTTTCTTGGAAGGAAGAGAGAAGAAGATCAGAATTACTATCAACGGATCAGTGAACGTCTGAGACATAAACAAAGGGCCAAAAATATTTGGGATTATGAGCATTTGATCCTTCAGCAATTCCCTGAAATCCATAAAACAAAATGTCTGAACCATACCGGATTTTATGAAGAGAAAGGAATCAAAGTATTTTGTGAAAATTATCCGGGCAATATCACAGTCATTTGCATACCTGACCAGAAAGAAAATACTCATGCCAACCCGCTTAGGCCTTATACTCCTGTTGGGCTTTTGACTGATATTTCAATTTTTCTGGAAAAGATCAAAAACCCTTTTGTCAGTTTACATGTAGTAAACCCAAAATTCGAGGAGGTCCAAGCTGATTTCGAGGTTCATTTTCATGACTTTATGGACGAAGTTTTTTACAGGAATCTATTGGATCAGGAAATCGAGCAATTCCTATGTCCTTGGGCTTTTGATTCCAATAAAGAAATCACATTTGGTGGAAGTATTCACCAATCTGCCCTGATCAATTTTATAGAGGAGAGACCATATGTTGATTTCGTCAGTTGCTTCAAACTAAGCCATATTATCCGAAATGAAGATGGAATAGTGACCAATAATAAATCCAATCTGGAGTTAGTAACCGCAACAAGCAGTAGGTCTGTACTGGTTTCTCATTTCGATGAAAAACAGACCCAACCAAGGCATAAAATCAAAGTAATCCAAACCTGCGATTGTTGATGAAAAAAATTCTGACCATATCGAAAAACCCTGAATTGAGTCCCTCAATGGATTATGAGTGGCTCAGAAAAGAAGGCTTAAAATATATCGAGACCTTAGCCAACGATATTTGGACAGATTATAATGCCCATGATCCTGGGATCACCATGTTGGAAGCACTTTGCTATGCCATTACAGAATTGGGATATAGGTCTGGCTTTGATATGAAAGATCTACTTTCCGAAGCTAAAAATCAGACATTTTTTACCCCAAGAAAAATACTTACTTCAGCGCCTTGGACCATTACTGATTACAGAAAGTTACTGGTAGACATTTCAGGTATCAACAACGCTTGGCTATTCCCTGGCGCTACCCAGGAAGTTCCACTTTTTGCCAATTGTGAGGAAGACAAACTGCAGTATTCAACTACCAAAAATGAAATTAAACTTGGTGGCCTTTACGCGGTACTGCTGGATCTGAGCATTGATCCTGAACATGGAGATCTCAATACCGGTGACATTGAACTTGAAAACATACCCTTTCAATTCAATCCAATGGTTGAAATACAGGCCGGTGAATTTCAAATAAAATTCGAATTGCCTACAATTCTTGAAGTTGACAAAAAAATATTGTCGAACTATCCGGAATCCTTTACTGTCAAAAAGAATCCTGAAAAAAATTGGAATTACTCTTTTGAAGCGAATTTGGAAGGTGGTGAAAAGGCAACATTAAATTTCAAGGTGACAATTCCAAAAAATCCGCCCCAAGGAAAAATCCAGGACAGTCATATTTGGCAAATGCTACAGGATGTGGACTTTGCCGATCTGATTTTTGATACCTACCTGGAAAAAATCAAAAAAGCAGACGACATCATAAAGAAAACAAAGAAGATCCTCTGCGAAAACAGAAATATTTGTGAAGATTTCATCAAAGTAGAACCCATTGATTCTGAGGAAATCGCGTTTTGTTTTGATGTAGACGTCAAACCTGAAGCAGATATTGAGAGAGTTCAGGCAGAAATATTCTTTACCATAGAAAATTACCTCAATCCTCCAATTCCATTTTATTCCCTTAAAGAATTATTGGATGAGGGAGTTCCTGTTGAAGAAATATTTGATGGGCCTAGGCTTTCTTATGGTTTTATCCGCACTGAGGAAATTGAAAAAGCCCAACTTCTGGAAACCGTCTATGCCTCGGATATAATAAATCTCCTTATGGACTTGGATGGAGTTCAGAGCATCCGGAATTTTTTAATGACCAAATATGATCAAGATGGTAAAGTCATACCCGGCTACTCCAGCTTGTCCTGGTGCATGAAAATAAGTAAAATGCATAAGCCCGTTTTGAGTAAGAACCATTCCAAAATTCTTTTCTTTAAAGATGGCTTTCCTTTTTTATCCCGATACGAAGAAGTATTGGATTCCATAGCCCTTCTGCATGCCCAGCAATCAAAAGGAAAACTTGTCCCCTCTTTTGGAGATCTTCAAGTACCAAAAGGATTTAAGAGAGACACTTTAAGTTATTGGCCTGTTCAATATGACCTTCCCATGACTTTTGGTGTAGGGGAGTTTGGACTTCCAAGTGACGCAGATTCTTTGAGGAAGGCCCAACAACAACAGCTTAAAGCTTACCTGATGTTTTTCGAACAATTGTTAGCGGATTTTTACGCACAATTGACCCATGCCAAAGATCTCTTTTCCACGGCTGAAATCACTCAGACTTACTTTGCCCAATATCTCGGTGAAATCAAAGACACAGAAAACCTATTCAGTCCTGATCTCAAAAGGGCAATTGAAAATGATCCCTCAGATTCATTGGGAGGAGAATTGTGGCAAAAACTATATGAAAACCAAAATGATTTTTTCACAAGAAGGAATAAATTCTTGGATCATTTA
Source organism: Aquiflexum balticum DSM 16537 (assembly GCF_900176595.1). Classification (GTDB taxonomy): domain Bacteria; phylum Bacteroidota; class Bacteroidia; order Cytophagales; family Cyclobacteriaceae; genus Aquiflexum; species Aquiflexum balticum. The sequence continues at coordinate 564,717 of NZ_LT838813.1, forward strand.
CTAGGCAGATTTGCGGAGTCATTTAATGATTACGCGCTACTGATGTACAAAATCAATTATGAAAACTTAAATGAAGAAAAAATCGAAAATCAAGAAGCTGTTGACATCAAAGTCCGGACATTGGAATCTTACCCTGAAGTCAGTTATTCCCGTGGATTGGGATTTAATTATTTTCCACAACAGGAGGACTTTTCCCTGAACGAAGAAAAGCTTTGGAATACCGACAATGTTTCGGGTCTTGAAAAAAGAATAAGCCATTTGACAGGAATTGAGGATTATACCCGACGCTTTTTGTATTGTATCAAAAATGTGGAAATTCTTTGTGAAGAAACAGAAGTCGGTAAAGAAATACACTGTCAACATTATTTTTCATTAACAAGCCAATCCGGTGTCAAGTTGAATTCCAAAAAATTTGATAACAAATCTGAAGCTGAACAAACCCTCTTGGAAGTAATGGAATTGGGTTTGAATAAAGAAAACTATCATTACACCACAAAAAAAATCAAACTCAAAAAACAAAATTTCATCATCCTTGAAAGTGAGAAGACTTTTGAAACAGAGGAGGATGCACAGGATAAAATTGATGAAATCGTAGCTGAGTTAAATAACCCCTGTGGAGAACCTGAAGGCTTACATTTAATAGAGCATTTACTGCTTCGCCCCAGAAATGATGAATTCAAGCTTATTGAAGTATGCCTTCATGACTGCGACTGTCTTTGTGAACTTGACCCCTACTCTTTCAGGGTTTCGGTGATATTACCCTATTGGCCAAACCACTTCGACAATATGGCTTTCCGCAATTATTTTGAAAGAAAGATCAGGGAGGAAGCTCCTGCCCATGTTCAATTAAAAATTTGTTGGATTGGGAATGAAGCCTTAAGACAATTTGAAGGAAGTTATAAGGATTGGGTAGAAACCTTGGCAGCATTTAGCCAGGATTCCCAAAATATCAATGGGTTTAGAGAAGCCAATGACAGGTTGATACATCTCCTGGCAAATCTGAACTCTGTGTATCCAAAAGCCACCCTTCACGACTGTGAAGAGAGTGACGAAGACAAAAACCCGGTTAAGCTGGGCAAAACCATATTAGGAACTCAAAAATTTATCTAACCATGCAGGCTTTACAATCTTATCCCGTTTTTGAAGCTGATCAGGTACTCTCCAATGTCCACCTGAACAACTTGTTGAACTATCTGGAACAACAGGAACGATTGACGCGGATCAAGCTCCTGGGCAGAGGTATCGTCTGTGGGATGGAAATCAATAGTTCCAATAGAGGCATAGCCATCAGCAAAGGCATCGCCTTAACTTCTCAAGGTTACCTGCTTCAAATCTGTGAAACCCTATACAGTCATTTTATTCCCTATACCTCACCGGAATTACCCAATGATCTGTACTTTTTGAAACAATGTGGAAATCTGGGAAAAAGAGATATCCCTTATTATTCCAAAGATGATGTACTCGAACTGGTTCCCGTTTCGGACAAGGAATTGGAAAACAAAAAAAGTCTCAATACGATACCCCTCCAGGATTACGTGGTTGTCCTCTTCCTGGAAGCAGAGCAGATTGATCTCAAGAATTGCGATACTCAGGATTGCAATGACAAAGGGAGTAGAATGGACTTCATATTAAAACCACTCTTGGTTAAAAAAGTAAACCTCAATACTTCAACCAAGATATCATTCCATTCTATTTTGCTTAAAAGATTCAATGTCCCGGTTGCCGATATGTCAACTACAACGGACATTCTACAGGGTTTTATGGACATCACGGATGACACTACTTTGGACAACTTATCCAAAAACCTCTCCAATAGCTGGGAAAGATTCGCCGTCACTTTAGGTCTTCCCAAACAGAATCCTATGAAGGGACTTGATTTGATCAGCTTTAGAAAAAAACTTGATTCCAGTCCAACTCAAAAAATTTATACACAATATTTTTATGATTTTGTGGATGACCTGCTCAAAGCCTACATAGAATTCCGGTCCAAGGTCAGAGAGGTTTTTGGAGAGTGCTGCCCTGATGAAATGGATTTCCCGCTCCATATGAATCTTGGATTGGCCAATCAAAATACCTTGCTTGGCAGAAGGAATACCTTTAGACAATATTTTGAGTCATCACCCATCATCAATGGGCAAGATCAAAAAATTGAAGAAGCTGCCTTACTTTTAGAACGGTTGGTGGCAATGGTAGAAGGCTATTCTATAGACAAATTAAATCCACAGGAACCAATAGTCATCACTCCCTCCAATTTGGGACATGAATATTTGTCCTACCGGGCCATCCCTTATTATTATAACTGGGAGCGGATCAACCCCTTTTGGTATTTCAACAGGAGTTACAGTGGAAATGAAGCTTATAACCTCGGTTATAGGGCCGCAGCACAAACAAATGCTCCCAAACCGGTAAAGAATCCACTTTTATATGATATTGAGAGATTCGACGCATTTAGAATAGAGGGACATATCGGAATCAATTACAGAATAGCACTCCGTGAATTGATCAGTAAAAAACAAAGTTTCAACTTACCTTTTGATGTGTTGGCTTTAAATGCCATTGACCTTACTGATATTCTAAATGGAAGAAATATCAAATGCCACATTGAAGACCTTGAGTCTGACTATAGGGTCATGATCACGGGAATTGTATGTCAATTGCAACAAATAATCGCCTATGTGGGAGATTTGAGGCCGAAAAAAACAATTCCTGAAACTGATAAAGTGGTGGAAGCTGCAAGATTCAATGATTTTTATATTTCTCGGAATTTGGCAGATATGCAAAAAACCATCAGAAATGATGTATCCAAAAATCAGCCAATCAGTATCACCAATGCAGAAATCATCCAAAATCTGGCATTAAAGAATGCAGAGCCCGGTGATAAATTGGCGGATTTAGTTTCAATCGATGTTGGGAATTTTATAATTAACCACAAAGGCTTTTACGAATATATCATCAGGCAACCGGACCTTTTATTGATCTTTTTGAAACAACTGGCTGAAATCGTAAAATACTTGCTGGCCCACAACTTGCAATCCTTTGATGAAGAAGCCTATGGGAAAATCTGGACCCCGTATTCAAAGACAGTAGATAAACTGATAGCTGAAGCGGAAAATTCAGAAAATCCTGAGATCCGCAGATATTTTTCAAAAAGCAATTATGAATTATATTTTAAATGTCCAAACGAAAAACTTTTTGCATTGAAAGAAGAATACAGACAAAGATTGGAACAATATCATGCTGCTGTCAATTTCAACGAATACTTCAAAAAACATCCTGGTATGGAACATAAAGCCGGTGTCCCAAAAGGAGGAACCTTTATTTTGGTATATCATGGTGCAATCCGGCCGTCAATCTCCCAATCAAACTTGACCCTGATTTCTGAAGCAGCCAATAACCGAGCTACAGCGATTTTTGCTGCCGAAAAAGACACTTTAAAAACTCCATCCATCCGGACAGAGTCTAAAGATATTTCCAAAAATATTTTGTCAGCTGATATCAAGACTGTGAGAAAAACAGAATATGCCCTTGCCTCAGACCTGATCAAAAATCTGAATCTGGGATTTGATATCTCAAAAGTATTAGAAGCATTGGCGTCTAGAGATAAAGAAGTCAGGGACCAACCTTTGAGAATTGCTACAGGAACTGTCATTGCTGATTTTTATCTACCATACATGTGCTGTAGTGATTGTCAACCGATCGCTTATGTAATTCCTGAGGAAAAAGAACCGGAAATAATCCCTCCAACCATTGAATTGGAAACAACAGTATATTGCGATAATGACAATACCATTTACCCGATAAAGGTAGCCCCAGAAGGTGGGGTTTTAAAAATCAACAATACCCCAAGCAATGACCTCCACCTCAACCCTTCAAAATTGGGAAGTGGAAACTTTACGCTTTCCTATGAAATCAATGATCAGGTAGCTGAAACCAAAATTACCGTTTCAAAATCCATCATTGCTAAAATTAATCTCAGTGATGTTTCATTCAATGAAAAAAGTGGTTGGACAATAGGCTTAAATCCTGGAATTGATCAGAATACGCCACACACATGGAGTATCAATGGGAATGAAATTTCCCAAAAAGGCAGCATAACAAGAAAATTTGAACCTGGTCATCAAGGTGAGAAAGTCGGCATAAAAGTATTGAATGAAGCCCCCTGTTCTGATTCTGAGAAGAATGCAGACCTAAGGATAGATCATTCAAAATTCGATATCTGTGTCAACCAGGAAATCTTCTCCCATAAAATGGAGGTGACCGGCTTAAAAAATGTCATCGACATCGAGGGCATAAAAATATCTGGAAATACTATTTCATTGGAAACAAAGAGAGCATTTGCTAACCGAAATAACAGGATTGTTTTTGCTGTATTTGCGGAAATGGAAAATGGTTTCTCCTTTTCCTCCATAGTCTATGAATTGGTAAATGCGGCATTCACTATTTTCTTTCAGCAAATTAACGACACCAATGTATCCCGACCTCCACAAAACTTTTTGCAAATCACTTTGACCCCAAGATATCCAAATGGGGAATCGGTTTGGATAGTCAATGGTGAAAGAACGGTAGAGAGCATCATAAGAATTACTTTTGAAAGATTGCGAAGTTTAAAAGAAATCAGCGTTTCACACCAGGCTGTATTTCCAGACCTTAAATGTGAAGATCAAAAATCCATAACGATTCCCATAGAAACACTATTGGAAAAATTAAAGGCAGGTAATGGTCGGTACACTGAAACAGTGAATTAATGATATCCCAAAAGACCCATATTATCCAAAATGTCACTTTTCAGGTCGATTTTGAAAAGATGGAGGAAGGTTTGGGTCTCCAGGAAGATCTCAGCCTGATTTTTCATCAAAAAATAGAACCCACGTTGCAAAAGATCTTTGATTCATACAGCACTGAGGAATTCACTATTAAAATTGATAAAATGGTCGTGGATTGTGGTGCTGTTGACGATTCCGATTGGGAGAAAATGCTTTTGAACCGAATCGGAGAGCAAGTTGAGGAAATGTTGCGGTCGGAAAAAAATATTGGGAAAAAGCAGGTCAGCAAAGTCAAAACTGCAAATGAAGTGTTTTTTTATTTTTTGCAAAAAGGATATTTCCCTTGGAACAGTCCATTTTCAGATACAGATTCTCTGGAAAAAAATGTATTTATTACCGATTCATTCATTGCTGAAATAGCATATTTGACTTTAAGATCCCAAAAAATAGTTACAAGAATTTCAAATTCATTTTCAAAAGAATTTTTCAAAAAGCTGCTAAAAGAAATCACCAAAGATTCAGAACGTTGGGTCAAAGATCTGACAACTGGATTTTTAAAACAAAACGACCTGAATCCCGACATGCAGGTTGAGTTTCTAACCATTTTTCTCTCCAAAAGAAAGGATAAAGAAAATTCAGATTCAATGAATATTTGGATGGAATTGCTCAAAAGCAAGCATTTGGTCAATCATACCAAGTTTATAAAGTACCTGATTTCAAAGATTTCAGAGCAAAATGAAATGCAAGCAAGTCTCCTTTCAGCAATTAAATCCAGATCATTTGGTACCCAGGAAAAAATAAAAGCAAAAATAATTCTTGAGAAAATACTTCATTCAAAACCTGACTTTGAACATGTTCAGTGGTTTAGAGACTGCATGGCCCTAGTGGATGATTCTGATCAATTCTCAGATGATTTCCATGAGCGTTTAAGCAAAAAAATTAAGCTTATTTTGCCAAAGGACTCAAATCATCCCGAAAACAAGAGTTTTGAAATGAAGGATCAAAAAAACAATAAAGAGGAGCAGTTCGAAGACAGCATCTACATTCAGAATGCCGGAATGGTTCTACTTCATCCTTTCCTAACAGCTTTATTTGAAAATCTCAATTTGGTTAAGGATAAAGCATTTATTTCTATTAACCACAGAAATCAGGCAATCGGATTATTGGAATTCTTGGTATGGGGGGATAATAAACATTCGGAAAATTCTTTTCCCCTCAATAAAATCCTCTGCGGAATAAGCCCCGGGGACCTTTGGGTGGGTGAATTCGAAATGCCTCAAAATTTAAAAAATGAAGGTGAAGAACTGCTGACAGAAGTCATACGGCATTGGGAAGTATTGAAAAATACAGGAATTGATGGCCTTAGGGAAACTTTTCTTCAAAGACCCGGCAAACTTTCCCACAATCAGAATGGGTGGAAACTTATCGTAGAACAAAAAACCGTGGACATTCTGATCGGGAGTTTGCCTTGGGGTCTTGGGATTATCAAAATGCCTTGGATGGCTGAAATGTTGTTTGTAGAGTGGAATTAAACCAAATTGATCATGAAGCCTTTTGCAATGAAAACCAAAAAAGACAAGGGAATTCAAAAACCAGTTTCTTCTCCCTTTTTCCAGGCAAAATTAACTGTAAATCAACCTGGGGATAAGTATGAACAGGAGGCCGATAGGTTTGCCAGCCAAGTGGTCAATTCAGAATCTCAGTATTCCGAAAGCTTTTTTAAACCCCAAGTAACCCCTGTAATCAATAGGAATGAAAAAAGTGGACGTCCAATTGTAACCAACAAGGTGGAATCAACCCTCCAAAAAAATACCCATTCCGGATCATCATTGCCTGAAAATATCAGATCAAAGATGGAGAATGGTTTTGGCAAGGACTTTAGCGGAGTAAAAATTCACCATGATTCCGAAGCTGAAGAAGCCAATAAGGTTCTAAATGCCAATGCATTTACTTACGGTAACCATATTTATTTTAATGCAGGAAAATTCAGTCCTGACTCAAAAAAGGGCCAAGAACTATTGGCGCATGAACTGACCCATGTTGTCCAACAAGGAAAAGCCCAAGGACTAGGAATTCAGCGTGATGAAGAGGAAGCAAGTACTGAATCAAATGAGGAAAGTGAATTTGAATTTGACTACAATTTGCTGCCGCCCTCCCTGCAATTTTCTTTGGGGCAATGGATGTTGGAAGCCAATACCAGTCAGGTCGCCTTACAATTTTCACAAGGGTTGATGCGAAGTCGGTTTGGTTACAATTATGGCGGAAATCTAACCCTTGGCACTCAATATCCTTCCGGTAGTGCGGAGTTGGGATTTAACCCACATTCGCCTGCACTATCACTGAACTTTACCGAGGATAGATTTAGATTTGGTGCCAATGCCGATCTGACTACAGGTGGATTCGGTTTTAATCTGGGATATGGTTCAAAATTATTACCCATGCCTTTTGATTTGGCAGGTCCTGTCTATGGAGGATGGGGCGGTGCAAGCAGTATTTTGGGAGATATCGGCAATATGCAGGACCCCATAAGCTTCTATCAGTCCCATGGGGATAATATTGACTCGATTATGGGTGCTGTTAAAGCCCTTCAACCCTTGGCCAATGAGTCCAATCAGGGTTTTGGAGCTGGATTAAGGTTCACTTATAATCCCCAAACAGGTGTTTTGATCCACGCGGGAGTTCAATGGATGTTTTAAGAAATGATGGGAAAGGAAATATTAAATATCATGGCTTTTCTTCAAACGGCCTCCACAAATAGATTAGAGAGTCATTTTGAAGGAAAACCATTTTCCATTCCTGATTTTGAAATGATTGGGGATTCTCCATTATCTGGGTTTTTGAAACACTACAATTTAAGTAAGGAAGAGATTTTACTCCTTGCTGCTGCTTTGGTTCCTCATATCATACCAGGTTTTTTTGACAAAATCATTGAGCGTTTTCTTCCAAATGGAGGTGACTTTCCTGAATTTGGGGGAATCAAAGGGGAAAACCAAAGAGGGATGCTCCCAACAGGTGAAACATTGCTTTTTATTTTGGCAGGGATCGACTTGAGTGAAAGGTTGAATTATCTCAGCCTTTTTGATAAAAGCAATGAATTGTTTAAACACCATATTTTGAGATTGGCACAAGTTAAAGCCGGTGAACCACACCTTAGTGGAAAACTCCTGATGGATGCTGAATTTATAGAAGTATTTACCACCGGAAAAGTAAGTCTGCCGTCTCTAAGCATTGATTTTCCGGCAGAACATCTACAAAGTCAGTTGAAATGGGAAGATTTGGTACTTCCTGAGCAGGTATGGTCACAGATAAATGATTTGCAGATTTGGCTTAAGCATAAGGATACCCTGCAAAGAGAATGGGATCTGGGAAGAAAACTTAAACCGGGATACCGGGCCCTGTTCTATGGCCCTCCCGGTACGGGTAAAACCATTACGGCAACTCTTTTGGGAAAATACACCAAAAAGGAAGTCTTTAGGATAGATCTTTCCATGGTCGTTTCAAAATATATAGGAGAAACAGAAAAGAATTTGGCAAGTCTTTTTGACAAAGCGGAAAACAAAGATTGGATCCTGTTTTTTGATGAGGCAGATGCCATATTCGGAAAGAGAACCGGTGTTCGGGATGCGCATGACAAATATGCCAATCAGGAAGTTTCCTATCTTTTGCAAAGGATAGAGTCTTACAATGGCTTGGTGATATTGGCCTCAAATTTCAGAAGTAATATAGACGCTGCATTTATCAGAAGATTCAATGCCATCATCTATTTCCCCCCGCCAAAAGTAGAGGACCGCCTATTGCTATGGGAAAAATCACTGCCCCAGTTGATGAGCCTGGAAAAAGATTTGGAATTGAGGGAAATCGCCGAACGCTATGAACTGAACGGATCGCATATCATGAACATAGTCCAGTATATTTCTTTGGTTTCATTGGAAAGCAGAAATTTTGTTCTGACAAAAGAATTGATGATCAAGGGGATAAAAAGAGAAATGGAGAAAGAAGGGAAGTAAATTCCGAACCAAAATTAAAGAGCCAATTCTACGCAAAATATGGAAGGTCTTCAGAAAAAGAAAAAACAAAATGCTTTTGAAAAGCTCCAAAAGAATGATTTATTCTTTAGGTCTTTGGCTGTTCAGGCCAAGTTAAATGTTAATCAGCCTGGAGATAAATATGAACAAGAGGCAGACAGCGTGGCTGACCAAGTAATCCAAAGGCTTTCTCAATCTCCATCAAAACAAGATTCTATTGCCAATCCTGAACATGCAAATCACAGAAATCCATTTTTTTCCTCAGATTTGATTACCCGGTCTTTGAAAACCTTAAATCCTTCAACTTCCTCAAATTTACAAATTCAGACCAAATGTGAAACTTGCGGATCAGAAGAAAAAAAAGCGACTGGAGAAAAAGAAATCAAAAGAAAAACAGATAATCAAATTGTTTTTCAGGTCGATAACAATGGAATTGGCACTGATTCAAACTTGATGACCAAACGGGATAATACGGAAACACCTCCGGTCACGCCAAAAACCACCTCCCAACTTTTTGCTTCAAAAGGCAAAGGTGATCCTTTACCAAAAAGCACCCAATCTGAAATGGAACGGGGATTTGGCGTTGATTTCTCTAAGGTAAGGACGCATAATGATTCCTTAGCGGTCGATTTGAGCAAAAATCTGGGAGCACAGGCATTTACGCACGGTTCAGATATCTATTTCAATTCGGGAAAATTTGATACTTATAGTCAAAAGGGAAAAAGGCTTCTTGCGCATGAATTAACTCATGTGGTGCAGCAATGGGCAGGTCCGCAAAAAGCCATTCAGCGTCAAGCAATTCCCCAAGCCAAGACCCTTAAATCACCTCGGTTCAAAGGTGATCCGGTCCTAGAAGAGGTTTTGAATGGGAAAAAATTGTTGAAAAATGGAGAATCAGGAGACCACATCACCCGCCTTCAACAAGGCTTGATCGATGCTGGGCATGAACTGAAAGAGTTCGGCGCAGATGGAAAGTTTGGTGGTGAGACAAAAAAAGAAGTCATTGCCTTTCAAGAAGCTCATGGGCTCGAAACAGACGGGGTGATTGGCCCTAATACGATGAGCACTTTGGATTTATACCTTAGTATGTCCCCAGGACCAGCACCTTTGCCACCCGAAAAAGGAAGTACACTAGAAGCACTGAAATCGCTTCTGGCAAAAGGGGCAGCAATGACGGGAGATGAAGCAATACAAGCAAGGGATCTTCTATTCCAATTGAATAACGATAAGTTTAGGATCGCTTTAAAAGAAGCAATTGCCAACGGGAGTTTCATGATTGTGTTTGGAAAATTAAGCCTAGCCGATATGCTTAAAACGTCGGCAGGTATCACAAGGGAAGTTGTCATTCCTGTGACGCTTCTTAAACCTGCGACTGACACGGTAGATGCAGACTTCCGGCGCGCAAATGAAATATACAACCCACATAACCTCGAAATCGAAAAGGGAAACAGGATGGATATAGAAGAAAAGGATACAAAGAAAATCATTGGGGAAGACCTTATTTTGGATGAATTTACAGGGGCTGATGCCACCAAAGAGGAATTGGAATTAATCAAACACAATAGAGTGAAAGGAAGAATAACCGGGTATTGGGTACCTGACATGACTAGTTCAAGGGGTGAAGCGCTGGATAGTTCTTTGGGCAATATGCCAAATGATCGTATTTCCGTTGTTATCAACGCCTCCAGCCGGGCACAGGATACCTTCCCACATGAGGTAGGACATGTTCTGGGGTTAGACCATTCCCTTGACCCGGACAACCTGATGGCTGGAGGGGACATCAGAAACATCGCCGGGGCAGGTATTGATAAGCTTACAGCGGGCCAGATAGCGACTATCAGGGCAAGCCTATTCATTGAAATTGGTAAAAAAGGACTTAGTAAATAAACAAACCATGAAAACCTTTTATTGATTAGGATTTGGCTTTTCGTCACTCTGTTCAACCAAACCACACCAAATGCTTTCGGTTGCAGGAGTGCCTAACATTAGTCAATTATAACATACATTGAAATGAAATTTAAAACTGAACCAGTCTTAATGTCTATAGCTGACGGTGAAATTTTCCTCGCCACCCTTGAAGGCTGTTTCGGCTGGAGCAAAGAATTAAACCTTCCATCAATTATTTATGATTCGGGGCTCTCTCGGATGCTAGTCGTCGGCATTGGGGAGAATGTAGCCACTATCGGACAATGGCTCCCCACTATGAAAACCTGGATTCCAAATAGCGGGAAAGCAGTAATGGAAATACCTGTTTTTTCTGGAAAGGCAAGTGCCTTAACGGCAAGTAAGGACAATCTTTGGGTGGCAGGTGCTGACATAGACAAATCTCATGGCAGCATTTCAAAGAAAGATCATGTGCCCCTTCTGGAAGAAAAAATTATGGAGCTATCACCGAGTGGCCAGATGGTGCAGTTGAAAACAGGTCCAATTGGACGTGTCAATCACATCTGTGGTGGGAAAGGTTGGTTGCTTTTTACCGAAAAGGATAAGCCCGGAAAAATTTCCCTGATCAAAAATGAAAAAATCGAAAGTTTGAGCTTTCCAGGAGGGCTTTTGACAGCCACAGCCAGACAAGGGGACAAAGTAGTGCTTGGAAGTCAGAAAGGATTTTGGAATTTTGATCCGACAACTTTGAAATTTGAGTTGGTGGCAAAATCAAAAGATGATGAGCCAGCCCCTCTTTTCATCTGCATTTGTGGCGAAAAAATTTTCTCAGCAACCAGCAAAGGCGTTTTTGATATTTATAATAAAAACGAAATCGGCAGGGTGGGTCAACAACCATATGCTTTGACCTGCAATGGTGAAAGCCTTTTGATTTTATGGCAAAAGGGCGAACTGGAACAATGGAATACCAAAACCAACAAGCTCGAAAATTCACTTATAACCCTAATAGAATAACAGCTATGACAAAAGAATAGATGAATTAAAAGAGAGATTGAAAAAGAGGGGAAGTAATTACTGAACCAAAATTAAAGAGCCAATTATTTTACCCAAAGTATGGAAGGCCTTCAGATAAAGAAAAAACAGAATACTTTTGAAAAGCACCAAAAGAATGATTTATTCTTTCGGCCTTTGGCAATTCAACCCAAATTAAAGGTCAATTCCCTTGGAGACAAATATGAACAGGAGGCTGACAACATGGCGGACCAGGTCCTTCAAAAGCTTTCCCAAGCTCCATCAAATCAGGACACTTTTGACAATTCTGAAAATACAAATAAAAGAACTCAATTTTTTTCCTCAGATAACAAATCAAAATTTTTGGAACCGGTACCAACCTCGATTCCGTTCAATCCACCCATTCAAGCAAAATGTGAGGCAGAAGAAAAAAAAACATCTGAGGAAGAAGGGATCCAAAGGAAACCTGAACATCATATTTTTCTCCAGACTTATGGTGATGAGGAAGATTCAAACCTGATGGCTAAACGGGGAAATAGTAAAACCCCTTATGTCTCTGCTGAAACTACTGCCCAACTATTTTCTTCAAAAGGTAGCGGTGATCCTTTGCCAAAAAATACCCGATCAGAAATGGAACGGGGTTTTGGAATTGATTTTTCCAAGGTAAGGACACATACCGGATCCTCTGCGGTCGACATGAGCAAAAACTTAGGTGCACAGGCTTTTACCCATGGTTCAGATATCTACTTCAACTCAAGAAAATTTGACACACAAAGCCAAGATGGCAAAAAGCTATTGGCACATGAACTGACCCATGTTATTCAGCAGGATGGATTGCAATCAAATAAAATCATGCGCAAAGTGGATGAAGCCAGTGTAGAGGCAGAATACAACACATGGGCAGACGAAAAAAAACAGCCAAAAGATAAAACCCATGCTGATTTTCCTTTGGCAGTTTGGGATTTCATAATGCCTCAAATTGTTGATTTTACAATGGAACCTTTGCCAAAACCCGCAGCTTCGGATAAGGCAGGTCTGGAAAAATGGAATGATAATTTCTCCAAAGCCGAGATCATAAGCCGATGGTTATTTACGCTGAAATCAACAACCAAAGATGCCAAGATACAATCTGAGGCAGATACAAGAGGATATTACATTCTTGATTCTCTTGCAAAGGCAGGATTTGTATCAAAAGCCATTGCCCAATCAGGCTACCTTGAGCCGTCTAACCGCACATTGGTTTACGATACCATTTTGAAAAACCCATCTATTGTTTCTGCATCAGAATTAGAAACCATCGTAACCTTTCAATGTAATGGAATAGCTGACCCTGGTTCTGTTCCCATTGTTCAAACTTTTACCGATAAAAAAGATTCCCCATTAAAAAAACTAAATGATGATCAAACAAAAGCAATTTTCAAAGTATTGATTACAAAATATGGTAGCCATGATACTATAATTGATGCTGTGGCTGAAGTAATGATGTTTAATCCTAAGATCAGGAATTCAGTTTCTGATGCATTTATGTCCGGTACAATAGGCACACCTGATATCATGTTTAAAGTATTAAAACATAAGTATTTTATTGAGCCTAAGTATGGGGCCACTTTATTGAGTGCATTGAAACCCGCAGATAAGACCAATGAAGAATATGACGAGAAAAGGATGAAAGATGATATGCCTTGGGTGTATTCCTACAAACAAAAGTATTATGTTAAGTTTCTGATTGACCTTGCAAATGGTCAGGGAATCAGAATACCTGCTCCAAAATCCATGACATTTACAGGTTTGAAATCCTGGCTTGAGGCAAATACAGAAAACATTGGAAATGCTGCAAATAAAAAATATCCTTCGAATCCAGAATCTATATTTGAAATCTATGAAAACATCGCAGATATTTTCTTTTACCATATTCCACATGATCGTGATGCAGTACCCCATTTGGAAGGGAAGATTAGCCATTTAAAAGAGGGGGAACCTTCCAAAAAACGTTTTGAAGCAGATTGTGATGTTTTTGCAACCTATGCCATGAGGCTGTTTTCTAATGCAGGTTTTGACCCGATAGGCTATATCGCTTTTGTACCTGAGGGAACAGATGCCCACAGGGCTGCCCATGTTGCTGGCCTTATAAGGAAAGATGGAAAATACTCCATAATCAACAACAAGGGGATTTTGGACATTGGAATTTCTGAATCTGCCGCAGGTACAAAAAAGACAGATGCCATGAAAAAGTTGAGAAAACTTGCTTTTGAAGATGCATATGGTAGACCTTTCCCAACAGATCTGAAAATTTATTATGCTGATTCCGAAGCAAAAGGAAAGATGCCTCAACTTTTTAAAAATCAGGATAGCAGCCTAGAACGGACCGACCTCTAGAAACTTATATAATCTTTTAAAGTACAATTCTGAATTAAAACCATATACTCAACTCATTCATTTCCGGATCAGAAATACTTTGGAATTTCCCGAATTGAAGCTTTGAGGATAATTCTTTGGGATTTGGTCAAAATGAGTCCAAGATTCTGTTTTTACCTCTTTTGGCAGGATTATTTGCCAAATCCCTATTGGCAAAAATGAAAGACCATTTTGACAAACTGATTGGAAAGTAGTAAATTATACCTTTCTACAAATTTTTAACCCATGCACACCAAATACGGATTTACCAAAATGACAATTGCTGAATTCAGCTCTTGGCTACAACATCAAAGGATCGGTAGGACTATCCTCAAAATCCAGCAACACCATACCTGGAACCCAAACTATGCGCTTTTCAATGGCATCAACCATTTTGAAAGACAAAGGGCCATGAAAAACCACCACGTAGCCCACAATGGATGGCAGGATATTGGACAGCACTTTACCATTTTCCCAGATGGAACCATTCTCACGGGAAGGTCCTTGGAAAAAACCCCTGCCTGTATTTTCGGACAGAATGCGGGTTCTATTTGCATCGAAAACTTCGGGAATTTTGACCATGACGGTGATATCATGAGGCCTGAACAGCGTGATTCCATTGTTCAGGTTACCGCATTACTCTGCAAAAAATTCAATTTACCGATCAATGAATTCAGTATCATTTATCATCATTGGTTTGATTTAGCCACGGGAGAAAGAAACTACTCTAGCATAAATAAAAAATCCTGTCCGGGTTCAAATTTTTTCGGGGGCAATAAGGTTTCAGATTGTATCAATTATTTCCTTCCATTGGTTTCCCAAGCCCTTGGTGTATATAATCCTGGAGATTCTACAAACCATGTCAACAAATACGTGGTAGTCACAGCAAGCAGGTTGAATATCAGACAAGGCCCAAGTACATCCTTTCCTTCAGCATCAGATAGGGCTCCAATTGAACGGGGTTCTATTATCAGAGTATATGAGGAAAATGGCGAGTGGCTTAAGATTTCCAACAGTAAGTCGCATTGGATCTTTGGAAGATTCACAAAAGAAGTTATTCGGGCAACAATCAATGCGCAGGTATTGCGGGTAAGAAATGGACCTGGAACCAACTTTGCAATCCTTGGCACCTTACCTAAAGGGGAAGAAGTATTTGTACTTGAGGAAATGAATGATTGGTGCAAAATTGATTTTGACGAAAAATGGTTAGCAAAATCATTTTTAAATTTCTCATAAAACAAAAAAAAAGCCAGTCATCCCCGACTGGCTTTTCTTTATTTACAAGCAATCTTGTTCACCCTTGTAGCATGTCTGCCACCTTCAAATTCCGTATTCAAAAATACCTCTGTTAATTTGTCGGCTAACTCCATTGGAATAAATCTGGCGGGTAAAGCCAGCACATTGGCATCATTGTGCTTTCTGGCCAAAGAGGCCAAATCCTCTGTCCAGCAAAGGGCGGCACGGATACCCTGATGTTTGTTGGCAGTGATGGCTACACCATTACCACTCCCACAGATCAGGATCCCCTGTTTGAATTCTCCTTTTTCAATGGATTCACAAAGCGGATGAACATAATCGGGGTAATCGGCTGAAGCATCAGTGTAAGGACCAAAATCCTTGACTTCATAACCTTCCGATTCCAATATTTTGATCAATTCGGTCTTATATTCAAAACCTGCATGATCTCCTCCTATAGCTAATTTCTTACTCATTGTCCTTGTATTTGAGGTTGTCTGCCAATTCTTTTTCTGCTCTTTTCCTTTCAAGTCGCTTTGCTACCTGAATCCCTGCTTCATACAGTACCAATATAGGCATTGCGATCAATACCTGACTGATAACATCCGGTGGGGTAATTAACGCCGATATAATTAAAATCACCACAATAGAATGTCGTCTGTATGATTTCAACATTGCCGCAGTAACCAAACCTGACATGGACAGAAAATAAATCACAACCGGAAGTTGAAACATGATGGCTGAAGCCAACACTAGCATGGTCAAAGTCCCGATATATGAAGTAATGTCAAATTCATTGAGGATACTTGGATCCAATTGGTAATTCGCCAGGAAATTAATTGAAAGTGGTGCAAGGATAAAATACCCAAAAGCAGTTCCCAAGAAAAACAACAGACTGACAAAAAACACAGCACCTCGCGCAGCTTGCCTTTCTTTGGAATACAATCCCGGAGCTATAAACTTCCATACTTCCCAGAATAAATAAGGGAAAGAAACAATCAATCCAACAACCATACTGGAGGTCAGGTGCATAGAAAACTGCCCCGTCATCTGCCTGCTTTGGATGGTAAAAGGAAGCGTGTCGATACAGAGTGGCGGGATCGACAGGTAATCAGAAATTTGGCAAAGTACCCTATAAGTAATGAAATCAACCTTTGAAGGCCCAAGGATCACCACTCCAAAAACAATACTTTTGGCCAAAAATGCGGCAACAGTAAATATTAAAATAGCTGCGACTGACCTCAACAAATGCCAACGCAACTGTTCCAAATGGTCCAAAAAGGACATGCCTTCTTCTTCCTCTTCGTCTTTATACTGATCTAAGGCCACGTTTTTTTTGGGTAATTAATATAATGGAAACTTTATCATCCAATCATTCACTTCTGACTTGATCCGTACCAATTCCGATTCCTTGTCATGATTCGAAAGCGCCTTATCAATCAAAGTGACAATTTTTTTCATATCAGCCTCTTTTAAACCACGGGTTGTAACTGCGGCCGTACCAACTCGCATTCCCGAGGTGACAAATGGAGAACGTGTATCAAAAGGAACCATGTTTTTATTGATGGTAATATCTACCTTACCTAGCGTTTCTTCCGCAATTTTTCCGGTCAGGTCTTTGTTTCTCAAATCAATCAGCATCATGTGGTTGTCAGTACCACCTGAAATGATCTGATAGCCAAGGGCCACGAAGGATTCAGCCATTATTGCCGCATTCTTCTTGACCTGTAGAACATATTCCATATAATCATCAGAAAGTGCTTCTTGAAAAGCAATGGCTTTGGCAGCAATAATATGTTCCAAAGGTCCACCTTGTGTTCCGGGGAATACACCTGAATCCAATAAAGCGGACATTTTCCTCAATTCACCTTTGGGTGTTTTCAGTCCAAAAGGATTATCAAAATCCTCTCTCATCAAAATCAGACCACCACGTGGACCTCTCAATGTCTTATGCGTGGTAGTAGTTACGATGTGACAGAAATCCAATGGGTCATTCAATAAGCCTCTAGCTATCAATCCTGAAGGGTGGGAAATATCTGCCAATAAAATCGCCCCAACCTGATCTGCGATTTCCCTTAATCTTTCATAATCCCAATCACGGCTATAAGCAGATGCACCACAAATAAGAAGCTTGGGTTTTACTTCTAAAGCCTTTGCTTCAACCTTATCATAATCGATAACGCCAGTTTCTTCTTCTACTCCATAGAAATGAGGACTGTATAATTTTCCTGAAAAATTTATAGGCGAACCATGAGTCAAGTGACCTCCATGAGAAAGGTCAAAACCCAGAATAGGGTCTCCAGCATTCAATACTGCCAAGAATACCGCTGCATTGGCCTGTGCTCCGGAATGTGGCTGTACATTTGCCCAAGTTGCACCAAAAAGTTCCTTTGCTCTGTCTATTGCCAACTGCTCAATCTCATCCACTACCTCACAACCGCCGTAATAACGCTTACCGGGCAATCCTTCTGCATATTTATTGGTCAATACACTTCCTGCTGCTTCCATTACCTGTTTGCTGGTAAAGTTCTCAGAAGCAATCAATTCAATTCCTCTTTTTTGACGGTTTTCTTCTTTACTAATAAGGTCAAAAATGGCCTGATCTCTTTTCATGGGGGGTATTTTAATAGGTCGCCCAAAATTAGTTTTATTCGATGGATTATCCAATTGATTAAAGACAAAAGGAAATAATATAAACACCAGTATAGGGGTTTTCCCCTGCTTTGTTACACTGGATCAGAAGAGCTTTTTCAGGACATTGAATATTCTGACTGCAATTCTTTCCATTCCCAAATCTCCCGGATGTCTTGCTACTGCTTCATTGGAAAAAAGACCGATGGCCATATTTTCTTCGAGAGAACCCAAATCCGACAATCTTACCAATTCCCAATTGTTTGTCTCGGCCGAAAGTATCAATTGCTGGTTTACAATTTCATTGGGCCAAAAGGTCGTAGTGACCAATATCTGCATTTCCCTTCCATCGGCAAGAAAATCAACAAAATCCTTTATAGAATTTGCCAACATATTGCCCTCTATGGTTTCGCTGTCAATATTTTCCCCAAACCTGATAATCAAAATATCCGGCTCAAAATCTTTGAGGTGATTATAAAAAGTAAAATCAAAGGATTCAAAACCCCGCTCGAAAGGAAATACATTTTCTCTCATAAATACTGCCTCCGGCTTTTTGGATCTGATGAGATTTTCCAATAATGAAAAATAATCTTTATCCGCCGAACTGGCAGCCATTCCCCAATTTCCCGACCAACCTATTTCAGCTGAAGGCGGATGCCAGGTGATGCTGTTTCCTATTGCCAGAATCCTGGGGTCCGGCTTTGTCACAGGAGGACTTTCAATCTGTGGGGCGCAGGAGGTCCACAAAATGAAAGTCCATAAAATCAAAAACTTAATATTACTTTTCAAAATTTCCAGAATCTACAAGCAAATTTAAAAAGGGATTTTAACATTCAAGGCTATATTTCTCCCTATCTGATTGATCCCAAATGGTCTGAACAGGGATAAATGATCCAAGTATGCTTTATTGAGGATATTGGTACCGCTTACATAGATATCTAAAAAGCTTTTGCCTACTTTAAGGTTACCTCCAATATTCATCCCCAAAAGAAAATAGCCCGGTGTCGCTTCTTCCAGTGGGGCAGCTCTGTCCTGATCGAAAATAAGAGATCCTAGTACACTGATGTAAGGCTTTTGGAAAATACCCAGATCATTCATTCTGAAGTCAAGGGATTGATTCCACCTAAAAGCAGGTATATAGGGCAAATAAGAAAAATCATCTGTCCTTTGCGCAATTACCATGGAGTATGATGTGGAAGCACTCAACCACTTCACTGATGTGGGTTGGAAATCCAGTTCAATTTCGCCACCATATAATCTTGCATCCGATTGCTCAAAAGTCCAGATTTCAAGGTCTTCTTGCATTTCTCCCGTCGGTGCAAAGAAAATATAATTGTTGATATCATTGTAAAACACTTCCCCGGAAATGGAAAAACCTTTCCCTATATATCTGACTCCAAAATCAGTCTGAATATTTTGTTCACGGACAAATTCCGCATTTCCTTTTTCAAACCTGCGGGTACCCGGATGAACTCCATTGGAAAAAAGTTCGGCTAAATCCGGAGCTCTAAACCCTTGGGCAATATTTAATCTAAATCTCCAATGTGAGTTGGGCCTGAAAGTTGCTCCTCCGGAAGTAGTGATACCATCAAAAGTCCTTTCCAATTTTCTGTCCTCAGGCTCACCGGGAAGTATAAATCCAAAATCCACAAAGTGCGACCCGCTGGCATCCACATTTACCTTTCTGTAATCATATCTCAATCCACCTTGAATTACCCATTTGTCTTTGTTGTAATTCAAGAGACCGTAAACAGATCGGTCATCTTTTCTTGCATCAGGTATCAAAAACTCCAAGGCATCTGTGTAATTGATAGTCTCTAGCAAAAATCCCTGAATACCAAAAATAGCTTCGATATTTGGATTGATCGACTTAAAATATTTGACATCATACATGATATTGGTCTGATTGAGTCCCAAATCAACAAATTCACCGCCTGTTTCAATCTCTTCCCTTAGATTTTTGTGGAGCCCAAAAGTGGCCTTTAGCTTATCCTCTCCCAAAAACACATTTGTTTCCGAGGACAAAAAATGATCCGTCACATTTTGGTATGGTACCTGAGTGGACCTGTCGTTTCTGAAAGTCGCCAATCCTTCAACATCAGATTCATCCAGAATACCGAGTTTTTGCTTGAGATAGGTATACCGAAGTCTCGTATCTCCCCATTTTTTTTGAAGACCCACCCCTGTTTTAAAATTCTGGGTATTAAATCGGGTATTTCCCATTGTCCTTCCGTCCCCATCAATATAGTCGGCATGTGATTCCAATGCCCCGTTAAATGACCAGACAAATCCGTTTTCAGCAGCCCCTTTCACCCCAACTTCAGATCTTAATCCCAAAGTATTGCTATAGCCCCTGAGGTTTACATAACCATCAATATCTCCTATTGCTGCATCTTTTTCTTCTATAAGGTTCACCACTCCTGCCATGGCACCTGAGCCATAAATCAAAGAAGCGGGGCCTTTAATCAATTCTACATTTCCTATTCCCGTCTCTGTCAGTCCAAGACCGTGATCTGCTCCCCATTGCTGATTTTCAAACCTTCCGCCCTGATACACGGAAAGCACTCTGCTGAAAGATAATCCTCTGATGACAGGTTTACTGATTCCGGGACCAAGTGATATTTCATTTACCCCGGGAGTTCTTGCCAATGCAGACATTAAACTTGGTGAGGGCATTTTTAGAATATCAACAATATCCACTTTTTCAATACTGATAGGCGAACTTTCTTTACTCATCACATAAGCACCGGACACCACGACTTCATCAATGCTGGTAAAAGCTTCTTCAAGCTGAATAAGCACACCTGATGTTGACCCTGGCTTAAAGGTTTTTACAATTGTAGAATACCCAACAAATGAAAATTTTAATGTAATGTTTCTTTCAGGAAGTGCAGTCAGGTTGAAATTCCCCTCAAGATCTGTAACCACTCCCCTGTTTAATTCTGCAATAAATACAGTAACCCCTGGCAAGGGCAAATTATTTGATTTATCCACTACTTTTCCCTGAAGGGAAATATTTTGTGCCACTGATAACCCCATTGATACGAGGATAAGAGCAAGCGTAAGTAAGTTGCGCATCGCTGAAATTAAATTTTGATTTTTTTAAACAAGAAAAAATCCTGAACCTGATTGGTTAGGTAAAAATAAATTTTCAAGCTATGGCCGGTGGACCTCGATGCTCAAATCCAATATGGATTTCTGTCAAAAATGCATGGGAGATAAAGCCTGAAATAACGCTTTGAGAAACAAATTCAATAACGGGAATATCCAGAGCAAAATGAAGAATAAAATAATCCGCATCGGCAATAAGATCCAAAATAATCAATTCTATTTCGGTATGCCCATGGTCAGGAAGCGATTCCTGTTCCTGCGTTAAAATCGGATGAGCATGGGTAATTATTTTCCCGTTTGCCAGCTCATGAGAATGAAAAAACAATACTCCATTAGTCAGTATACTGAGCATCAAGGCCAAGCTTAAATGACTGAAAAGGGGTAATATTTTTCTGATGTGATACAAGGGGATCTTTATTTTAACAGATTGTCAACACGAAGGTAATAAAGTTTGTTAAGTAAGGTATTTCTTTTTTATTTTTAAATGTTGTCAAAATTTTTTTTTAGTTCCTTCTAAAAATACCTTTGCCCATAATTTTATCTAATTTAAGATATGATCAATTATGATTTTCGGCCTTCGAGCTACTTTGAAGGTTCTTCTCCAAATATTCTTTTGGTCAGGCTGATATATCCGGAAAGTCAGTGGGGAGAGGAAATCAGCATTTATGCGAATGTGATGGACGGTGTGATTTATTACGAAGCCGTAGACTTTTATGGGAACGATTTTAAATTGGATCCTGAAAAATCAAAGCTTCCCCTATCCCTTCAGGAGCTTATTCTAATGATTGAAAAAATGGATGTTGACCCTGATTCAGGGCAGGGAAATGTGAATCTTACTCTTTCAGGAATACCTGAAGCCAATAGTTTAATCTATCCTGAACTTCAGGAATACTTTTCAGAAAAACGTAAATTTTACAGGCTTAATTAAAAATCCAAAATCGTTTCATAAGCCCTGGTCAAGATATGATGGGTTTTAAACCAATAATCATATGTTTCAAAAGAAATGCAGTCATTGATCTCGATTCCTTGAAAATTAAATATTTTGATGCTGTTTGGAGGAAGCCAGCTTCTCAGGTCATTGGCCTGATCTATTGTCAATTGGTTTAGTTGCACAATTTTTTTGCCTTCAACCACAATTGGTATTAATTTGGTCATATTCATTAAGTTTAACTTAACAAAAGAACTCTTTTAGAATCAGGTTTTGATTATTTATAAATTATGATTTTGTTATTTTTGAATTACACAAATAATTCAAATCACCACCTGATTCTAAATTTTTCTTTTCCTTCAACCTGTTTATGCTGAACATCATCTTGATTGTTGTTTTCCTTCTTTTAGGTATCTCTGCCCAAAAATTAAAATTTTTACCAATTGATACTGCCCTATACCTGAATAAGTATCTGATTTATGTAGTGCTCCCTGCCCTTGCTTTGAAGTATCTTCCACAGATAGAATTGGTCCCACAACTTGCGCTTCCCATTGCTTCTGCATATATCAGTTTTGGGCTTTCATGGCTGATATTTGGATACCTGGGAACTAGATTGAATTGGAAGCGATCAGTGACGGGATGTTTGATCATTGTTTCAGGATTGGCAAACACTTCATTTGTTGGATTCCCGATAGTTCAGGCACTTTATGGAGATGAAGGGGTGAAAATCGCCTTATTGATTGATCAGGCAGGTTCATTTATCATTGTCAGTAGCATTGCGGTGATCGTAGCCTCCATTTACAGCACCGGCAAAAAAAGAAAAAGAGATATTACCAAAAAAATCCTAACATTCCCGCCCTTTTTATTTTTCCTTATCGCGATGGGGATGAATATCAATGGCTATTCGTTTTCCGGAAATTTCGAAACAATCCTTCAGGTGATTACAGCAACCCTGACACCGGTGGCATTGACTGCGGTGGGCTTACAGGTGAAAATCAATTCAAATGCTTTCCGTTCCAAATTCCTTTGGATGGGTTTAGGGTATAAACTTCTTCTGATTCCTTTGATAATTTGGATTCTCTTCAAAAAAGTATTCTTGCTCGAGGGACTTTTATTGCAGGTTTCTGTAATTGAAACAGCCATGGCTCCCATGATTACAGGATCCATCATCGCCATCACGCATGATCTGGAACCAAAGCTTGCTTCGCTATTGGTAGGCGTTGGAATTCCCCTCTCTTTTGTTACTCTTGCAATCTGGTATTTTTTATTAGGTTAATTCTTCTTTGTAGTATCCGGTTTTGCAGGCTTCGGTTTTCCCAAAATCCCTCTTAAAAGGTTTTTTGCTTCATCAACCGCCTTATCTTTGGTTTCGGAAATCTTCTTGTCTGCTTCTTTTTGAAGACTATCCTGGATCATCTGGGATTTTAATGTAAGTTCTTTTTTCAAACTGTCTTCAGCTGCCTGAAATTGTTGTTTGGCCTGTTCCTGAATATTTTCCTTTTCAGCTGCTCCTCTTGACTTTAGAGCTGATGTCAAAAGATTCTCTATGCTATTTCCGCCTGCTAACCCAATCTTTGGGCTGTTATAGGTCCCTCCCAGATTAATGGCAATGGGAATAAGAGTGGATTGATCCATCTGATTTCCTGAAATAGCTGCGAGAAGTGCGTTGGCCTGAGAACCGAATTCTCCTGCCGGCACCTGCATATTGATCAGATAATTGATAGAGCCATCAAACCCGGTACTTCCCTGTATATTTGCCTGATAGTCCCAAAGCTTGACATCAAAAGGTTTGACGTCCATTACCCCTTGGTTAATTTCTATAGGAATACTGAGGTTTCTAAATTGAAGTGTATTGGTATCATTCAGTTTAGTAAGACTGGTTATGCCCTGCAACAAAGTACTGTTTTGAAAAGATGCTTCGGTTACTTTCAGTAAGCCTTTTAAATCCAAAGAAGAAAGTAACGGCATCATATCCTGACCAAGAGTTCCGGAAAAATCAAGATTAGTATTGAAGTTTCCGGTCAGGTGCTGGGCAATCGGAGCAAATGCCTTTACGGTATTGAACGATTGAAAGGCTTGGGGAATACTAAGATTGGCCAAATTAAGGCTGAAATCAAATTTTGGAGCTGTAAGATCTCTTGGGTCGTAGGAACCATTCATCATCACCTTCCCGCCCAATGTGCTCATGGAAGCATCTTTAAAACTCAACACCCCCTCTTTCAAGGCCAAGCTTCCCTGAATATCTTTCAAAACAAGGTTGTCATATAGCACTTCCGCAGCCGCTACAGACATATTGAAATCAATGTTTTTGGGCAATTCAATCACTGTAAGTGCCGAACTTTCAGTGCTGCCTGTATCCGTCATCCACTCATTGACATTGAATTTACTTGAATTTAATGTCAACTGACCCTTCAGGGTCTCATCGTCTTTAAGGATATAATTGACGTAATTGGAAAGAAATCCTGAGGCAAGCAATGGACTTTCTCCTACTCTTGAATCAAATTTTGTCAGGTTGATCCTATCCGGCGAAAAATCAGCATCGGCCTGATGGATTCTAATTCCCTGAGGTAAATCAGCTGAAGTAAAATAAAAATTCGATATACTTGCCGAACCCCGTGTATCCAGTCTGTTGTACCTTCCTGCTTCCACATCCTGATAAGATCCTTTGGTCTGAATATCTGCCATGACTTTCCCTTCCATGATGATGCCTTCCATTGGGAAAATCGCCAGCATTTTACCAAAATCCAATGTTCCCTTTAAAGCACCGTCCCAATTGAGCAATGAAAAATCATTGATTTTCAACCTTCCGGAGATTTGTTCATCCTCTAATTCAAATCCAAATTGGCTTAAATCAACCAAAAAGTCATTCATATCTCCGGTTGGATTCAATATGGAAGCATTCACATTTAAATTTTCGATCGGAGCAGGATAATCAGCACTTTTGATATATGCATTGCTGAGCAGCATTTTTGCATCGATAGTAGGAATAATCTGGGCGGCAGAGTCATATTTGCCTTTTGCTTGGGCATTGACATCTAGAATTCCTTTCAGCGTCAATCCTTCAACAGGAAAAATGGAAGTAACTTCTTCCAAATTTAATTTTCCTTTTAAAGCTCCATCCATTTCGTAAGTGAGCAGATCGGCCAGAAAAAATCTTCCTGAAACAGGGTTCGTCCCAAAATCAAGATTGAAAGTTGGAATATTAACTGAAGTATTGTCCAGGTTATTCGTAGCGTTCTTGACCTGCATATCCAGATTTATATTACTGACAGGCCTGGGTAAATCCGGATATTGGAACATCCCATCTGCTACCTTTATTGAAACATCAAAGGCGGGAAAACTCTGTTCATTATAAATTCCTTTCAAAAATCCAGAAAAATCCATAGTTCCTGAAGTTTTTATGTCAGAGAAATTATCGGTATAAATGCCCGGTACTAAGGAAAGTATGCTTTTGAATGAGTTGTTTTTACCTTCAAAGGTCAGGTCTAATTCAATGTCATCATCCGGCATAGCGATTAAACCCTGAAAACCAAAAAGAAAATCATTGATATTGAAATCCCCGTCCCCGAAAGAAAACTTCATTTGATCCATATCAATATTCATCAAGGTTTCTCCCTTAAATTTTTTATTTCTAAGGTAATTGGTGCCCTCATAGGAAATATCAGCAATCATTGCTTCCATTTTCACAGGCAAATCATACACATCAAGTGTAAAATCCCCTTTTCCTTCCATTTTGATTTTTCCCAAAGCCATAAAATATTGAAGCTGTCTGTCATCATAGACCACATCAAAATCATTTACTTCGATCAGGTCAATGCCTATCTGGAAATTACTTTCGGGTTCTGTTTCCTCTGATGGATAGGTGATATCATAATTGGCAGTCCCATCTTCAAGAACTTTAACATATAAACTCCCACCGTCCAGGTGAATTCCTGTCAGAGAGGGATAATCACCAAATAGAACAGACCTGAGATTGAAATCGACCTGCAATCTGTCCATATGGACCAATGTGTCATTCTGGAAAGGGGGGTTGCCAATTATACCAAACTCCTTGATAGTTGCAGAGACATGTGGAAACCTTTTGAATATACTTAAACTGATATTCTTAAAGTCGTAGTAAACCTGTGCATTCACAGACTCGGATATTTCCTTATCAATCCGCTCGACAATTTTATCTTTGAAAATAAAAGGCAGTGCCACCGCAGAAGCTATCAAAAGCACTAAGATGGAAACAATAATTATCAATAACCTTTTCATGATTTTTTCTATAACGAACCCATTGAATAACGAAAAAAGTATCCCGAAAGATGCTTTTCTTATCCCTTAATCCCACACATCCTGTAAAAGTGCATCAAACTCCTGATGGATCAATCCATTGGAAGCAAGAATCTCTCTTCCAAAAAGATAATCATCTCCTTGTCTGAAATCAGTGACCATTCCACCCGCTTCTTTGACGATCAATGCTCCTGCTGCCACATCATAAGGTTTGAGATTGAATTCAAAAAATCCGTCTGCCCGTCCGGCAGCTACATAGCACAGATCCATGGCGGCGCTTCCCAATCTTCTTATTCCATGGGTTTTCTGCATAAGCATTTTCAAGGCATCCAAATACGCATCAATCTGGTTAAAGGCACTGTAAGGAAATCCTGTAGCAATCAGACTTTCCCCAAGATTGGCAGCCTTACTTACTTTAATGGGCGTACCATTACAAAAAGCACCTTTCCCTTTCAAAGCATAAAAGCATTCGTGAAAATTGATTTCATAAACTACTCCCAATATAATTTCATCCAGATGTCTTAGACCTATACTTACGGCAAAAATCGGTAAGCCATGAATGAAATTTGTAGTGCCATCCAAAGGATCTATGATCCAAGTAAATTCCTTGCCTTCTGTCTGTGCTGTGCCTTCTTCGGTGATAAAATCAGACCCTGGAAGAATTTTGGATAGCCCTTCCACAATCATTTTTTCAGCTTCTTTATCTACATAAGATACAAGGTCATTGAGTCCTTTTTGCTCAACGCTTTTCACATCAAACGTCTGTCTTTCTTTTCTAATAAAAACTCCTGCAGATTCAGCTACTTCAATGGTTTGTTTTAATACTTGTGATAAATCAATCATTCTGCGAGATAGGTTATTTTTTTATTGAAAGATTTAAAATTAAAAAATTGTAAGATTAAATTGGTCTTTAAGCATAATCAGAGAATCATGATCACTATACGTTTTTTCCTACTCCCTGGAGCACAATTACGATCTCTCCTTTTATCGGATTTTCTTTATAATATTCAATCAGCTCCTCCAGTGTACCTCTGACATTTTCTTCAAAAACTTTTGTCAATTCCCTGGATACACTTGCCATACGGTCCTTACCAAAATTTTCTGCAAACTGTTCAAGGGTTTTCATCAGCCGGTGCGGGGACTCATAAAATATCATTGTCCGGGATTCTTCCAAAAGAGATTCAATTCTGGTTTTCCTGCCTTTTTTATGAGGCAAAAATCCCTCGAAGGTAAACCTATCATTGGGCAGACCTGAATTGACCAAAGCAGGAACAAAGGCAGTCGGACCTGGAAGGCAATTCACCTCGATTCCTACATCCTTAGCAGCTCTTACCAATAAAAATCCGGGATCAGATATCCCGGGCGTACCTGCATCACTGACCAAGGCCATGACTTCTCCTTTTTTTAGCCTTTCAATAAGTCTCTCAACAGTCTTGTGTTCATTGAAAATATGATAACTCTGTAAAGGCCGTTGTATTTCATAATGCTTGAGCAACTTTCCTGTTGTGCGGGTATCCTCCGCAAGGATGACATCCACGGATTTCAGTACTTCAATAGCCCTAAAAGTAATGTCTTTAAGATTACCGATGGGAGTAGGCACAAGAAAGAGTTGAACGGGTCTTTCTTCAGAAATATCAGATTTCATCAATGGCTTTGGCTAAGTCTCTATCTTTTTGGGTTATGACATTCCCTTTATCATGGGTGGTCAGCTCAATATTTACCGTATTGTATACATTGCTCCAATTAGGATGATGGTCATGTTTTTCAGCAAGGAAAGCGACTCTTGTCATAAAGGCAAAAGCTTCTTGAAAGTCTTTGAATTTAAAGGTTCTTTTTAGTTTGTTGTTTTCTTCGGTCCACATAACTGTTTTTTTTAAAGTGAAATTACCCCTTCAATCTTCGATGCTTTTTCGTAAATATCCAATATTGACTCACTATTGGGCATCATTGCCTTAATGGTCGCAGATACATATTTGCCCTTTGAAGAGGTCTTTAAGGTCATCTTATTATTAGGCAATAACGCTGCCACTTTTTGTTCTTTGCCACTGGGGACTATAAATTTAAACATATACAAGGTCGGGAAGGAAGTTTGGGCTTCCAGTTTTTCCTTGAATGATTCTTTGTCAAATGCATGTTTCATTTTTGGCCAATTTAAGTTTTGAACAACATTTTGATGAAATAAAATCCAAAGACAAAAAAAAACCCGTGAACGGATCCACGGGTTTTGATTCTTAATCACGGTTTAGAAAAATTTATATCTATAATCTTTGACATTAGCCAAATCTTCTAAAGCCATCATTATCATGTATGAAGTTCTTTGAGAAGCATTGAGGGTAAGTTGTCTTTGATAACTGTTATAATCTGCAATTTCTGGGGAAGGAGTCAAAGAATTCAATTTCAATACGATGATTCCAACATCCTCATGTATGGGTCTGCTGATATCTCCGGGATTTTGAAGTCCAAAGACCGCGCCAATAGCCTTAGGGGCAAATCCCACTCCTGGTAATACTGATGCGTTTAGCCTAAGGTCTGCTGTATTGTCCAAAGAAGCTACATCTTCAAATAAAGCCTGCATCTCTTCAAGTGATGCATTATCTTTGATTTTTTCTTTGATCATTTCAGCTTTCTTATCATTTCTGACCTGAGTCAATACCTGCTGCCTTACTTGATCCAAGCTTGCGGTACCTTCTTCATATTTGTTTTTAAGGGTAGCTACGATATACGTATTGTCCAATTCAAACACCTGTGAAACTTTTCCAACTGAGGCATCATTAAATGCCCATCTGATTACCTCTCTCGCATTTTGAAGGTTATTTAAATTCCTCGCAAATGCATCTACATTATTTGCCTGAATGATTCTATAACCTTCTTTTTCAGCATTGGCAACAAACTCTTTGGCATTACCGGTGTTGGCCGCAAAAAAATCAGCTTTCCTGAAAACATCATTTCTAGTGGCATCACTAGGACCCAACTCCAACTCTAGAGTAGCAATTTTATAGGTCTCAGTCTGGGGAAGGTCTGTAACACTGATGATATGAAATCCATATTCAGTTTCCACTAATCTGTTGATCAATCCTGTACTTTTAGCTTCAAAAGAAACATTTGCAAATTCCTCCACAAAATCTGCTTTGGCAAACCATCCTAAGTCACCACCTCGCTGTGCTGTGCCATCCTGACCATACTGAGCAGCGGCTGCGGCAAAATTAAGGCCTTCCTGAATTTCTTTCAATACACCCTGAGCCGTCTGTCTCACTTGTTCTTTTGCATCCCCCTCCAAGTCTTGCGCTCCGAAAAGAATGTGGCTTGCTCTCATTTTGGGAGTACCATCAAATTTTGAAGTGATTTTATGGCTGACATATGAAGACCTGTTGGTGAGGAAAGGACCATAAGTCTCTCCTTCTACAAATTCATCTACATTGGATGTAAGTGTATTTGGCAAAACATCACCGGGGCCAAAGGTTGAAAACGGTTGTAAGCCTTCTGAATTACGAACGACAAATAGGGAATCATTGCTGGTACTCCTCAATTCTTCAGTTAATTCCCTGATTTCGCTGATTACAGTTGCTGAATCTTCACCACTTGGATTGAGCTCGAAGCTGACATAATCCAAATCAATTGCATTTGAGACCTTAAACTTATCAGGATTCTTGCTGATATAATCTTTCAGTTCACTGTCCGAAACCTGAACCAATGAATCGGATATAGCATAAAATGGAATGAATAAATGATCCACATCCGCTATGGAGTTGGTCATTTTATGTTCTAACTTACCTTCCTTGGAATTGGCATATTCAGAGGTCGACAAAAGATTGTCATACTTGATCCTTAACCTTGCATTGGCAAACATTCTTTCCTGCTGAGCCCAATAGGCTCTTTGCTCCGGACCTGCTGCGTCGAGGGATTGAAGGAATGATACCAATTGGGTTCTGTCAAATTCACCTGTCTGCGGATTGGTCAGCTGCTGCCTAAGCTCAGCGATGATGTTTTTGCCCTGAACAAGGTCAACCAATTCAGCATCGGAAACAGTCAGTCCCAATGCTTCATATTGCGATTCAAAGACCCGCTCCACAATCAAAGCCCTCCATGCCTGTTCACGGATGGAGTTCATTTCAGCTTCGGAAGGGGTCCTTCCTGTATTTTGTTGAAATGAAAATTTTGTTTCCTCTATTTTTTGGATGTATTCCTCATAAGAAATACTTTCACCTGCAATCTCACCTACTTCGTTTGATTTGCCGCCCAAAAGGGTGGAATTTGGACTTAAAATATCTCCTCCTACAAGGAAAAATATCAATCCCACTGCAATAACACCTATTGCAAGACCTGTTCTCTGTCTGATTTTTTTAATTAAAGCCATTCTCCTGTTTGTTGAAGTGCCGCAAAATAATTCAATCTGCGTGTAAATTCAAAATATAATCTTTGTCAATAAATTAATTGAAGCTGTCAGAACCATGATGAATCTTGATTTTGACTGTTTCCAATCGGTGCTCCTGTTTTGAAACTACAACAAAAGTATAGGCCTCATAGGTAATAGACTCGCCTTTTTGAGGAATATCTTCCCTTAATGAAAGAATAAATCCTGCTAAAGTTTCAAAATCTCCGTATGGAATATGCCATCCATATTTTTCATTTAAATAATCAATTTCATGTCTGGCACTGAGCAAATATTCATTTTCTGACAATTTTTGTTCAATCAGATCATCACTGTCATACTCATCCTGAATTTCCCCAAAGATTTCTTCAATGATATCTTCCATGCTGACAATTCCGCTAGTCCCGCCAAATTCATCCACCACCAATGCCAAACTTTTTCTTTCTTTAATAAATTGTATCAGTAATTCATTTGCCAAAGCAGACTCAGGGACTATAATTATCGGCGTAAGAATATCTGCAATATTTTTGGGTTTTTTGAACAACTCCAATTGATGGCAATAACCGATCACATCATCAATGGAATCTTTGAAAACAATGATCTTGGAGTGGCCGCTTTCAGCAAATACCTCTTTTAGATCTTCCATAGTATCTTCAATATCCACTGCAGCAATATCTGTCCTTGGAACCATACATTCCCTTACCCTGATGGTTTTGAATTCCACTGCATTATCAAAAATCTTGGTGTCCATATCTACCTTTATATCACTACCGCTGTGGCGCAGGTTATTTTGTATGAAACTATTCAGATCAGTTACTTTAAAAACCGGTTTATCCTCATTGTAATCCAATCTCAAAATATTGACAATAAAGAACCTGGATAGCCCCACTACCAACCAAACTATAGGAAACATGATAATATAAACAATCTGAAAAGGCACTGAAAAAACAGACAACAAACTATTCGGATTGAGCATAAAAATGCTTTTAGGAAGAAATTCAGCAGTAATTAAAACCAACATGGTTGAGATTACTGTTTGGATGACCAATATCAAAACCTGATTTTCAAATCCGACCGGTATCCAACCCCTTATCCAAGGTTCCAAAAGATTGGTCATAAATATACCATACAACACCAAAGCAATGGTATTGCCAATCAAGGTTGTGCCAATAAATTGACCTGGGCGCTGAATAAAAGCGGATAAAATTCTTCCTGAAAGTAAGCCCTGCTTATTTTGAAGTTCAATATGCAGTTTGTTGGCTGAGACGTATGCTATTTCTATTCCTGAAAAAAAGGCGGAAAAAAGCAGGGTAATAACGACATAAATGAGGTATTGTGATTCCATTATTTCCTTCCCTTGGTTTTACTTTTTTTTGTTTTTTCAATTGAATCACTGCCTTCCTTCACCAGCTGATTGTTTTTCCGATACCTATACCAGAATAGGAGTACCACTGCAAACATAAATACCGGGTACGAAGCTGTCAGCCCCAAGGTAATGGTAAGGTGGGTTCCCACTATCACCAAAGCTGCAGAAAGTGACAATAAAATGATATCAGTAAGTTTCATTTACATTCCCTCACCCGGCAATAAAGTCCGGCTATTGGTTACTTTAAAGAGTTTATATTCATTGAATCCTTCATCAGCTTCCATTCCTGTTCCATTAAAAAGAGTTTCTTTTTCCTGAACAGTCACAAACTTCTCCGTATAAATCTTTTTGGAATTCGGATTCCAATAAAGCTCTTCTGAGGAAAGTTTTTGTTCCTTCTCTAAATTATTTACTCTCACGTCTCCTTCCCCTCTATAAATATTATCCTTTCTTTCATAATAGCCCTTGTCAGCTCGCATGGTGGTACTGATATTTCCCTCTTTATCGAAAAATGTAATTTCAATACCTTGAGGAAATTCAATATTACCGTCTTCATATTCCAGTTGTTTTTTAGCTCTTAAAACAGTCCGAATGATTGCAGAATCACTGTGATACAATTCGATATCATAAGCTATACTCGTTGGTCCCAAATAACCTTCCAACAAAGCAGTATCTACTTCTTCTCCACAGGAAGAAAACAACAGAGGGATGAAACAAAAAAACAATAATGGTCCTGAAATCCATTTCATAGCCCCAAAGATATCAAAAGAAATACAAACCTATTAGTAACACAAAAAGGCAGTCTTCAAACTGCCTTTTTGAATATAATTTACAGAATTTAATCTCTAGTTGCCAAAGTTACAGTTTCACCTATCCAACAGTTTAAGGTTAAAGTTTCACCTGGCTGTCTGCTTTCCGTAAACAATTCCTCTTTGGAAGGGAACCTCGCACGTGCCTCAGCCATACCTTTGCTGTCACCTGCCCTTTGGTAAGCATTATAGGCTGCTATAAAGATAGCCTGATCTTCTACCCTACTGATACCTTTTTTACAATCATTGTAAGACCCCATATACAATTGGGCTATCAACAACCAAGCTTCTTTGGATTTTTCAGGATCAACTTTTCCTGCCTCAAGTGCAGAAGATCTTGCAGCTGATTTTCTACCTGACTGAGCATGGATTTTAGCCAAATCAAAATATACTTCCGCTTTTTGGGTGTTGTTTTCTGCCAAAGTCAAAGCTCTTTCCAAGACAGGGAAGGCTTTTTCATACTCCCTGTTCTGCATATAGCGCATCGCTCTAACCTGAGAGGTCGAGAAA
The DNA here is from genome assembly GCF_900176595.1 of Aquiflexum balticum DSM 16537. Taxonomy (GTDB): domain Bacteria; phylum Bacteroidota; class Bacteroidia; order Cytophagales; family Cyclobacteriaceae; genus Aquiflexum; species Aquiflexum balticum. The sequence goes on from NZ_LT838813.1 coordinate 598,029, forward strand.
GTAGGATTGTCAGAATCTATCATTTCCAAAACTGTCAGGAATGTAGGCGAAGAGGTACACTTGTATTGGATGGAATACTTGAAAATCTGCTGTGCCAATACCATATTGGTAGGATCGGCCATCAACTTCGGACTTAAGGTGTTTTCAATGAAATCACAATCAATCAACTCCATAGCAACAACCAATTGTTCCAAGGTCTGCTTTGGCGCTGAAACATCTTTACCTTCTGCCTCTGCTTCAGCTAACAAAGCATTTAGTTTTTCATAGCGTTCCAACAGTTGCTCTTTGGTAAAAGCTTTATTATAGGCATTATGCCTATAGACCAAATCAAAATAAGCTGCGACCAAATTGATGGTATTGAAATTACCATTCAATTCAACCACTCTATCAAATGTAGCCAAGGCGTCACCAACTTTTTTTCTATCGGCTTTGTAATAATTATAGCTGTAGTATGCTTTGTTTTCTATCCATTTGGTTTCATTATCAAAATTAGCCTTTCTCATATCGAAAATCGTTATGACAGAATCCTGATATACCTTTTTCTTTGCCTCATCAGTTGCTGTTCCTGCAGCACCGTGGTATACTGTTACACCATTGATATAAATGGATTCATTCAAATCAGGAGTATTGGCCAAAAGCCAACTCAGTGGTTTGGTTGCTTCAACGAACTGATCAGATTTCATATAGTCCACATAGGAAGCGTTGTATTCTCTTGCTTTTGCTTCTAGCTCTTCATCAGCGGGCCAGTTCCAACCGTCCTGCGCCTGTGCCATTCCTACAAGGGCTATTATAAAGAACCCTACAAGTGTGTGTTTTACTTTCATATTCTGTTTTCTTTATTCGTAAACTCGTTTATAAAACCATGTATTATCGTTGAGAGAAAATCCTAATGTCACATTAAAGTAATTTTCTCTGATCAGTCCATTTTCCAAGGTTCCTCTTGAACCAAATTTAAGAGCGAAGTTTACCAAAGAGAGGGAACTAATCGGAACAGATGCTCCAAAATTAATGCCAATATCATTAATCTCTGTTTGGTTAACAACATATGGGGTTTGTTGATATTCAACCCCAGCTCTGATTGTAGACCTTTTGATCAGGCTGCTCCCAGCGCTGAAACCAGGAGTAAACTGACCGCCAAACGCAACTCTGTAACTATCCCCCAATTCACCTACTGTTCCGCCAAAAGACCGAAATTCGCTAAATGCCTGCATTTGGGCCTCAAGACCAATTACAAATTTATTGATTTTTTCGTAAGAAATCCCATAACCTATGTTTGTAGGAATAAAAACATTCCCTTTTACATTATCACTGATTACATCACCTTCCGAATCCGGGTTGCTAGCTTGACCAAATCCTGCCACTTTTGCAAACTCTCTTCCATTTATTTCACCAAAAGCATGATAAGTGGCTCCTAAATGAAGATTACTTTTTGCTCCGAGTTTGAAAAAATAGTGAACACCCAATTTAAAAGTCATGTCACTCACGGTAAATCTTTGGTAGAATTCAGAGGAGGCCCCGATCGGATTACTGCTTGAATCCAACAGCGCAAGCTGATTGGTTCTGATGGTAGATCCAAAAAGATATGACCCATGCACTCCTAAACTCAGATTTTTTGCTACCACAATTCCCGTAGAAAGATATGCTTCCGAAATACCTCCTTCTCCTTCAATTCTGTTTAATGAGGTCAGATCAGAATTGGAAACCTGACCATTGACCAAAAGTCTGTAGTTGACACTACTGATTTGGTTAAGTCCTAAGCCTACGGTGGATTTACCGGCATTGATGGGTAAGGATATGGCTGCATAAGAAATCCCTCCACCATCGATGGTCTCATTCAAATCGTTGGTTGCCACATCCAATCTTGAATAATTAAATGCTGCCTGAAAGTTAAAAACAGTATTTCGGGTGGATAGGGCCGGATTCATTTGATTGATAGCCCAACCTGTACCATAACTTATCCCTAATCCTCCCATTGCTCGATTTTGGGTAAATCCGGAATTGTTGAATTCACCCAATCCAAGTGCGCTGTAGGTAGATGCACCTGACTGTGAAAAGGCATTGTTGAATATAAAAAAGGTGCTGATGACACCAAGTAATTTGAACCTATTGGTAATTGACATTGTAGCTTAATATTCTATTTAATCCATACAGGATCAAATTAGGGATTACAAATATGTGGTCTTTTGTTAAGGATTCAAAAAAAATTGAATCACCCCCACAAATAATGACCTTTAAACCTTTATACTTTGATTGGTACTGCTCAATGAATCCGGTCAATTCATGAAGAATACCAAAATATACCCCTCCCTGCATGCAGGAAACTGTACTCCCTCCTATTAAATCAGGTACGGACTCCCTTTTCAAGTCCACCAAAGGAAGCCTTGCTGTTTGCTGATTCATGGCCCTGAACCTCATCTGTAGTCCAGGTGAAATTGCACCACCCCAATAACAATTCCGGTCATCCAGAAAATCATAGGTTATACAACTTCCCAGATCTATTGCCAATAGATTTCCAACCGCTGCGATAGCTCTTGCACCCACTACAGCAGCCTTTCTATCCACTCCCAACGTTTCCGGCGTTTGATACTTATTCTCTATCGGTAGACGTGTTTTCATATTCAGAAATAGAAATGAATACGGTAACATCTCATTCAATTGTGTTTCTTGGTAAGTAACTGAACTGATGATGGCATGCTGGAAATCCAGTTTTTCTGAAAAAGCCCTGAATAAGTCAAAATCCTCAAAACTATTTTCTGAAATCAATGTATCATCTTCAAAAACTGCTGTTTTGATTCTGCTGTTTCCTATATCTACTATTAAGTTTCTCAAGAATTTCGGGGTAATTTAAGCCTAGTCATTTGCAAAACTACTCATTTTAAGAAACCAAGGATTTTGAATAAATTAAAATTAACTTTACCCAATAACATTTAACAAATTTTAACCCATGAATGGTCATTCATCCTATAAAATAATAGGTCTGATGTCAGGTACTTCCGGAGATGGGCTTGATATTGCTTATTGCGAATTTGAAAAACACGAAAACTGGAAGTATTCGATAGTCGAATCTGAAACAGTTCCTTTTCCTAAGAAATTAGCCAAAAAACTGGTCAAAGCCCATACCGTGAACGGACTGAAATTAACTTTGCTCGATGTGGAATTTGGAAATTGGATGGGAGAACAGGTTAAGCATTTTGTCACCAAACATTCTCTTTCGGTACAGGCTGTCGCTTCTCATGGTCATACCGTATTTCACCAACCAAAGAAGCGACTAAGCCTTCAGATAGGAAATGGCTGGGCTATTCATGAAGCTTGTGGTATTCCTGTAATCAATGATTTTAGAATGCTGGATGTGCAACTTGGTGGACAAGGAGCCCCATTAGTCCCTATTGGAGACAGGTATTTGTTTTGGAAATATGACTATTGCATCAACCTTGGCGGTATTGCCAATATCAGCATGGAATTTGATCAAAAAAGGATAGCCTTCGATATTTGCCCCTTTAACCTATTGCTCAATCATTTTGCTGAAACCTGCGGCAAAAGCTATGATAAAGATGGAAAGCTTGCCAAGAAAGGAAAACTGCTAAATAAGGTTTTGAAACAACTTGATAAACTGCCTTTCTACCAAATTAAGGGCGCTAAATCCCTTGGAAGAGAGGATTTGAAAGACTACCTGAAAATTCTGGAGGGAAACGGAGATCATAAGGCTGAGAACATTCTGCACACCTTAGTGGTACATTATGTGCAACAAATCAACATGACGCTTACACCAATTCCAGGGAAAAAGCCTTCAATTTTGATTACCGGTGGAGGAACCTACAATACTTTTTTTATGGAAAAGCTTCACGAAGCATTGTCTGAAAATTTTGAAATCATTTCTGCAGGAGAAACACTTATCAATTTTAAAGAAGCTCTCATCTTTGCTTTTTTGGGGGTTTTGAGATTAAGAGGTGAAAACAATTGCCTTTCTTCAGTAACAGGCGCTTCAATTGACAATTGCGGGGGCAACATTTTTGGATTAAATAGCAGAGTACTTTAAAAGTCGGGATTATTTCTATTTTTGCCTTCAGATAAACCCAAATATTCGATATGAAAGAATTACTCAAAAAATTTGAGAATCAACAACCCGAGATTGTTTTTGAATGGAGCGACAACGAGTCTGAAGCAGAAGGCTGGGTAGTCATCAATTCTCTCAGGGGAGGTGCTGCAGGTGGTGGAACAAGAATGCGCAAAGGCCTGGACAAAAGGGAGGTGGAATCCCTTGCAAAAACCATGGAGGTAAAATTCACGGTTTCAGGACCAGCCATCGGTGGAGCAAAGTCAGGAATTAATTTTGATCCCAATGACCCAAGAAAAGATGAAGTATTAAAGCGATGGTACCGGGCGGTAATGCCGTTATTGAAAAGCTACTACGGAACAGGCGGGGATCTTAACATAGATGAAATTCACGAGGTAATTCCCATTACGGAATCCTTCGGACTTTGGCACCCACAGGAAGGTATTGTCAACGGTCACTTTCACGCAACCGAGCCCGATAAAATCAGAAAGATAGGCCAGCTTCGGCAAGGTGTTTCCAAAGTTTTGGAAGATCCTTTATACACACCGAATGGTCCAAAAAAATATAAAGTAGCGGACATGATTACAGGTTTTGGCGTAGCTGAAGCTGTAAGACATTATTATAAAATCTGGGGAGGTGAAATAAAAGGCAAAAGGGCTATTATCCAAGGTTGGGGTAATGTTGGAGCAGCAGCAGCATGCTTTCTAGCCGTAGAAGGTGTCAAAATAGTAGGAATCATCGACAGAGTAGGGGGATTGATAAATGAAGATGGATTTTCATTGGATGAAGTAAGGGATTTGTTTGTAAAAAGAGATGGCAACAAGCTAGTTGCTGATGAACTGATACCTTTTGATGAAATCAATGAAAAAATCTGGGATTTAGAAAGTGAGATTTTTATACCGGCAGCTTCCTCAAGACTAATTACCAAAAATCAGGTTGAAAGAATGGTAAATGCAGGTTTGGAAGTAATCAGCTGTGGTGCCAATGTACCCTTTGCAGACTCAGAGATATTTTTTGGTCCAATAGGCATGTGGACCGATGAAAAAATCTCCCTGCTTCCGGATTTTATTGCCAATTGTGGCATGGCAAGAGTATTCGCACATTTAATGTCTGATCAGGTAATATTGACCGATGATGCCATTTTCAAGGATGTCAGTAACACCATATCCAAAGCTCTGAGGAAAACTTTTGAATCAAATCCAACCAAAACAGGCTTGGCACAATCTTCTTTGGAAATCGCTCTCAAGCAACTTGTATAACCATATAGCCAGTCATCAGCCAAGAGTAAATAAATTTAAATTATTCCCCTTTTGGCTGATTTTTTATGTAGTCCTTTTCATTCAAAATAAGTAGTTTAGCAAAAACAAAATTGGAGTTTGTTTTTAGCTAATCACAAATTTCAAGGTTTTCTGAAATACGAATTGTTAAAATGAGCCTATAATTTTAATTGAATGAAGAATCTTATTACTGTTTTCGTAGTGATTTTTGGGATGTTTTATTTTTCAGGTATCCCTCAAGTCTTTGCCCAAGCAGAAACCCAAACCGAGGTAGTAAAACAGGATAGTGAAAGTCACACTTTAGCAAGTGTAGACCCACACGTTCACGATGATGCCCATGACCAGCATGGGACTGCTCCTCTTTGGCTCGTGATACCCTTCGTTGCCTTGCTGCTGATGATTGCAACAGGTCCTTTGTTCTATGAACATTTTTGGCATCACAATTATCCCAAAGTGGCAGTAGGATTGGCTATTTTGGTGGTTTTCTATTATTTATTTGCCCTTCATAATGTACATGGACCGGTTCATGCCTTGGCTGAATACGTACAGTTCATAGCCCTTTTGGCATCTCTCTACATAGCTTCCGGAGGGATATTGATAGAAGTCGATAAAAAAGCCACCCCCATGGCAAATGTATCCTTATTACTGATAGGGGCTTTAATTTCGAACCTTATAGGTACTACTGGCGCCTCCATGCTTTTGATCAGACCTTTTATCAGGCTGAACAAAGGCAACATCCAGCCCTACCATATTATTTTCTTTATTTTCATGGTCAGCAACATTGGGGGTTCCCTGACCCCGATTGGCGATCCGCCGTTATTCCTGGGATTCTTAAAAGGCGTTCCTTTTTTCTGGACATTAGAGTATAATTGGCCTGCTTGGGTGTTAGCTTTATTGTTATTATCTGGCGTTTTTTATTTAATTGACAGAAAATTCGGCAAAGCAAATGAAGATGAATTGGAGGAAACCGTTTATACCAACAAATTTGAGTTGATCGGATCAAGAAATTTTCTTTGGCTTCTAGTTGTAATTTGCTCTGTGTTTTTGGATCCAAATGTGATTGATTGGGTACCGGCCATTCATTACGATGGACAGAAATTTTCCTTCATCAGGGAGATCATCATGTTATCGGTAGCTTATTTGAGCTTTAAATTTGCAGATCAAAAAGCGATAAAAGGAAATGAATTTAATTTTGAACCCATAAGAGAGGTCGCCTTTATCTTTATTGGGATCTTTGGCACAATGATGCCTGCATTGGAGTTGGTGGGGAATTTTGCAAAATCTCCCGAAGGTGCAGCCATAATCACCCATAACACTTTATATTGGGGGACCGGTATTCTCTCCGGATTTTTGGATAATGCACCGACTTACCTGAATTTCCTTGCTGCGGCCATGGCCTCACAAGGGGCTGAAATTAGCAGTATTGAGAATGTGAGGGATTTTGCTTTGAATAATTACGAAGATTCCGCATTTGAACTGATGGCTATTTCCATTGCAGCAGTATTCTTTGGTGCTATGACCTATATAGGGAACGGTCCAAACTTCATGGTCAAGTCAATCGCTGAACAAAGCGGTATCAAAATGCCATCCTTTTTTGGTTACGTGATCCGTTTTTCCCTTCCCATTCTTTTACCGATTCTTATAATTATCTGGCTGGTGTTTTTTGCCTTCGTGTAAAGAATTCAGTAATCCATTTCTTTTGCAAGATTATTTTTTGAGAAGAGATTGATGTATAAATGCATCAAAATCAAGGCTATTAAGAAAAATGGGGCATAGTTTGTTTTGAGTATTACATAAGGGCTATTTAACATACCCGGTTATGCTCATTTTATTTGGCTTCAAAAAGACAACCTTTTGAGTTGTCTCCACTACATAATTTTCAATTTCCCCTCCTTGGCCTTGGTTGTAAATAATTCCTGTTGTTTGGGTGGAATAAAAAAGATTGGAAGATCCGGAAATAAATGTAATGTCCTTCACTTCTCCGCCACTGTAATTCACCACAATTTTTTTCACTCTCCCTTTCTCGTTTTTTTTCAGTTGATGGATTAGTTCCCGATCATTTTTTTGGGTCTCATAGGCGGCAGCCAAGCTAGGTTTATTGATATCCGCCTGTATAAAAAAATCCAGTTCTCTAAGCCAATTTTCAGAGCTCAAAGTATCAATGATCTCCTCTTTTTCGCCGTTGACAATAACTTCTTTTAAAAGCACCTTACCGTCAAGATTCAGAGCCAATTCTTCTATGTAATCTTTCAATGGAAAATAGATATTCTCTGTTTCCTGAACCGACCTATTGGTTTCCACACAGCTGATGAACATTAAAAGAAACAGAATGATAAAATAAAAATACTTCATATATATTTTTGTTTTCCAAGATCATAAATAACAAGAGGCTGTCTCATAAGTGAAATCTCCAAAATCATATCCAAATATTATTTGGGCTTAGATTTGACTAGACTTTGGGTCTTTGTGCCTTTATGGCATTTTTGGACAATTTTGACCACAAACACAAAGTCACAAAGGGCCTAATTGTAAAACCTATACTTTATTTGGCAATAAAATTTGAAAGTCGATTTATGATACAGCCTCTTGTTACAAATGTAATATTATTTAAACCAAAATATTTCCGGTCATTTCCTTCGGGATAGAAATGCCCATCAAAGTCAAAATAGTGGGTGCTAAATCGCCCAATTTCCCATCTTTAAGCTCAAATTTATCTTTTTCATCTACCAGAATACAAGGGACCAGATTAGTAGTATGGGCTGTATTTGGACTTCCATCTTCATTGATCATCATATCACTGTTTCCGTGGTCTGCAATCACTATGGTGGTATAACCACTTTCCAAGGCCTGGGTAATGACCTGTCTGGCACATTCATCCACTGTCTCACATGCCTTAACAGCAGCTTCAAACACCCCTGTATGTCCCACCATATCCGGATTGGCAAAATTGAGACAAACAAAATCCACCTCTTTTTTTCTTATTTCGGTTTTTATTTTGTCTGCAATTTCATAAGCGCTCATTTCAGGCTTTAGGTCATAAGTTGCTACTTTTGGAGATGGACACAAAATCCTGCTTTCTCCGTCAAATTCTTTTTCCCTGCCTCCTGAAAAAAAGAAAGTCACATGGGGATACTTTTCGGTTTCTGCTATTCTGATTTGTTTTTTCCTATTCTCAGCCAACACCTCTCCCAAAGTATTATTCAGATTATCCTTCTCAAAGAGAACTTTTACATTTTTGAATGTCTCATCATAACTGGTAAAGGTTATATAATGAAGTTTTAGTTTTTTCATATTAAAATCTTCAAAGTCCGTCTGCGTAAGGACTTGGGTGATTTCCCTTCCTCTGTCAGTCCTGAAATTGAAGCAAATCACTACATCATTTTCCTGAATTACAGCCAATGGCTTACCCTGTTCATTGACCTGAATAATTGGTCTTATAAACTCATCCGTCACCCCATTACTGTAGGATTTGACCATTGAGGCCAACACATCTTTTGATTTCTCTCCTTCACCTTTGACCATGGCATCATAGGCCAATTTCACCCTTTCCCATCTTTTATCTCTATCCATGGCATAGTATCTCCCAATGACAGAAGCAATCTTACCCACAGAATGCTGAAAATGCTCATTGAGTTCACTCAAATAATGCAGCCCGCTTTTTGGATCGGTATCCCTGCCGTCAGTAAATGCATGTACATAAACCTGTGACAAACCATTGAATTTAGCTGCATCACAAAGGCCTTTGAGATGGTCAATGTGAGCATGTACGCCTCCATCCGAAACCAACCCTATCAAATGCACTTTTCTATTTTCCCTTTTGGCATAATTGAATGCCTCCACCAAAATAGGGTGATGATTCAGATCCCCATCTTGAACTGCCTTATTGACTTTGACCAGGTCCTGATAAACTACTCTTCCTGCACCTATATTCATGTGACCAACCTCGGAATTACCCATTTGCCCTTCAGGAAGACCTACGGCCAAACCTGAAGCTTCCAACTTGGAATGGGGATATTTTTTATAAAGGCTGTCCACAAAAGGCGTTTTTGCTTTATCAATTGCGGAGACCTCGGGATTAGTAGCAATGCCCCATCCATCCAAAATCATCAATATTACTTTTTTATTCATAGTGGCATTCTATTTTGATAAAAATTAAAAGTGATTTTTTAACGAACTGTAAAAATGATTATTCTTTACCAAGTGCACAAAATTCCAGCTACATAATTTTCTGCTTTTGGAAATTGATAAACTCACATCAAAAGCAGAAATCTTAGGATGAATTACTTTTTTGTCAAATAATAGCCTTACCTAACGAATTTGGCTTAATATTTGTTTTGTAGTTTTCACAATGAATTTTATGAAAAGTTTAGTTGCCCTAATATCATTATCTCTATTGTTTTTTGTGCCTTCAGGTGCCACCAACCGAACCGAAACAAATCTCAATTTGACGGAATTATCTGTTTATTTCAAAACAGGTTCAAGTAAGGATCTTGCCAGATATTTCGACCACGCTATCAATTTGAATATCAATGGCCAGCAAGGTGATTATTCTAAAAATCAGGCAGAATTTATTCTAAAGGATTTTTTTATCAAATACCCTCCGGATGATTTCAAAGTTCTCCATCAGGGAGAAAATCGGGGGCCTACAATGTTTTTTGTGGGATCCTATATGACCGATTCAAATCAATTTCGGATACTGATCAAAGGAACCAATAAAGGTGACCTGATTAAAATCTTTAGCCTGGAAATTATAAAAATAAGAATTTAGGCTCCCTGCAAACATAATTTTTTATTTTTGAGGTGTGAAAAACATACCCTATCTGACACCTGAAAAAATACATGAATTTATCCGTCTTGCCCTCCAAGAAGATGTTGGTGCGGGTGACCATTCATCTTTGGGATCAATCCCTCAAGGTAAACAGGGTCAGGCCCAATTGATCATTAAAGAAAAAGGCATCATCGCAGGACTGCAACTTGCAGAAATGATTTTTCGTCAATTTGACCCTGATCTGAAAGTTGAACTGTTGATGTATGACGGTTCTGAAGTCAAAGCCGGAGACATTGGATTGACAGTAAAAGGCTCAGCAATATCTATTTTGACCACTGAAAGATTGGTTTTGAACTGTCTCCAAAGGATGAGCGCAATAGCCACAAAAACGCATAACCTCAATCAAATTATCAGCCATACCAAAGCAAGGCTGATGGACACTAGAAAGACAACCCCAAACTTCAGATTGATGGAAAAATGGGCCGTGGTCCTCGGTGGCGGGTTGAACCATAGATTCGCTTTGTATGATATGGTTATGCTGAAGGACAATCATATTGATTTTGCAGGAGGAATAAGGCAAGCAATCGAGTCTACCAAATCCTATCTTGATTCAAAAAAACTGAACTTGAAAATCGAGGTAGAAACGAGAACACTTGCTGAGGTCAAGGAAGTATTGGATGTAGGCGGGGTCGACTTTATCATGCTGGACAACATGGATTACCCTACCATGAGAGAAGCAATCAGATTAGTAAACGGAAGATTTCCGATTGAAGCATCCGGAGGTATTACAGAAGAAACACTGAAAGATGTAGCTGAGTGCGGTGTGGATTTTATATCCGTAGGTGCACTGACCCATCACGTAAAAAGTATGGATATCAGTTTAAAAGCGTTTTGAACAGGAATCAAAAAAAGGCACAATGGAGATGAATCCGATTGTGCCTTTGTTAACAATGTAGGGTTAAAATTAAAGTTTTAATTTTTTGAAGCAAAGTCCGGATAAGCCTGCATACTGTGTTCATTGATATCCAAGCCTTCCAATTCCTCTCTTTCATCCACACGTATACCAATGGTTCTCTTTAAAGAAAAGAAAATCAACCAACTGCTGCCAAAACAAAAAGCTGCTACTGCCCCAATGCCGATAAGTTGAGAAAGAAGCTGCTGGAATCCAGCTAAATTCCCAAATAGACCCACTGCCAAAGTACCCCAGATTCCACCGATCAAGTGGACAGAAATGGCACCCACAGGATCGTCTATTTTTATTCTATCAAAAAATACTACAGCAAATACAACCAATGTTCCTCCAATAAACCCAATAATGGCGGACTCGCCTACTCCCATCAAATCAGCCCCGGCAGTAATGCCTACCAGTCCTGCAAGAATTCCATTCAGCACCATAGTGATGTCATAGGTCTTGAATTTAAGATACGAAGCTATCAAAGCCCCAAATGCACCTGCGGCACCCGCAATAGCAGTGGTGACAAAAACCCTGGAAACACTTCCTGGATCAGCAGTCAATACCGAACCCCCATTGAATCCAAACCAACCAAACCAAAGTAAAAATACCCCGATTGTCGCCAAAGGAATATTATGGCCCGGAATAGCTTTCATGCCTGTTTCTGTATACTTGCCCAATCTTGGGCCAAGTAAAAAAGCCCCCACTAAGGCTCCCCAGCCCCCGACAGAGTGCACTATGGTAGAACCCGCAAAATCATAGAAAGGCACGTCTAAAGTATTCAAAAAGCCTCCGCCCCATTTCCACATTCCAACAATTGGATAGCAAATACCCACATATAAGATCGAAAAAAAGATAAATGGTCCTAATTTAATTCTTTCGGCAACAGCTCCGGAAACAATAGTCGCGGCTGTAGCTGCA